>NZ_JBVISA010000043.1:58602-67395 GCF_055575755.1 Kitasatospora sp. NPDC034035 | reverse complement strand
CTGTCCGCTGCCTAATCAGACGGGCTTGGACCCTCTACCGCTGGGATACCCGGCCTCGAAGCCCCCGCATCCGATGACCTACTGGCGGACGCCCTAAGTCGCAGAGGCAATAAGCGGAAGCTGGGTCTTCGAAAACGGTCACTTATCGTGACACTCGTACACTCGTAGTGAGCAGTGGGGGGCACTACGAGGAAGAAGCGACCAATGAGTACCCAGTCCGGCGCCGAGCGCGGCATCGAGCACGACCCCCGGTCCGGCATCGAGCCGACCGTCGACGTCGACCGCTCCGACCAGGACTACCGTGCCTGGCTCAAGGAGGCGGTGCGCAAGGTCCACGCCGACGCCAACCGCTCCGCCGACACCCACCTGTTGCGCTTCCCGCTGCCGGCCGAGTGGGGGATCGACCTCTACCTCAAGGACGAGTCCACCCACCCGACCGGCTCGCTCAAGCACCGGCTGGCCCGCTCGCTCTTCCTCTACGGGCTCTGCAACGGCTGGATCCGCCCCGGCAAGCCGGTGATCGAGGCTTCCAGTGGTTCCACCGCCGTCTCCGAGGCGTACTTCGCCCAGCTCATCGGCGTGCCGTTCATCGCCGTCATGGCCAAGAGCACCAGCCAGGCCAAGATCGACCTGATCCAGTTCCACGGCGGCGAGTGTCACCTGGTCGAGCGTTCGGACGAGGTGTACGAGGCGTCCGCCCGGCTCGCCGAGGAGACCGGCGGGCACTACATGGACCAGTTCACCTACGCCGAGCGGGCCACCGACTGGCGCGGCAACAACAACATCGCCGAGTCGGTCTTCGCCCAGCTGCGCCTGGAGCCGCACCCCGAGCCGGCCTGGATCGTCGCCACCGCCGGCACCGGCGGCACCTCGGCGACCATCGCCCGCTACGTGCACTACATGCAGTACGACACCCGGATCTGCGTGGCGGACCCGGAGAACTCCTGCTTCTTCGACGGCTGGGTGCACCACGACCCGGACGCCGTCTGCGACAGCGGCTCGCGGATCGAGGGCATCGGGCGACCCCGGATGGAGCCGAGCTTCGTCCCGGGGGCGATCGACCGGATGATGAAGGTGCCGGACGCGGCGTCGATCGCCGCCGTGCGGGTGCTGGAGCATGTCCTCGGGAAGAAGGCGGGGGCCTCGACCGGGACGGGCCTGTGGAGCGCGCTGCGGATCGTCGCCGAGATGCGCGAGGCCGGGCGGACCGGCAGCGTGGTCGGGCTGATCTGCGACCCGGGGGACCGCTACCTGGACAAGTACTACTCGGACGACTGGCTGGCCGGCGAGCGGATCGACATCGCGCCCTACCGGGCCGCGCTGGAGTCCTTCCTCGCCGGCGGCCCCTGGGCGGGCTGACACCGCAGCCGGTCCGACCTCAGGGCGTTCGTTCGGTCCGGTGTTCCGGCGCTCCATCGTTCAGCCGGTCCGGTGTTCCGGCGTTTCGACGTTCCGTCAGGCTGCTTGCCGGGTGCCCCGGTCGCGGCGCTCGGTGAGCAGCAGCCCGGCCGCCACGGCGACCCCGACCGCTGTCGCGCCGTGGATGCCGAGCGCGGCGGCGGTCGAGCCGTGGTGGGTCAGCACGGTGATGGCATCGTCGGCCGGAATCAGGACGTCGACGAGCAGCAGCCAGCCCAGGGCCCGCCGTTGGCCGGTGAGCAGCAGGACCAGCGGGGCGATGCCGGAGGCGAGGTCGCGGATGCCCTTGGTGCCGAGGAACGCGGCGGCGTCGCCGTGCGGCCACTCGGGCAGGCCGAAGCCGGAGGCGACGCTCTCCGGCGTGACCAGGAAACAGATGCCGATGTAGCCGATGCCCACGGCGACCAGCACGGCCAGCGTGGTGGCGATCAGCGTACGGGCACGGCCGCCGGTGCCGGTGGCGGCGGCGCTGGTGACAGTGTTGGTGGTGGCGGTGCTGTTGCTGGTGCTGGTGATGGTGCTGGACATGGTTCCCCCTCGGGTTTGATGGCCTCGCGTTGCTCTGCGCTCCGACTCCTAGCGTTGCTAGGAATAGGAACGAAGCTAGCATAGTCGATGCTCCGATATCTAGCGCTGATAGGATTCGAATATGTCGATTCACCAGCGCCGCGAGAGCGAACGCGTCGAACGGCACCAACTGATCATCAGGATCGCCCGGGGGCCGGCCGAGGCGGAAGGCTGGGACGCGGTGACGATCCGTCGGCTGGCGGAGTGGATCGATTGCAGCCGGCCGGTGCTCTACCGCCACTTCGTGGGCACGCCGGAGATTGTCGCGGTCGTCGCGGAGGAGGGCTTTCGCGGAACTCGCCGTAGGCCTGCGGGCAGTTGTTGCCGAGGCGGACGGGCCGCCGGCTCCGGTCGGACCCGGCGGAGGGGCGGGTGGAACTGCTGGTGCGGCGGCTTTAGGGGTGGCGGGCCTCGGGTCGAGTGGATGGGCGACGGGCGGCGAACAGATGTCAGATGACGGATGACAGATTTCAGACTCTGTCAGCTGTTGGCTGTCGTCTGTTCGCCGCCACCCGTCAGCTCTCGGCCGTCAGCTGTTAGCTGTCACCCGTCACCCGTCACTTGTCCGCTTGCCGCCGGATCACCGCCCGGCCGCCCGCGAGGTCGATACCGGTGCGCTTCGGCGCGCCGTCGTGCTCGTCGTCCCGCAGCACCAGCTCGACCCGTCGCTGCTCCAACTGCGCCCGCTTGCTCGGGTAGAGCAGCGCGTGCAGTTCCTCCGTAGCGGTCGCGCCCGCGCCGCGGCCGCCGGACGGACCCGTCGCCGGGCGGGCGCGCAACCGCCGTACCGCCGCGCCGAGGAAGAAGAACGCCACCAGCCCGGCCGGTAACAGCAACCCGCCCGCCGCGCCCGTCAGAAGCATGCTCATGCCCGCCTCAACGGCCCGGCGCGGCCGACGAGTTCCCTGGCGGCGGCGCTACGGCAGGGGCGCCGTCGGCAGGTCGGCCGGGACGAGCAGCTGGAGTTCCTCGGTGGACGGGTCGGCGAGGTGGGCGATCCGTACCGCGTGCCGCTCGACCATGGTCTCGAAGACCTGCCGAGCGGTGCGCCCGTTGCCGAAGTTGGGGCCGCGCTCCAGCCCTCCGAAGTGCTCCAGCAGTGCCATCGCCGTCCCCTCGGAGAGTGCGTACTCGTGCTCCGCGCACTGCGCCCGGGCGATCTCCAGCAGCTCCTCCGCCGTGTAGTCGGGAAAGCTGATGGTGCGTGAGAAGCGGGACGATACGCCGGGGTTGGCGGACAGGAAGCGCTGCATTTCGGCGGTGTAGCCCGCCACGATGACGACCACCTCGTCCCGGTGGTCCTCCATCAGCTTGACCAGGGTGTCGATCGCCTCGCGCCCGAAGTCCCGCGCGCCGTCCTCGGGAGCGAGCGCGTACGCCTCGTCGATGAAGAGCACGCCGCCGCGCGCCCGGTCGAAGGCGGCCGCGGTGCGGATCGCGGTGGAGCCGATGTGCTCGCCGACCAGGTCCACCCGGGCCACCTCGACCAGGTGTCCGCGCTGGAGTACCCCGAGTGAGGCGAGGATCTCGCCGTAGAGCCGGGCGACGGTGGTCTTGCCGGTACCGGGGGCGCCGGTGAAGACCAGGTGTCGGCGTAGCGACGGCGCCTTGAGCCCGGCCTGGCGGCGACGGCGGCCGACTGAGATCAGGTCGATCAGGGTGCGCACCTCCTGCTTCACTGTGGCCAGCCCGACCAGCGAGTCCAGTTCGGCGAGTGCCTCGTCGGCCGGTCGGCAGTCCGGGATCGGGGCGATCGCCGACGAGGCCGAGGCCGGGGCCAACAACGGCGCAACGGCGGCCAGTTGGGAGGTGCGAGGCGACGGTACGTCCGCGCCCCCGAACGGTGACCCGAGCGCGGAACCCGCCCTGGAACCCGGTCCCGACCCCAGCCCAGGCCCCAGTCCGGACCCCAACCCAGGCCCTAGCCCGGAACCGCGCCCCGACCCCAGCCCGGAGCCCGGCCCCGGTGCCGCCGCGACGTCGTCCGACGTACACCCCTCCGCGACCGGCCCCGGCTCGGAGAACTCGAACCCGGCCCGCTCGTTCTGCTCCGCCCGGCACCGGATGAGCTGCGTCCGGCAGCCGTCGATGATGTGGAAGCCGAAGCCCTTGCCGTGCGAGACCCGGCAGTCCTCGAAGGTGCCCCGCCCCTGCGCCGAGACGTACACCCCGGCGTCCGTGCTGGCCCGCACGGTGCAGTCGCGCAGCACCGGGTCGGCGCCCTTGGTGACGATCACCCCGGTGGACACGTCGGAGATCTCGCAGTCGGTGAGCAGTCCGCCGCTGCCGTGGTCGCGGAACCAGAGTCCGGTGCCCGCCTCCTGTACCCGGCAGGCGGCCAGGGCGACGGTGGCTCCGCCGCTGACCGAGACCGCCGAACTGCGGATCCGGCTGAACGAGCAGCCCTCGGCGGTGGCGGCGGAGTCCCGGTCGAGGACGAACAGGGCGTCGGGCAGGTCGTGCAGCGAGCAGTCGGTGAGGGTGAGCCGGGCGCCGTCACTGACCCACAGCGCCGGGTACTCGCCGGTCGAGCCGTGGATCTGGCAGGCCTCGGCGATGGCCTCGGTGCCCTGGTCCCAGACCGACAGCGCGCCGCGGCCGAAGTCCCGTACGGTGCTGTGCGCGAGGCTGAGCCGGGAGCGTCCGCGCAGGTCGGCGCCGTTCTCCGGCAGGTCGTGCACCCGGCAGCCGGTGAGGACCAGCTCGGCCTCGCCGTCCAGGGTCAGCCCGTTGCCGGTGACCCGGTGGATCTCGCAGTCGACGAGTCGCCCGCCCGCCTGCGCGTCGGCCTGCACTCCACTGCCGCGGATCTCGTAGATCTCGCAGCCGGTCAGCTCGGCCGCGCTGCCCGGGTCGGAGAGCAGCACGCCGGCGCCGGAGGCGTGGTGGACGCGGCAACGGTCCAGGACGGCGGTCGCGCCGCCGAGGACGGCGAGTCCGGCCTGGCCGGCGGCGGCGACCTCGCAGTCCTCGAAGGCGGCGGCGGTGCCCTCGCCGCGCAGCCGCAGCCCGAGCCCGCCGGGGTTGGCGACCACGCAGCCGCGCAGGGTCGGCCGGGCGCCGTCGGTGATCTCGATCCCGGTGGCCGAGCGGGTCTCGATCCGGCAGCCGCTGAACGAAGGCGTCGCCTCGGTGCCGGTGACCAGGACGGCGGGGGCGGAGCTGTCGCCGCCCTCCATGACGAGGTCGCGGACGGTCGCGGCGGCGGTGACGGTCAGCGCCACCCCGGAGGGCGGCTCGATCCGCACGGTGCCCGGGCCCTGGGCCGGGACGATCGTCACCGGCTTGTCCAGCAGCACGTTCTCCCGGAAGGTGCCCGGCCGGACGGTCACGGTGTCGCCCGCTTCGGCGGCGGCCAGGGCCTCCGCGAGCGTTTCGTACTCGCCCGCGCGGCGACGCCAGCGGGATGCGCTGTCCTGGGTGACCCGGACCCTGTGCTCAGCCATGACGGTCTGTCGTCCCCACCTTCGTCGAGCAGGCGTTCAACGGGCCGAACGCGCGGAGGTGCGCGGGCGGCCCGCCCACCGTAGCGCGCTCACATGGGTGGTTCGGCCGCCCGCTGTCGCGCGGACACCGGTAGAGCCCACCGCCGCCACAGGTTCCGACCACTTGTTCAACGAGCGCGCACAGCGGTGGTTCCGTGCGGCGGCGGCTCCACAGAACGGCTCCACAGAACGGCCCCATCAAGCGGTTCCATCAAGCGGTTCCACACATGCGATTCCACAACGTGGTTCCACAACGCGGTTCCACGAAGCGGCGGCTCCGCGCGGGCAGGACGCCCCCGGGGCGCGGCTCGTGCTCAGCGCCCGTCGGCCGGCCAGTGCGCCCCGTCCTCCAGCACCTCGACCTCGTCGCCGAGGCGGAGCGTGCCGAGCACGTCGCCTTCGACGCCGGCCGGCCGCTCGGGGATCAGGTTCTGCCCGAAGGCGGCCGTGCGCAGCAGCCGGTGGTGCCGGGCGAGCGTGCGCAGTGGTTCCTTGCCGCGCCGTTCGCCGGTCTCCTGGTCGGTGGTGGTGATGATGCAGCGGCCGCAGGGCTTGACGACCTTGAAGGTGAGTTCGCCGATCCGGATGCGGCGCCAGCCGTCCTCGGCCCAGGGCTCGGAGCCGGTGACCACCACGTTGGGGCGGAAGCGCTCCATCGGCAGGGTTTCGTGTTCGTTCGGGTGCTCGGCGGCGATCAGCTCGTTGAGCCGGTCCAGCGAGGCGGTGGTGGTGACCAGCAGCGGGAAGCCGTCGGCCATCGAGACGGTGTCGCCGGGCTCGCTGTACTCGGGGTCGGCGGGGCGGGCGCGCGGGTCGTCCAGGTGCACCAGGCGGTAGTCGCCGAGGTGTTCGGCGATCCACTGGTGTGCTTCCTTGGCGGCTTCGGCGGCGTGGAAGCGGGTGCCCCAGACCTCGACCTCGGCGAGCGGGTCGCCGGCCGCGACGGCGGGGGCGGGGACCTCGATCCGTGAGCCGTCGGGGGCGGTCAGCGTGAGTGAGCCGTCGGGCAGGAGTGCGGGCCGGATCTGTCCGAGGGCGGTGTTCTCGCGCTGGCTGACGAAGCGTCCGGTCGGGTCGGCGAGCATCCAGCGGCGGTCTCCGGCCAGGCCCCAGGGATGGACCGGGGCGGTGTCCGGGCTCAGGCGGTACATGGACTTGACGGGGTAGACGTGGAGTCCGGTGAGCTGCATTCCCCCATCCTGCCAGCAGGGTTGCCGCCGCATGCAGGCCCCCCATATGCGCACGGACCGCCCGGGACGCCGTGGGGGGCGTTCCGGGCGGTCCGTGGATGACCCGTTCTCCGTTCGCCCGGCGTTCAGGGGTCGCCGGGTGCTGCTCAGGTGGTGCGGGTGTGGCCGTGTGGGGGACGGCCTCGGGGTGTCAGCGGTTCAGTAGCCCTGGCCCTGCGACTGGTAGCCGCCGTTGACCTGCCCCGCTGTGTTGAAGGAGCCGTGACCGGCCTCGCCGTACGGGCCCGGGCGCTGCGGCTGCATCGGGCGGACCGGCGCGACCGGCGCCATGGCCGGGCGCAGCTGGGCGCCGCCGAAGGACTGGTCGCCGCCCTGGCCCTGGAAGCCGGGGCCGCCCGCGGTCGGGCCGCCGAAGGACTGCGGGCCGCCGAAGCCCTGCTGGCCGCCGAAGCTCTGCGGGCCGCCTGGCTGGCTCTGGCCGAAACCGCCCGGGCCGCCGCTCTGCTGCGCGCCGAAGGGCTGCTGGCCGGCCTGGCCACCGATGAAGGTGTTCTGGCCGCCGAAGCTCTGGCCGCCGGTCGGCTGGTAGCCGCCGCTGGCGGTCTGGGTGAAGGCCGGCGAGCCGGGCTGCGGTCGCTGGTACGGCTGGGGGGCGCCGTAACCGGGGACCGACGGCTGTGGGGAGGCGTACGCCGGCGCGGGCTGCGCGGGGATGTACGCCGTGGAGGGGCCGCTGCTCGGGCCGGGGCCCAGGGCGAGGCGGGCGGGCGGCAGCGCGGGGAGGTTGCTGCCGGCGCTCTCGTACCCGTTGCCGTACCGGTTCTCGTAGGACTGGCCGAGGCCGGATCCGTAACCGGACGACAGTGCCGGCGGCAGGGCGGCCGGCACGTTGATGGGTGCGATCTGGGGGACGCCGCGCTCAGCCACGAGGCTGTCGTAAATCGGCGTGCCGGAGGAGAAGGACGGAGAGGGGTAGCCGACTCCGTCGTAGGAGCGGGGCGAGGTCATGGGGCATACGGTAAGCCCACAATGCGCCTGCTGAGGAGAGCGGGAGGGGGAGCAGTTCGAGTGTTTACACAGTCTTCGCTCGCACAAAGGTTTCGAAAGTAGTAAGAACGGACATTCCGGCGTCTGGTTCCGGACAACCTTGGCGCCCCGTCAGTGATCGAACAGTGGCCGGACGGCGCCGCTGGACGGCCGTGCGGTGACCGGCCGGTGGACGGTCCAGGGCCCTGCGGAGAAACTTTTGCGGGCAGGGCGTGCGCTGGCGCATTCGAGCCCCCGCCGAGGGTGCGACGGGAGCTCGTGAATGTTTCGGGAATAAAGATCCCGTCAGCGCGCTGACCGCCTGGTTCGAGGCCCGTCGGACGGCGGTCGCAGGTCCGGGCCGACGGTCGCCGCTACGGTTCCGCAGGTCAGTGCGACTGCAGCGCCTGGGCCTGCGCGGGCAGACCCGGCTTGCCGACCTCCGAGGTGCAGAACGAACAGCGGCTCGCGGCGGCCGGGATCGAGCTCAGGCACTCCGGGCAGTCCACCTTCGCAGCCGGTGCGGGCGTGGCCGATTCGAAGCGCGTCTGCAGCTTGCCGACCGGCAGCACCACGGCGAAGTAGATGACGGCGGCGGTCAGCACGAAGCCGATCGCCGCGTTGACGAAGAGGCCGTACGGGAACCGGGTGCCGGCCACCTCGAAGGTCTTCTGGGTGAAGTCGCCGACGGCTCCGGACGCGACGCCGACCAGCGGGGTGAGGAAGGCGCTGACGAACCCGGTGACGACGGCGGTGAAGGCCGCGCCGATCACGATGCCGACCGCGAGGTCCACCACGTTTCCGCGCAGCAGGAAGCTGCGGAATCCCTTGAACACCGGGTGACTCCAAATCCGTATGAGGAAGGGGGAGATGGGGCAGTGCTGCGGCGCCCCGGCCGGACATCCTGCCGAGCGGCCCGGGCCCAGGTCCAACCGCGTTCACCCGAACCGCGTAACCGCCTCGGGGTCGGGTGGTGGCCGCCCGGGCGGTGCCCGGGCGCTCCGCGTACCGCCCTATCGGGGGTCGGGCGGCCGGATAACTCGACGGTGTGACGCGGAGATTGACACGAGACTTGACGCGGAACCCGGTGCTGCCCCCGGCCTGCC
>NZ_JBVISA010000043.1:0-58505 GCF_055575755.1 Kitasatospora sp. NPDC034035 | reverse complement strand
TCCAGGACGCCAGGACGCCAGGACGCCAGGACGCCAGGACGCCAGGACGCCAGGACGCCAGGACGCCAGGACGCCAGGACGCCAGGACGCCAGGACGCCAGGACGAGGGGGCGGAGTCGGTGAGGCGCGACGGAGGCGGTACGGCGCGACGGAGGCGAACCGGAGCGCGGCAGGGGGTGAGACGGGGCGCGTGGTGGTCGTAACCGGCGCACGACGGCGGCTCTCTGGCGCACATCGGGTGTACAAGCGCGGGCGGATGGGCCACCATCAGGTTGCGCGAAGGGGCTGTCCCGGGCGGAGCACTGTGCCAAGGTCGGTCCATGCCCGACCATATGTCGGCCGATCCGGCCGGAACCCGTCCGCGTGTCCTGCATCTGATCAGTGATACACGCCGCGGGGGTGCCCAGAACTTCGCCCGTGACCTCCACCGGGAACTGGGCCGCCGGGGCCAGTCCTCCGCGCTGTGCGCCCTCGCCCCGCACCCGGCCGTCCGCCGCGGCGCCGCGGAGGCCGATCCAGGGGACTGCCCCGATGCCTCCGGCCTGCGCAGCGCCGCCGTCCTGGGCCCCGGCCGACTTCGCCCGACCACCCTGCGAGCCCTGCGTTCCGCCGCGTGCGCCGCCGACGTCGTGCTCGCCCACGGCTCCGACACCCTGGCCGCCTGCGCCCTCGCCATGGCCGGGACCCGGACCCCGTTCGTCTACGTCTCCGTCGGCCACCCCCGCTACTGGACCGCCACCCGGTTGCGCCGGGTGCGCGGCGGCGCGCTGATGCACCGCGCCGCCGCCGTCACCACGCTCACCGACGAGGCGCGTGCCGTCCTCGAGGAGCAGTTCGCACTGCCCGACGGCAAGGTGCACGTGATCCCCAACTCCCGTGCCGCCGAGAGCTATCCGCCCGCCGACGGCCGGGACGACCGGCGCGCCGCCCGGCACGCGCTGGGCCTGCCGGCGGACGTCCTGCTGGTCGCCTGGATCGGCGCGATAGCGCCCGAGAAGCGGCTCGACCTCGCCCTCGACGTGCTCGACCGCCTGCCCGACGTCCGGCTCGCCGTCGCCGGGGACGGCCCGCTGCGCGAGACACTGGCCCGCCACCCGGCCGCCGCCCGCGCCCACTTCCTCGGCCCGTTGCCCGACCCGGCCCCGCTGTACCGCGCTGCCGACGCACTGCTGCTCACCAGCGACAGCGAGGGCGTTCCCGGCGCGCTGATCGAGGCGGCACTGGCCGGAGTGCCCGCCGTCGCCACCGATGTCGGCTGGGTCCGCGAGGTCGTCCGGGACGGCGCCACCGGCGCGCTCGTCGCCCCCGGCGACCCGCTCGCCCTCGCCGAGGCGCTGGGCAAGGTGTTGGCGGTCAACCGCGCGGGCCTCGGCGCGGCGGCCCGGGCGCACGCGCTGGAGCACTTCGAGCTGGGCGCGGTGGTGGACGCCTGGCAACGGCTGGTCGCCGAGGTGTGGACCGCGGGTACGGAGCCGACCGACTGACGCGGGACGGGCCGGCCGTCTGACGCGGGACGGGCCGGCCGACGCGTCGGCCCCGGGTACGCCGTTCGGGCGAATCCCGGCCTGCCGCCGCGCACCGACTCGCCGGTAGCGAACCGTCACCAGCACACTGCCCGGTGTGAACTCGAAGTCGCTGCTGCGGTCCACCGTCCTGCTCGCCGTTGCTGCCGGGATCGCCGCGTCCCCGGTCCAGGTCGGCGCGGCGATCCACCAACTCCCTTCCGAGGGTGCCAAGTTCGTCAGGCTCGACCACCCGCAACCGGTGCGCGAGAGCGCCCGGACCGAGGCGGTGGAGTTCTTCTGGTACGACTGCGACCACTCGCAGGCGCTCGAACAGCCCCTGCAGGCCTGGGCCGAGAAGCACCGCGACGACGTCTCGCTGCGCCGCGTCCCGGCGATCTGGCCGGGCAGCCCGGACGAGGGTGTGCAGCGCGGCCATGCGCGGATGTACTACACGCTGGAGCGCCTCGGCATGGTCGAGCGTCTGCAGACCAGCGTTTTCCGTGCCGTCCACGACGAGGGCGCCGACCTCACCACCGAGGCCGCCGCCACCGACTGGGCCGTCCGCCACGGCATCGACGCCCAGCTCTTCGGCCAGGCCTACCGGTCCGCCGAGGTGCGCCAGTCGGTCGACGACGCCGCTGCCGCGTTCACCAGCTACGGCATCAACGAGCTGCCGACGGTCATCGTCCAGGGCGAGTACCGGACTTCGCCGACGAAGGCCGGCGGCGTCGAGGCGATGCCCGAGGTGCTGGACTACCTGGTGCAGCAGGAGCAGCTGAAGAAGGACTGAGCGCCACGGTGTCCGTGGCGATGGGTCAGCTCGCTCATGTGCTCTCACTCGCAGGCCTTGCCTAACCATTAAAATGCTGTTTAATGGTTAGCATGAGCGAGCTGACGATCCCACACATCCACCACCGCCACGTCGACGTCGACGGGCTGCGCATCTTCTACCGCGAAACCGGCCCGGCCGACGCCCCCGTCCTCCTGCTGCTGCACGGTTTCCCGTCCGCCTCTCACCAGTACGCCCGGCTGCTCGACGCGCTCGGTACCCGCTACCGCCTGATAGCCCCCGACTACCCGGGCTTCGGCCACAGCGACAGCCCCGCACCCGACACCTTCACGTACCGCTTCGACACCCTGGCCGACGTGATCGAGGGCTTCTGCCTCGCCCTCGGCCTGGACCGCTTCGCGCTGTACGTATTCGACTTCGGCGCCCCCGTCGGCCTGCGCCTGGCCACCCGCCACCCGGAGTGGGTTACCGGTCTGGTGGTCCAGAACGGCAACGCCTACGAGGAGGGACTCTCCGACCAGGCGCGGGAGTTCATCGCCAACCGGCGAGGCGTCCCGGGCGCCGGGGAGGCCGCCCGCTCGATCCTCACCCTGGAGGTCACCCGCAGCCAGTACGAGGGCGGTACCGGCGACCCGAGCCTGGTCGCCCCCGACGGCTGGACCCTCGACCAGCACTTCCTCGACCTGCCCGGCCGCAAGGACATCCAGGTCGAGCTGGCCCTCGACTACTTCTCCAACGTCGAACTCTACCCCGCCTGGCAGGCCTGGCTGCGGGCCAACCAGCCGCCCACGCTGATCCTTTGGGGACGCAACGACCCCTTCTTCACCGAGCCCGGCGCCCGCGCCTACCTGCGCGACCTGCCCGCGGCCGAGCTGCACGTGTTCGACACCGGGCACTTCGCACTGGAGGAGAAGCTTCCCGAAATCGCCCCGCTGATCGACGACTTCCTCGCGCGCACACAGAAGTAGCCGACGGTCCAGGGTCGTTCAGCCGTGGCAGTGTTCAGTCGCGGCGCAGCAGGTACGTGACGAAGCCGAGCGTCCCCCGGTAGCCGTGCAGCCACTCCGCCCGGTGTCGGTCGGCGGCTTCCCGGGCGGCCGCCGCGTCCGGATGGTCCGGGTGGTCCAGCGCCCACTCGGCCAGCGAGCCCGTCCAGGCGAACTCGTAGTCGTCCCACTCCCGCTCCGTACTGACGTACCCGGACACCGGCGTCCAGCCGTCCGTGAGGACCCGGTCGGTGGTCGTCGCCAGATCCGCGAACTCGTCCCGGGTCGCACCCAGCCCGTCCAGGGCGGCCCGGGACGGATCGCGCTGCCAGAATCCCTCGCCGACCAGCAACCGGCCACCCGGGGCCAGGAGTTCGCGGGCCGCCGCGAGCGTCGGAAGCAGTCCGCCGAAGGCGTGCGTGGAACCGACGCACAGCACCAGGTCGAAGGGCTCCTTCGAGGTGAACTCCCGTGCGTCCAGGTGGTGCAGGCCGATCCGGCGCACGACGCCGAGAGCGGTCGCGGTCTCCCGTGCGCGGGTCAGGGCCCGGGCGTCCAGGTCCACCCCCACGGCCTGCCAGCCCGGGCGCGCGGCCAGCGCCCGGACCAGCCAGGCGCCCTCGCCACAACCGAGGTCCAGCGCCCGGCCGTCCTCCTTCCCGGCCGTCGCGCGGTCCAGCAGACGGGCCACCGACTCGTCCGCCAGCGGGGCAGCGATCGGGTGGTGGGCATGGGCGAGGCGGGAGATCTGCTGACGGTCCATCCGAGCAGTATGGAGCCGATCGGCACACGACGCCGGGGATTCCCCCGGTCCGCGGGGGAGGACGCCTGCTCGCGGGCGTGTACAGGGGTCACGCCCGCGAGTAGGTCCGGCCCTTCCACGCCGCGCCCCGGCCGCGCCAGTGCTGCACCGCCGAGTCGACCGTCATCAGCAGGTACAGCCCCGCCGTGAACGGCAGCAGCACCACGGCCGGGGCCGGCTGCCCGTAGTACCGGACCATCGGCAGGTACGTCCCCGCCATCAGCGCCCACGCCGCCCCACCCGCCACCGCCACCACCGGCGCCCCGGCCACCAGCCCGGCCACCGTCGCCACCGGCGGCACCAGGTACACCAGCGCCAGCCCCAGCACCGTCCCGAGCAGCAGCAGCGGCGAGTGCCTCAGCTGGGCGTACGCGCTGCGCGACACCATCCGCCACAGCTGTTCCAGCCGCGGGTACGGGCGGACGCTGTCCACCTCCCCGGCGAGACCCAGCCAGGTCCGGCCGCCGGTGGACTTCACCGCCCGGGCCAGCGACACGTCGTCGATCACCGCGCCCCGGATCGCCGCCACCCCGCCGGCCCGCTCCAGCGCCTCGCGCCGCACCAGCGAGCAGCCGCCCGCCGCGGCCGCCGTCCGGGCACCCGGACGGTTGCTCCGGCGGAACGGGTACAGCTGGGCGAAGAAGTACACGAAGGCCGGCACGATCAGGCGCTCCCAGCCGGTCTCCACCCGCAGCCGGGCCATCTGCGACACCAGGTCCAGGCCATTGCTCTCGGCCGCCGCCACCAGCTCGGCGAGCGAGTCCGGGCCGTGTGCGATGTCCGCGTCCGTCAGCAGCAGGTACTCCACGTCCGGACCGGCCAGCTCCACCCCGTGCCGCAGCGCCCACAGCTTGCCCGTCCAGCCGGGCGGCAACGGGGGAGGCGTGGTGACGGTCAGCTCCAGCCCGTCGATCGTCCGCAGCTCCGCCGCCAGCGGGCCCGTGCCGTCCGAGCTGTGGTCGTCCACCAGGATCACCCGCGCCCGCCCCGGGTACTTCTGCGCCAACAGCGTCGGCAGACTCACCGGCAGTACCGCCGCCTCGTCCCGGGCCGGCACCACGATCGCCGCCTGCGGCCAGCGGACCGGCGGGCGACGCGGCGGCAGCCGCACGTCGGTGCGCCAGAACAAGCCGTGGCAGCACGCCAGCCAGAGCCAGACCAGCAGGGAGAACGCGGCGATCCACAGCAGGACGGTCACCCCGGCAGTCTGCCGCAGAACAGGGCCGAGCGGGCGGATCGACTAAAGTCTTGACCCGTGAAGATCGCACTGATGGACTCCGGAATCGGCCTGCTGGCCGCCGCCGCCACCCTCCGGAAGCTGCGCCCGGACGCGGACCTGGTGTTGTCCTCCAACCCGGCCTCGATGCCCTGGGGGCCGCGTACGCCCGAAGAGGTCACCGAACTGGCCCTCGGCTGCTGCCGGGCCGCCGCCGCGCTCGAACCCGACGCGCTGGTGATCGCCTGCAACACGGCCTCCGTCCACGCGCTCGCCACCCTGCGCGCCGAACTGGAGCCCGGACTGCCGGTGATCGGCACCGTCCCGGCCATCAAGCCCGCTGCCGCACTGGGCGGCCGGGTCGCCATCTGGGCCACCCCGGCCACCACCGGGAGCGCCTACCAGCGCGGACTGATCCGCGACTTCGGCGGGACGGCGGACGTCACGGAGGTCGCCTGCCCGGGCCTCGCGGACGCCGTCGAGCACGGCGACGACGACGCCATCACGGCCGCCATCGCCGACGCCGCCGCCCGCACGCCGGTCGGCACCGACGTCCTCGTGCTCGGCTGCACCCACTACGAACTCGTCGACGACCGCATCCGCGCCGCCGTCGCCCCGACCGCGTCCCCGGCGCTCACCTTGCTCGGCTCCGCCGACGCCGTCGCCGCCCAGGCCCTCCGCCGCGTCAGCGACCCCACCCGCACGGGGACGGGCACCCTCACCGTGCTTCACGCCGGCCTCCCCGCCGTACTCCCGCCGGCCGCCGCCCTCTACCCGCAGGGCAACACGCTGGCCACCCTCATCGGCTGATCCATCCCGGCAACGGCGGCCACACATCAGTCCCACGTGGCGGCGATTTCGGGACCCAACAGCCGGATTCACACACAAAGCGCCAGACACGGCGCGGCGCCCTGAATACCCGCAAATGGGCTTCGCTGCCGATTTCCGTTGCGCGATGAAGAAAATCCGGGCCGCCCCATTTCCCGCAGGAAATGCCGACAGATCCGCTGCCCGGCACTTCTATCCGCGTAGATGTGCCGCCCCCACCGCCCGACCCGGCAGCCACAGGTAGTCGGCCCGGCCGACTTCTGGTGGGAGCTGCCTGCTGGTGGCCGGTCCGGCAGGCCGGGCCGCAGTGCGCTGCGCAGGACGTCGGCCGATCCGAACTCCTGTGTCCGGCGACGTCGCCCAGACTGGATCTACTCGCGTAGAAGGCTGGGCCCTGCCTGCCTGCCTGCCTGCCTGCCTGCCTGTCTGTCTGCCTGTCGCGCGCGGGAAGTCGATCAGGCCGACGCCCTGTGCAGGCCGGCGCCCGCGGCCAGCCCGGCGGGTGACCTGCGATGCGCCGCATGGAAGGCGGCCCAGTCGACCCCTCGCGCGAGCTGCCTGCTGGTGGCCGGTCCGGCGGGCCAGGCCACAGTGCGTTGCGCAGGAAGTCGGCCGATCCGACTTCTCGCGCGACGGCCATCCGGTACTCGCCTGAGCCCGTGGCCGTGGGCGCGTTCGATGGGCGGGGTGGGGGTGTGCATTGCACTGGGAGTCGACCAGGCCGACTTCTGGTGCGAGCTGCCTGCTGGTGGGCACTCTTGCAGGCCGGGTTGCGGTGCGCCGTACAGGAAGTCGGCCCATCCGACGTCCTGTGCTTGGCGGTGCCGGCCTGTCTGCAGCGGCGCTGTATCTACTCGCGTAGACAGCCTGCTTGTGGTGCGTGAGAAGTCGACTGGGCCGACTTCTCACGCACCGGTCACCCCGTGCTTGTGCGGGGGCAGGTGCGGGCCCGCCTGCCTGGTGGGCGGGGGCGCGGTGCGCCGCACAGGAAGTCGGCTGGCCCGACTTCCTGTGCCCGGCGATGTCCCGGGGCGGCTGCGGCGCGCGCTGTCTACTCGCGTAGCGGGCCGCTCGGCTTGCGGGGTGCGAGAAGTCGGCCTGGCCGACTTCCTGCGCGGGGTGGGTGCCGGATCGCCCGCCGCCGGCGGCTTGGAGTGTTGGCGCGCGGGGAGTCGATCGGTTCGACGACCGGCTGCGCAGAGAGCTTGACCTACCCGCGTAGACCGCCCAGCCGGTGCATGCCGTGCGCGAGAAGTCGGCCTGATCGACTTCTCGCGCATGGGTCACCCCCGGCGGCGGCGCGCTCGAGCGCCGGCGCGATCGCGATGCGGCAACGTGTGGGGAATCGGCCGATTCGACTTCCATGCCCGGTAATGTCCCGAGGCTAATCCGCGGCAGCCTTCTACTCGCGTAGACATGACGCCGTGCACAGGAAGTCGATCCAGTCGACTTCCTGTGCACGCGCTACCCGCCGCACGCGCTACCCGCGTAGATATCCCTCAAGGCACCATTTCCGTGCCCTATTGGCATTTCGAATGACTGTCGGGCACGCGCCGGGGGTCAGGCGACGGCTTGGCGGCGCCAGCGGCGGTAGGCGGGTTCGAGGCCGGAGAGGATGGTGTCGAAGCGGCGGGTGCTGGTGGTGGAGTCGACCTGGAGGCGGCTGATCTGGAGGGGGTGGGAGGGGAGGCGGGGGCCCAGGCGGTGGTCGGAGAGGAAGCCGAGGCGGTAGCCGAGTTCCTGCAGGACGGTTTCGGCACGGGGGTCGTGGCCACCGTCCGGGTAGGCGAAGGCGGTCGGCGGCTCGCCGAGCCAGCGGGTGAGGGCCTCGTGGGCGCCGGTGATCTCGGCGCGGACGGTGTCGTCGTCGCAGCGCCCGAGGCACGGGTGTCCCTGGGTGTGGTTGCCGATCGCGACGCCCCCGTCCCGCAGGGCGAGGAGGTCGGCGGGGGTGAGCTGTTCCTGGCGGGGCGGTCGGCGGTCGGCGCTGACGCGCAGCTCGTGGAGGCTGCGTCGGCGGTCCGGGTCGGGCATGGCCTTGAGTCGGCGGAGCAGCTGGGACGGGTGACCGCAGTCGAGCGAGCGGGCGCGGCCGCCGTGTCGGGCGAGGAAGTCGGCCTCGTGCCACCAGAACGGTCGCTCGGTGCCGATGAGCTCCGAGATGACGAAGGCGGTGGCCGGAATGCCACGGGCGTCGAGGGCGGGCAGGGCGTGGGTGAGGACGCTCCGGTCGGCGTCGTCGAAGGTGACCAGGACGCTCCGGGGCGGCAGTGGCCGCCGCTCGGTCACGGCCTGGAGGACGGCGGTGAGCGACACGGGAGTGGCGAGCCGCTGGAGCCGGTCGAGTTGGGCGCCGAACGACCGGTGGTCGGTCACCCCGTGGTACGCGAGCACGGCGAGGCGCTGGGCGGCCCGGGCCCGGAACAGCGGCTGGACGGGGGCGAACCGCAGCCATTCGCCCCGCGCGTCCTGCTGTTCCGTCTCGACGGTCAGTCGGCGACGGCCCCCGCCGTGCCGGCTCACCTCGTGCCGGTCCGCAGCCCACCTGACAGGGGGCGGCAGTGCGCGCACGCCGGGCATGGGCCTGGCGCGGGCCATGGAGATCGATGTTGTGGACTGGGACTGCGGCACGGTTCCCCCTCGTTCGCCGAGCGGCGTGGCGGTACCGCCGGAGGACGGAGCCCGGCCTCCGACTCCAGGGGTCGGCGGCTCCGCCCCTGGACTTTCCTGTTCTCGGTGGGGGGTTCACACCCGTCCCTCGAACGGCTCCTGGATCACTCAATGCCATTGAGACCGTTGCACCGCGGGGATGGTTGTACCGGGGGGACGAGGATTTTTCGTGGACTGATTGTGGAGTAGGAATGCGCATCCGGGGACATCGGGCGCCGCTTCGGTGGGGCCCGGATCGGCCGCCGTGTCGCCCCGCAACCACCCCCGTAGCCACCCCCGCCCGACCCCGGACGGGTACCGATCCGTCGGTCGCGCAGAGTGTTCGATCCTGCACTCCCTGCGGGCTGCCTCCCGCTTCGGCCCGGGGTACCTTGGGCTCATGGCAGATGCGGACCGTGACCCCTTCCACTTGCACGGCGCTTCTCGGATGGCTCGCGTGTGCAGTGGCGGAGCCCTGGTCACCCACCAGCTTCCGCTGGCCGTGGTGGGTGTGGCCTGCCTGGCGGCGGGGATCGTCGTGGCGGTGCTCGTTCCGGACAGTGGCGGCCCGGCCTGGGCGATGGCGGTGGCCGGCTGCCTGGCGGCGGGTGTCCTGCTGCTCGGTCGGATCGCCTTCGGTCACTTCCGTGACCGGCGCCGCGCCGCGCTCTAGAGGCGGACGAGCCGACCGGACGACACGGGCCGGAGGCGCCGGCCGGAGAACACTGACGGGGCCACCCGCCCGCTCGCCCGTATGTCGATCGCGTTCGGAATTTCGAAACGGCAGATCGAGCGAAATTGGTCAGACCGACCGAATATCGTCCTGTCGGACAATCTCCCGCCCCCTTCTTTCACCATTCTTGGACGGCGGCTTCATCACGCCTCTACTGTGAATGCGTTCTTCCGGCTCGAAGCGCCGTAGAGGGGGAGCGATGAGCGGCAGATCGGATAGTGCCATGTCCACCTCATGAAACGCGGTGGTGATCTCGCCCTCGCCGCCCTGGCCGCGATCGTCGCGCTACCGCTGGCCGTACTGATCGCCGTCCTGCTGCGCTGCACCAGCGGTGGCCCGGTGCTCCAGCGGCAGACCCGAGCCGGGCAGCACGGCCGCGAGTTCCAGATCCTGCGCTTCCGGACGGGTGGGGACAGCGGGTTCGGCACCCTGCTGCGCCGCACCGGCCTGGAGGAGCTGCCGCGGCTCTGGAACGTCGTCCGCGGCGAGATGGGGGTGATCGGCCCCCGACCGGCCCGGCCCGATCAGGTGGGCCGCTACTCCTGCCGCGAGCGCGCCCGGTTCGCCGTGCGCCCCGGGCTGACCGGCTGGGCCCAGCTCCACGGTCATGCCGCCGAACTCGATCTCTGGTACGTCGAGCACCGCTCCCTCCGGCTCGACCTGCACATCCTCGGCCTCACCGTCCTCGCCTTGGTGCGCCCGACCACCGACCGGCTGCGCCCCACCGGAGACCCACCGCGCCGACCTGGTTGAGCAGACCCGGCCGCCCCGACCCGGCCGACTTGGCCGACCCGAGCCGCTCGAGCGGACCCGGACCACCCGACCCCGGCCGACCCCACCCCGGCCGGCAGCCGCCCCGATAGGCTGCGCCACATGGCAATTCCCCCCTTCCTCGCCGACCTCCGCTCCCTCGTGGGCCACCGCCCGCTGTGGCTGAGCGCCGTCGTCGCCGTCGTGCTGGACGATCGCGACCGGGTGCTGCTCGCCCGCCGAGCCGATGACGGCCGCTGGGCGCCGGTCGGCGGGATCCTCGACCCCGGCGAGCAGCCCGGCGACGGCGTGGTGCGCGAGTGCGAGGAGGAGACCGGCGTGGTGGCCGTGCCCGAGCTGCTGGCCTCGGTCACCGTCTCGCCGCAGGTGACGTACCCGAACGGCGACGTGACGCAGTACCTGGTGCTGACCTTCCGCTGCCGTGCGGTCGGCGGCGAGGCGCGGGTGAACGACGACGAGTCGCTCGAGGTCGGCTGGTTCGCGCTGGACGAGCTGCCGCCGATGATCGAGTCCGAGCACGAGCGGCTGCGCCACGCGCTGGAGTGCGAGGGCCCGGCGGTCTTCACCTGGGAGGGCCAGGAGCGCCCCTGACCGGCCGCGGGCGCGGCACCCGGTCAGCCCTTGTGCTGCCGGTAGGCCTCCTCGGCCGCGTCCAGCACCGCCGCCAGGTCGCCGCCCGCCGTCGCGGTCGCGGTCGCGGCCACCGCGCCTTCGACGAACGGGGCGTTGGCGAACCGGACCGGGAACGGCAGGCCGTGCTCGTCGGCGTCGGACAGCAGGGCGCGGACGGTGGTGACGGCCCCGCCCAGGTCGGCGAGCACCACGACGCCGTGGCCCTGGTCCACCCGGCGGGTCGCGGCGGCCACCAGGACGGCGCTGATGCCGGGCCCGTTCGACGGGTCGCCGCCGGTCGCGGAGATCGGGGCGGGGGAGTCGGATCCGGTCAATGCGAGCGCGAGGTTGCGTACGGCGGTGGCCAGTTCCTGGCTGTGCGAGACCAGGACGATGCCGACCCGTCCGTGCGTGGGGGGCCGGGCGGGGGTCGGCCGGGGCAGTGGCGTGGCCGAGGGAGGCGTACGGGGTGCCGGGGGGTGGGCCGAGGGGGCGTCGGAGATGGGGATGACGTCGGCGCGGGTGCCGTCCCGGCGGCTCATCGGCTGCTCCCTTGGGCGGTTCGGTGGGTGTTGGGGTGGGCGGGGTCGTCGGCGGTGCGGTCCGGCCCCTGGGGGCCGCGGAGGGCTCTGTACGGTCGGAGGGGGCGCTCTCCCGCGCTTGCCGGCCCGGGCGGCGCCCTGGCAGCACTCTGGCAGCTGCCCGCCGCCCCCGCCGGTCGGGACACGCCTCGACCTTTCCGCCGCGCCTCGAGCCGCCCTCCGGCGGCGCCCGTCCATAGCCGGAGGAGTCCTCGTCAACCCGCTGACCGGGGCCGGGCGGTGTGGCTAGGCTGGGCCCGGAACATCGTCGGGAGGAGATCGGTCAGTGGCAGTCAACACTGGGACGGACACGGAGGCCGGTGGCGCGCAGCCGGGCCTGGCGCCGAGCGGGAAGCCGAGGGTGGACTTCACCGGCGCGGAGTGGCTGTGCAGCAGCCAGGGGGTCGGAGACGTCCAGATCGCGTTCGTGGACGGGTACATCGGGATGCGGGACGGCCGCCAGGAGGACGGGCCGGTCCTGGTCTTCACGCCGGCGGAGTGGCGGGCGTTCGTGCTCGGCGCCCGGGACGGCGAGTTCGACCTCACCTGAGCCGCTCGCCTGAGCCGCCTCGAGCTGCTTCGAGCCGCTCGCCTGAGCCACTGCGGAGCGGGCTCCCGGAACCGACCGGGGGCCCGCTCCGCAGGCGGTTTTCCGGTCGGAACATCACAACTGATGATCTATTGAGCGTGCCCCGTCAGAATTTCTGTTGACTGTTAGACAAACGCAGCTCAAAGTATGAGCACAGGCAGACGCCGTGCCCACCGCCCCCACGCGGCCAGACACGGCGCCTGCTGTGCGGCCCGGCAGCGTTGCCAGGCCATCCTCCCAGTCATCCCCTGCGCACCGGGGTGCGTCGGCCGGTCCCGGCCCACAAGGGGCCGGCAGTCGCCGGGAGGCTGGCGCCGAACCCGAGAGCGACTCGGATCGCGGCACCGATGCTCGGGACCCGCACGCCCCCACGCGGCGGCGTCCCGAGCAGATCCACGGGAGCGACGGGCCGGGGCCCCGCGGATCTGGCTTGTGATGCATGGAACTGTTGGCTTGTGTTTGTGCTGTGTGCGACGACGAAGCTGGGTGCTCGGCAGTTCGGCACGACAAGTGCACGGTGAGGGATACGCGGGTAGGGCCGCGTTGCGACATGCCGTCCCCCCGGAGGGTGAAAACCAGAACGGCTGTCGTGCTGAACCGAACGTAGCCCGGACGGTTGCTCAGAGTCAACATTGGTCTCTGAGCGTCGATGCTCCCGCCCGCCCCCCGCCGGTGCCCCACCCACCCCACGAGCGCGGTGTGCCGGACACGTACGATGTTCCCATGTCTTTTCTCCGCCGTCGCTCCGGACAGCCCGCCGGCCCGGACTTCGACGTGCTCGCGATGGACCCGGGCGACTGGCCCGGTGACTTCGGTGCGGCCATGATGACCGGCCCGGACGGCTCCTGCCAGGGGATTTTCCTGCGCTACGACCTGTTCGGCGGCAGAGGCCCGGCGATGTTCATCGGCAACCTCCCCGAAGGTTCGCCTGCCCGGGAGACCGGCGACGACGTGCCCTTCGAGGTGCGGCAGCTGCTCGCGGCGCTGGAGAACGACGAGTCGGTCGAGTTCGTCTCGGCCGAGGACTTCCCGGTCATGCTCGGGGACGACCTGCTGATCGTGAAGAAGGTCAAGGTCAGCGAGGAGCGCGTGTTCTGCGCCCAGTTCGGCCGCAGCGACGGCGTCCTGGTCACCATCGCGTCCTGGGACCGACCGATTTCGGACGACCTGTATCAGCTGCTGAAGCCGCTCCCCGCGGACATGTTCCAGCAGGGCTGATCCTCCGGGATCCCCGGGGCTGCCGGCGGCGTTCGTCCGGCGCCCGTCCGGCGCCCGCCCGGGGGCCGGATGCCGCTTGACGGTATCGATCAACGGTTCGTACAGTCGCGAACATGCCGTGCCGTCTTCCGCTGCTGACCCGTCGCAGGCATCTGGATCTGCGGCGCACCGCCAGCGCGGTGTGTCCGGGCCGCTGAGGGGGCTCCGTCCCCCGGCGGCGGGTGGTCGGCCGGGTCCGGTCGACGCCGAAACCCGGGGGCGGGCCGTGAACTGACCTCCGGGGCCGCCAATCGGTACCGCGCGCCCGTGCGGCGTGCCGCCCGCATCCGTCGAGCCCACGCTGCCGCCCGGAGGCACAGCATCATGACGACCCGCGCCGCCAACCGTTCGTCCGTCGACCGTTCGCCCGAGGAGCACCCTTCCGGCGACCGCCCGCTCGACGACCGGCCCTCCGCCGGCCGCTCCCGGACCGGTTCGCCGGCGTCTTCGCCGCCGTCGACTTCCGGCCAGGCCGATTCAGGCCGTCCGACATCCGGCCATCCGACATCCGGCCAATCGGCATCCGACCATCCGACGTCCGACCATCCGACGTCCGACCGCGCGGCGGTCGAGACCGCGCTGGCCGGGTTGCCCCGGGTGGTCGACCTGCTGGCCGCCCGCGCCGAGGAGCACGACCGCGACGCGACCTTCCCGTACCAGGGCATCGAGGCGGTCCACGAGGCCGGACTGCTCACCCTCACCGTCTCCCGCAAGTACGGCGGACCGGGCGGCTCGCTTGCCGACACCGTCCGGGTGCTGTCCCAACTCGGCCGTGGGGACGCCTCGGTGGCCGTGGTCACCGCGTTCACGCTGCTCCGGCATGCCGAGCAGGCCCGCCTCGCCGACTGGCCGGCGGCCGGCTACCGGCGACTGATCACCGAGTCCCGGCGTGGCCCGGCGCTGGTCAACACGCTGCGGGCGGAGCCCGGCGCGGGATCGGGCGAACTGCCCGAGACGGTCGCCCGGCGGGACGGCGACGGCTGGCTGCTGACCGGCCGGAAGACGTACTGCACCGGCGCCGAGGCGCTGGCCTGGATGGCGGTGACCGCGCGGACCGAGGAGGAGGAGCCGAGGATCGGGACCTTCCTGGTCCGCGGTGAGAGCGAGGGTCTCGAGATCGATCCGACGTGGGACCAGCTCGGCCTGCGCGCCAGCGCCAGCCATGACGTCGTGCTGGACGGGGTCCGGGTGCCGGCCGACCTCGCACTCGGCCTCGGCGCCCGTGAGTCGAAGGACGCCGACGCCGACGCCGAACTCTCCCGCGCCTGGCACGATCTGGCCCTCTCCGCGGTGGCGATCGGTGTCGCCCGGGCCGCCGAGTCCTGGCTGGTCCGCTTCCTCAACCAGCGCACCCCGGCCAACCTGACCGAGCCGCTCGGCATCCTGCCCCGCTACCGCTGCGCCCTCGGCGAGATCGAGGCGCAGCTGATCGGCGCCGAGGAACTGGTCGAGGGTCTGGCGCCCCGGGTGGACCGGGGCGAGCCGGACGCCGTCGCCCGGACCGGACCGGCCCACCTGCTGGCCACCCGTGCCGCGACGACGGCGGTCCAGCAGGCCGTCGCCCTGACCGGCAACCCCGGCCTGAGCCGACGTCACCCGCTGGAGCGGTACCTGCGGGACGTGCTCAGCAGCCGGGTGCACCTGGCGTCGGACGAGACCGTCCTGGAGGCCGCCGGCCGGGCCGCCCTGGAGCGCGGCGCCCGGCCGTAGCACGCCTGGTCGTACGACGCGCGGCGGTAAAATGCCCGGCCGGGCAGGCCGGTTCGGACCCGAACCACCGGGGACGGCGGTTCAGCGCGTCCCGACCGCGGCCCGGACGGCCCGGCGGGCGAGCGCGGCGTCGTCGTAGAGCCGGCGGATCATGATCCGCTGCTCCTCGCCGGCGCCCGGCACGTCGTACAGCCGGATTTCCCGCATCAGTACCAGCACCAGGTTCACCAGGAACGCGTCCCGGGCCAGCGTGCCGCCGCTCTGGGCGAGTTGGCTGATCTGACGGCGCGCCGCGGTGTCTCCGGAGAGCACGCTCCACAGCACCGCCAGGTCGTAGCCGGGCAGGTACCAGCCGGCCTGCTCCCAGTCGACCAGCACCGGGCCGGACGGCGCCAGCAGCATGTTGCTGAGCAGGGCGTCGCCGTGGCAGAGCTGCAGCGGGGTGTGGCCGAGGCCGTGCAGCAGGCCGCGCAGGTCGCCGGCGTCCCGGTCGGTGAGCTGGCCCACCGAGTGGTAGCGGGCGATCTCCCACTGGTAGTCCAGGCGCGGCTGGAACACGTCGGTCGGCGGCCGCCACAGGTTCAGCGTCCGGACGGCGGTGAGCAGCGCCCGCACCTCGCCCGGGGTGGGCGCGTTGACCGGGTGGCGCTCCCGGGCGGCCGGGCGGCCGGGGATCCGCTCCATGACCAGTACGCAGCGGTCGTGGTCGGCCGCGACCAGCCGGGGCAGCCGCACCGGCGGGCGGTGCCGGACGAACGCCCGGTAGACCGCGACCTCGTGGTGGAAGTCGGCCACCAGCTGATCGAAGTACTCACTCCGCACCGCCTGCGGCGCCAGGCACTTGGCGACCACCGGGGCCCGCCCGATGGTGCCCGCCACCAGGATGTGGCGGCTGCCCTCGCGCAGGACCTGGCGCGGGGTGAACGCGGGACATATCCGCGCGATGCTCGCCAGCGCCGCCCGTACCGACGGGGTCTGCAGCGCCGACGGGTCGATCCGCTCCGCTCCGCCGGGCTGGCCGGGGCGTCGGGCGCGCAGCACCTGGCCGTCGGCCTGGCGGGCGAGCGGGAGCCGGCTGCCGACCGGCGGGGCGGCCTCGGGGCCGCGCAGCCCCAGTGCGGTACGGCCGGTGGGGCCCAGCGCCGTACGGCCGGCCGGGACGACCCGGGTGTCGGCGGCCCGGCCCTCGACGCCGCGCGGAGCCACCGGCCGGCTCGCCGGGGGCGCCTGCTTGGGGCCGGGCCGGCCGGCGGCTGCGGTGGGGGGGCGCAGCGCGGTGCGGGTCGCGGTCGGCGTGGGGGTCGTCGCTGAGGAGTACATGGGCTGAGGGTGGTCCCTTCCGGTCCGTCGGCGGGTGCGGCCCCGCGGGGGCGGGGAGGGCTGGTGCCGTGTGCTTCCTGGCGTGACGGCGGCCCTGCGGGTGGTGCGGTACGGCGTTGGGTGGTGCGCCCCCGCGGGGCGGGGGAGTACGCCGTCGCGGTACGGCGGGTGGTGCGCGAGCGCCGGGCACGGACGCGGGGTCAGGAACCCCTGTTCGGCTGTGCTCCGGCCGTCCGCACCCTGGGGAATGCGGTCGGCCGGACTTGCCGTGGCCGTGCCCGGCGCTCCCGCGCCACCCGGCCGCGCCACCCCCTCGGGTGAGGACCGGGAGCGTCCCGTGACACCGTCGGGGGACTGCCCCGACGCTGGTGGGACGCCGCCCGACCCGGGGGGCGAGGTGGCGCACCCCTACAACACACCCCTCGGGCACTGGCTTAGTAGTCTGGCGGGCCCTGGCGAACGGTGGCGAATGCTCGCCTGGCACTTGCCGGAGCCTCTAGCCTCGAAGGAGCCGAGGAACCTGGGGGCTTCATTGAGCAGGGGACCCAACACCCGACTCGCCGATCTGTTCGTCCTGACCGGATGGTCCAAGGGCGAGCTCGCGCGGCTGGTCAATCGTCGCGGTGCCGCGATGGGGCAGATGCAACTGTCCACCGACACCTCGAGGGTACGACGTTGGATCGAGCAGGGGGAGATCCCGCGCGATCCGGTGCCGAGGGTGCTGGCTGCCGTGTTCACGGAGCGGCTCGGCCGTGTCGTCACCACTGAGGACCTCGGTCTGGAACGACACCGGCCCACCAGGTCCGGAGCGGAGCCGTCCGCAGCAGTGCCGTGGTCGCCGGATCGAACAGCCGTGGTCCTCACCGAGTTCACGGGAATGGACCTCATGCTGAACCGACGTGGATTGGTGGGCGCCGGAGCCGCGCTCACGGCCGGGGCGGTCATCGCCGACTCGCTGAAGGGATGGCTGGGCGGGGACGCGGTCGCGTACGCGGCCGCCGTCCCCGGGCCGCGCCAGGTGATCACCGGGAGCGCGGCGCGCCCGGTGGTGGACGTGTACGACGCGGGCCCGGTCGGGCTCGATGAGGTGGAGTCGCTGGAACACTCGGTGCAGGTGTTCCGGGCCTGGGACGCGGCCCGCGGGGGCGGGCTGCAGCGCAAGGCGGTGGTCGGTCAACTCAACGAGGTCGGCGGTCTGTTGACGCACCGGCACCCGCCCGCCGTGGAGCAGCGGCTGTGGCTGGTCGCGGCCAACCTCGCGGTGCTGGCGGGTTGGATGTCGCACGACGTGGGCCTGGAGCCCACCGCCCAGCGGTACTTCGTGATCGCGGCCGAGGCGGCCATGGAGTCCGGCGACCGGCCGCGGGCTGGCGAGGCGATCAGCCGCGCCGCGCGGCAGATGGTCCACCTGGGCCGGGCCGACGACGCGCTCGACCTGATGTCGGCGGCGAAGGCGGCCGGTGGCACGGTGGTGCCCAGAACGCGCGCCATGCTGAACACCGTCGAGGCCTGGGCGCACGCCTCGATCGGGCACTCCCAGGACACCTACCGGCTGCTCGGCGAGGCCGAGGACCTGTTCGCCGAGGAGTCGCCGGAGCCGCCGCCGTCCTGGATGCAGGTGTTCGACGAAGCCGAACTGCGCGGCATGCAGGCCCTGGTGCTGCGCACGCTGGCCGAGCACGACCCGGCGGCGGCCCCCAGGGCCCGCAAGCGGGCGGAGCAGGTGATCACCCTGCGGGAGGGCACCGGGCAGCTGCGCTCGGCGTTGTTCGACCGGATCACCCTGGCCTCGGTGCACCTGATCACGGGCGAGCCGGACGCGGCCGAGCTGCAGGCCAAGATGGTGATGAACCTGATCGGCCAGAACTCCTCGCACCGGACCTGGGACCGGCTGCGCGAGATGTACCGGCTGACCGCGGCGTACCGGGGGCTGCCGGCGGTGGACGAGCTGCGGGCCGAGCTGGGCCGGGAGCTGCGGGCGGCGGACGCCAAGAACCGGCCGCGGCTGACCTGAGGGGCGGGCTGACGTGCGGGGCTGACGTCCGGGGCCGGGATGCGCGGTCCCGGGTGCGCCGGGGCGCCGCGGCTCAGTCCGGCGGTGCCGGGCGGAGCAGCATGCGCAGCGCGGTGACGGTGCCGTCCGCGCCGAGGACGGGTTCGCCCGCGCACTCGACGCTGTCGTGCCGTCCGCCGGGCCGGCGGATCCGCAGGGTGCCTGCGGCGACGCGGCCGTGCACCAGGGCGTCGGTCATCATCCGGCGCAGCAGCGGCCGGTCCGCCTCGGGGAGGCGGTCGGGCAGCCGGTCGAGGCTGAGCGGGCCGCGGCCCGGGTCGCAACCGAGGAGGAGGTAGGTCTCCGCGTTCCAGCGGATGCCGTCGGTCTGCAGGTCCCATTCGGCGGAGCCGAGGAGGCTGTCGTCGTTGCTGCCGCCGCCGAGGTAGGGGCCGGACGGCTCCTGTGCCGTGCCGTCCACTCTGCCGTCCGTTCCGCTGCCGGCTTCGCCGCCGGTGCCGTCGTCATGCGTTCCGCCGCCGGCGTGGCCCGGTCGGCCCGCCGTGCCCGTCGCACCCGCGCCTGCCGTGTCCGAGGTGCTTGCACCGGAGGCCTTCGAGCCGGAGCCGTTCGCGCCCGCCGGGGCGCCGTCCACCGTGGCGGTGCCCGGCGGGCGGGCGGCGCCTGAAGGCATGTTCATGGCGGGTCCATCGTTCGGTTCGGCCCGCTTTGTGCGGGTCGTTCGGGTTGTGAGAAGACTGTCGCACAGCGTCCTGACCCCCGTGGGCGATTTGGACAGATCGCAGGCAAAATTCCCCTGGCATATGCCACTGTGGCAGCAGGCTCCGTCGCCCTGTGTGCGGAAGGTGGCCCGAGGCGGTAACCTTCGGTGATTCCGGCGCCCGGGCGCCCACCGCAGTACCGACCAGAGACCCCGGCGACGGAAATCCCGTTGCCACTACGACCGCCGCAACGGATGCTGACCTCATGTTCGAGCCAGTGATAGCACCCAGTGCCAGCCTCCTAGGCCTCCTGCAGCGAGGCCGTGGTGACGGGCAGCTCCATGCGCTGGCCGCCGACCGTGCCGAGGCCATCGCCGCGCTGGAGGAGTGCGTCACCAGGGATCCGCGAGCCGACTGGCAGGTCGAGAGCCGCTCCCTCTACTACGCCCGTCTCTACATGGAGCTGGAGGCTCCCCTCGACGGCATCGAGGACCACCTCCACTCCGCCGAGGACCTCGTCACCGACGACGAGAGCCGTACCGGCCTCGCCCTCTCCGTCCTGGGCCACCTCGCCGCGTACGGCCGGCGCGACGCGCTGCTGATGCTGCGCGAGTACGCCGCCACGGGCGCCAACTGGGCCTGGGCCCTCGACGAACTCGCCCTGCGCGACGACGACCGGGGCCTGCTGCTGCTCGGTACCGCCGTGCTGGACCACTTCCCGCCGGGCCCCGAGGGCGACGCCGAACTGCGTGAGTTCATCCGCAACGCGTACGAGCCCCGGCCCTGGCGGCTGTGGGCGGCCTACCACCCGAGAGTGGCGGCGGCCAGTGAGCAGTCACCCTTCGACCTCTGGCAGCGGCAGATCAACCGCAGCGGCGTCACCCCGGGCTGGTCCACCGCCGACGTGCTGGCCTGGGCCGACCAGGGCGACCTGGGCGGCGTCGGCGTCGGCGCCTTCCTCGACCGGCCCGACGCCCGCCCGGAGCCCGCGCGCGACACCGAATCCCCGGGCAACGGCCCCGACGCGGTGGACCGCCGCGCCGCCGCGGCCGCCCGCTGCCTGACCGCCGTCGTCCGCCCCGAGGACCGTCCGGCGCTGCTGGAGGCCGCCCGCGACGGCCTGCCCGGCGCCCGCCGCGCGGCCCTGCGCTACCTGGTCGACCAACGGGACCCGGCCGCGGTCGAGCTGATCGAGACCGCCGCCGCCGACGTCGACGACCGGATCGTCCGGGCCGCCCTGGAACTGCTCGGCCGGATGCGCGGTCCCGAGGTGCTGGCGCAGGCCCGCCGCTGGGCCGACCCGGCCAGCGGGGGCGCGGACAGCGCGCTCGGCGAGGCCGCCGTCCAGCTGCTCGCCGACGCCGGGGGGCCGCAGGACGGGCCGCTGGTGGTCGCCGGGCTGCGCCGCTGGATCTCCGTGCGCGGGGTCGGCGGTACCGGGCTGGGGTCGTTGGTGGACGGTGCGGGGCGGCTGGCCGCTGCCGACGCCGTCCCGGTCCTGCGCCACATCTACGGTGAGGCCGCCTCCTCCGAGCTGCGCGGACGTGCCGCCCGGGCGCTCGCCGCCACCGACGTGCACTTTCCCGAGGGGCCGGCCGTCGAGTGCCTCTGGGACTGCGAGGAGTCGACGCGTGAGCTCGCCGCGCGCCACGTCGCCACCACGGGCGACGCGCGTGTGCTGGAGCGGTTGCGCAGGCTCGCCGCCGACCCGGCCGAGGAGGCCGAGGTCCACGCCGCCGTCCGCGGCCGACTGACCGCCGCCCGGGAGCCGCGCTAGGTCCTCGCCGTTCAGCGGGCCGGGACACCGACACGGTGTCCCGGCCCACTGCTTTCCGGAGCCGGCGCCTTCGGGGAGCGGTTCTGAAACGTGGTTCTACTTCTCAGCTCTGCTTCCGCGCTCCACTTCGCCGCTCCACTCCGCCGCTCTACTTCACCGCGCCCGCGTCCGGGGTCAGGACGCCGCCGGCCACCAGTCCGATGATCAGGATGCCGAGCAGCACCCGGTAGACGACGAACGGCAGGAAGCTGTGGCTCGAGATGTACTTGAGGAACCAGGCGATCGCCGCGTAGCCGACCGCGAAGGCGATCAGGGTGGCCAGGATGGTCGGCCCCCAGGCGGGTGCCGGGCCCTCGCCGATCTTGAACAGTTCCAGCGCCCCCGAGGCGAGCACCGCCGGGATGGCCAGCAGGAACGAGTAGCGGGCCGCCGCCTCCCGGCTGTAGCCGAGCAGCAGGCCCGCGCTGATCGTGCCGCCGGATCGGGAGACGCCCGGGATCAGCGCGAGCGCCTGGGCGAAGCCGTAGATGCCCGCGTGCGGCAGCGTGAGGTCGGTGATCGGACGGGCGTTGCGGACGGCGCGGGTGCGGTCGGCGAAGGCAAGGACCAGGCCGAAGACGATCAGTGTGGTGCCGATGATCCGCAGGTCGCGCAGATGGGTCTCGATGGTGTCCTGGAACAGCTTGCCGAGGATGCCGATCGGCAGGGTGCCGATGATCACGAACCAGCCCATCCGGGCGTCCGGATCCGAGCGCAGCGCCGGGCGGACCAGTGACCGCGCCCAGGTCTTCACGATCGAGGCGATGTCCCGGCGGAAGTAGATCAGCACCGCCGTCTCGGTGCCGAGCTGGGTCACCGCCGTGAAGGCCGCGCCCGGATCGTCCCAGCCCAGCAGCGCGGAGAAGACCCGCAGGTGGGCGCTGGAGGAGACCGGCAGGAACTCGGTGAGCCCCTGGATCAGACCGAGAACGGCCCCGTGGAACCAGTTGATCACCGGGCACCCGCCGCGGATATCCGTCGGGTGGGGGGCGGGGGCGGCAGGGGTGGCAGGGGCGGCATGGGCGGGTCCTTGCGGGTCGGAACGGGCGTGCGGACGACCGCGACCCGCCCGGCCCGCAGGCCGCGCGCGGGCCCGGCGCGCGGCCGATGGTACGGGGTGAAAGTGACAGTTCTTGGTTCACCCTTTGTTCGGCCTTTGCGAACGGGCCCGTTTCCGGCCGCGGGCGGTCAGTCCACGGGCCGGACCCGGACCCAGGTGCGGTCCTCCGTCAGGTAGCGCTCGACCGTCAGGCCGGCCTCGGCCAGGGCTTGTTCGAACGCCTCGGTGCTGAGTGGCCGGGACAGGAAGGTCTGCGTCCAGGTGCCGTCCGGGAACTCGTACTCGCAGCGGACGGAGTTCACGCCGTCGCCGACCGGGGTGGCGGAGACGAGCCGGGACCACGCGCCGGGGCCGATCGCGGTCTCGCGCGGCACGTTCAGGTGCCAGTCCTCGCCCTCGCGCTGCACCAGCACGCAGCCGTCCTCGGCGACGTGGCGACGGCAGGTCTCCAGCAGCCTCTGACGAACCGTCACATCACCGGCGTGCACCAGGAAGGAGGCGAGCACGACGACGTCGAAGCGCTCGCCGAGGTCCAGCTTCTCGATCGGGCTGCGCACCGTACGGACGTTCTCGCGGACCCGGGCCAGCATCTCGATGGACTCGTCCACGGCCGTCACGGTGAAGCCGCGGTCGGCCAGTGGGTGCGTCATCCGGCCGACGCCGCAGCCCAGTTCGAGGATGCTCGCGCCGGGCGGCACCGCCGCCTCGATCACGTCCGGGGCGTTGCCCGCGGGGAGTCGGCTCCACACCTCGACGGCGCAGCCGTCCGGGGTGATCGCGCCCGCGCCCGTTCCGTCATAGCCCTTGCGTCGGTCGTCGGTCATGTCCTTCATCCGAGCACGGATGGGCGCGGGTGGGAAGGGGGCGCCGTCAAGGGCTTGCAAGGTACCCCAGGGGGGTATAGCTTCGATCATCGACGGAGCGAGGGAAGCGGCGCCGAACGGGCGTCGGAGCAAGCGGAGGACGACATGGCACACCCCGCACAGCACGAGCACCACGGCCACCAGGAGCACCCCGGGCAGCACGGTCATGACCACCAGGTGCACGCCGGGCAGGAAGGCCAGGGGCGCCACGGGCATGACCATCGGGGGCCCGACGAGCACGGCCACCACCACGCCCACGGCGGCGGAACGAGCTGGCGGATGGCCGCGCAGGCGACCCTGCACTGCCTCACCGGCTGCGCCATCGGCGAGATCCTCGGCATGGTGTTCGGCACCGCCTTCGGCCTGCACAACGGTGCGACCGTGGTGCTCTCGATCCTCCTGGCCTTCGTCTTCGGCTACGCGCTGACCATGCGCGGCGTGCTGAAGGCCGGTCTGGACGTCGGTGCCGCCGTGAAGGTCGCGCTGGCCGCCGACACCGTGTCGATCCTGGTGATGGAGCTGATCGACAACACCGTGATGGTCACCGTCCCCGGGGCGATGGACGCCGGCCTCGGTGACCTGCTGTTCTGGGTGGCACTGGCGGGCTCGCTGGCCCTGGCCTTCGGGCTGACCGTTCCGGTCAACAAGTGGATGATCGGCCGGGGGCGCGGCCATGCCGTGGTCCACGCCCACCACCAGCACTGAATCCCGTACCCGCCGGCGCCGATCGTGCTCCGGGATGCCGGAGACCCTTGCCCGTGGCCCGCACCGACCCTTCGACGGTCGGTGCGGGCCACAGTGCGTTCCGGTGCGCCCGCTACTGCACGCCGCCCTCCAGCTCGGCCAACGTGGCGTGCAGCCAGCCGAGTTCGGCCTCGGTGGTGGCGCGGGCGATCAGCAGCTGGCCGCGCCGGAAGGGGTCGGCGAACTCCTCGGCGCCCATCGGGCGGTCGCCGTCGTAGTAGAAGCTCGCCGGCTCGGAGAGGAAGGCCAGCCGGCGGCGGAGCACGGCGGCCTGGGCGGCGGGGTCCTCGAGGTGGCGCAGGAAGGCGAGCAGCGTGAACCAGCGGTTCTCGTCGCTGATGTCCAGTGGCTCGGGCTCGCGCAGCTGGTCGAGCAGTGCGGCGCGGCCGGCCTCGGTGAGGTGCAGGGTGTGCCGGGGCGCGGCGGCGCTGCCGGGTTCGGTCCGGCGGACCAGCAGTCCGGCGGCCTCCAGGCGCTTGATCGCGGGGTAGAGCGTGCCGTCGCTGATCGGCTGGACGTGCCCGGAGAGCGCGGAGAGGTGGCGGCGCAGCTCGTAGCCGTGCAGCGGCCGCCCGTACAGGAACCCGAGGATCGCGAGCTTGAACATGGGGACACCCTCTCACGCCCATCCCTCGATCCATGGGTATATCGACTACGGGATACCTCGATCGCGAGGTATGGTTTCGGCGTTCCCCCGGTGCTCCCGGCTGTTCCCCGCTGTTCCCGGGGTGCTCCCGGCGGTTCCCGGGTGCTTCCCCTGCAGAGGAGTCCTCGCGATGCGCCACGCCCCCGTCACCCCGAACGGCGACCTGATCCGCTGGGTCGAACTGCCCGGCGCCGAGCCGGCCCGGCTCTACCTGCACGGCCTGGGTGCCACCTCGTCGGTCTACTTCGCGGCGGCCGCCGCCCACCCGCTGCTCGCCGGACGCCGCTCGCTCCTGATGGACCTGCTCGGCTTCGGCATCAGCGACCGTCCGGCGGACTTCGGGTACACGTTGGAGGACCACGCCGACGCGGTTGCGGCGGCGGTGCGAGCGGCCGGGCTGAGCCGGGTCGAGGTGGTCGGCCACAGCATGGGCGGCGCGATCGCGATCGTCCTCGCCCACCGGCACCCCGGGCTGGTCTCCCGACTCGTCCTGGTGGACGCCAACCTGGACCCGGTCGCCCCCGACCGGCAGCGGCCCGGCAGCAGTGGCATCGCGGGCTACACCGAGGCGGAGTTCCTGGCCGGCGGCCGGGAGGAAGTCGCCGAGCGGGTCGGGCCGTTCTGGTGGTCCACGATGCGGCTGGCCGGCCCGGAAGCGCTCTACCGCAGCGCCCGCCACCTGGCCCAGGCGACGGTTCCGGCCATGCGCGAGCTGCTGCTCGGCCTCGACCTCCCGCGGACCTTCCTCCACCCGGCGGCGGACGGCGAGTTGGCGGGCTCGGACGGGCTCCGCGCGGCGGGCGTGCGGGTGGTCGCCGTCCCGGACTGCGGGCACAACATCATGCTCGACAACTCGGACGGCTTCGCGGCCGCCGCGGCGGAGGCATTCGGCCTGGGGTGAGCGGGACCGCCCGGGCCGGACCGACCGGGATCGCTTGGGTTGAACGGGACCGCTTAGGTTGAACGGGACCGCCCGAGAGGAGCCCGCCCGATGCCCGTCGATGTCCCGCCCGACCTGGCCGCGTCCCTGGAGGCGTTCCTCGGCGCGGAGGGCCGCGCCTGGGCGGCCCGACTGCCCGCCCTGGCGGGCGAGTTGCTCGACCGCTGGGAGCTGCGCCCGGACGGGCCGCCCGCGCACGGCGTCGTCGGCCTGGTGCTGCCCGTGTTGCGCGCCGACGGGACGCCCGCCGTGCTCAAACTGCAGCCCGTGGACGAGGAAACGGCGGGCGAACCCCTCGCCCTGGACGTCTGGGACGGGTGCGGCGCCGTCCGACTGCTGGACCACGAACCCCTCTCGGGCTCCATGCTGTTGGAGCGCCTGGACCCGGCGCGTTCGCTCCTCGCCCTGCCCGACGACCTCGAGGGAGTGCGGGTGATCGCCGATCTGCTGCGCCAGCTGACACAGCATCAAGCTCCCTGCAGCCTCAGGACTTTGGCGGAAGCGTCGACAGAACTGCTGTCGCGGTCCCCGGCGGCCGTCGCCACTCTCGGCCACCCGGACGAGCGCAGCCTGCTCGCCGACTGCACGGCAGCCCTCCGCGAGGTGCGCGCCGAGCCCGGCGACCGGCTGCTCCACTGGGACCTGCACTACGGCAACGTCCTCGCCCCGCTCCCGGGGAGCGGCCGCGGCCCCTGGCTGGCCATCGACCCCAAGCCGCTCGCCGGACACCCCGGGTTCGAACTGCTCCCGGCGCTGCGCAACCGCTGGGAGGACCTGGTGGCCACCGGGGACCTCACCCGGGCGCTGCTGCGGCGCTTCGACCTCCTGACGGAGACCCTGGAGCTGGACCGCGAGATCGCGACGGCCTGGACGCTCGCCCGGGTGCTGCAGAACGCGGCCTGGGCCGCCGAGGAGGGCGAGACCGTACTGGACCCGGCCCAACGGGCCATCGCCGAACTGCTGTTGGGGCGTTGAAGAGCGCTGTCAACGCTCCTGTGGCGGCGCGAACCGCAGCGGCGCGAATCGCACCGGGGTCCCCGGCCGGGCCTGCGCGGCGGCCGCGAGATCGGCGGTCGGGACGACGCCGATCACCGGGTATCCGCCGGTGGTCGGATGGTCGGCCAGGAAGACCACCGGCTGCCCGTCCGGCGGGATCTGCACCGCACCCAGCACCATGCCCTCGCTGGGCAGTTCGCCGTCCCGGGCCCGGGTGACCGCCGGGCCCTCGGTGCGCAGCCCGACCCGGTTGCTCGTCGAGGAGACCCGGTAGTCGTCGCGGCCCAGCCGGGCCACCGCGTCCGCCGTGAACCAGTCCGCGCGCGGGCCGAGCCGCAGCCGCAGCACCAGTTCGGCCGGGGGAGCGGGCAGCGGCACCTGCTCGGGCCGGGCCCGGTACGGCGGCGGAGTGCCGACCGGCAGCCGGTCGTCGGTGGCCAGTGGGGCCGGCCCGAGGCCGGAGAGCAGGTCCGCCGAGCGGCTGCCGAGCACCGGGGGGACGGCGATCCCGCCGGCCACCGCCAGGTAGCCGCGCACCCTGTCCGTCGCCGGGCCCACCTCGACCACGGACCCGTCCGGCACCACGACCGGCGCGGCCCACGCCGCCGCCCGGCCGTCCACCCGTACCGGCGCGGGCGCACCGGTGACCGCGACCAGCACCGTCCCGACAGCCCGCAGCGCGACCCCGCCGAGCGTGGTTTCCAGCCCGGCGGCCCCCGGCTCGTTGCCCACCCGTCGGTTCGCCGCCCGCAGCGCCGGCTCGTCCAGCGCCCCGGCCCTGGGCACCCCGAGGTGCGCGACCCCGCGCCGCCCCAGGTCCTGAACCGTGGTCAGCGGCCCGGGCCGCACCACCACCAGTTCACTCATCGCCGCTGCCTCCTGACGCCCTGCCGACCGCCTGCCCGTCTGCTTGCCTTGCCGACCGCTTGCCTTGCCGACCGCTTGCCCTGCCGACCGCCTGCCCCGCCGACCGGCCCTATTTGCTGAAGTCGCCCAGGTTGACCAGGCTCACCCGGTTGTCCCAGGCGTCCCACCGCGCGCACTTCCGCGGGGCCGAGTAGTGGTGCCAGTAGGCCATGGGTCCGCCGCCGGGCTCGTCGTCGGTGTCGACCCGGTCGGGTGTGCCGAACGCGGTGCGGAACTCCTCGTACGAGGTCAGCGCGGCGAAGTGCGCCAGGTGCGGGCCGTAGACCGCGAAGCCGACGACCGTCCCGGAGCGGATCCGGTAGGTGAGCGTGTCCGCGGCGTACAGGAAGCCCTGGGAGCGGACGGCGTCGTCGACGACCTCGTCCAGGGTCAGCCGCCGCCCGTTGCCGTCCTCGTACGCGGACTCCATGTCGGTCCCGCTCGTGCGGCGGGCGACGACGGGCGCGGTCGCGTCGACGATCCGCCGGCGCGGGACGTCGGAGGCCGGGGCTCCGAACGCCACACCGCCCAAGGTCAGGGTGGTCGGGTCGAGGTGGCGCCAGGTCAGCAGATCAAGGTTGTCGAGGAGCTCGATCATCCTCGAAGTCTAGTGAGCGCACTGCGCGGAGGGCCGGGTCGGGCCCCGCGCCACTCATGCCCGCTGCGCCGTGAACCGGACCCGGACGCCCGGGGCCAGCAGGGCCGGGGGCTCCCGGTCGGTGTCCCAGAGGGGGAGCGCCGTACGGCCGATGAGCTGCCAGCCGCCGGGGGAGGGGTGCGGGTACACGCCGGTGTACGGGCCGGCCAGGGCGACCGAGCCGGCCGGGACGGAGCTGCGCGGGGTGGCCCGGCGCGGGACCTCGTACCGCGTGGACAGGCCGGTGAGGTAGCCGAAGCCGGGGGCGAAGCCGCAGAAGGCGACCACGTACTCGGGCTCGGTGTGGATCCGGACGGCCGCCTCCTCGGACACCTCCCACAGGGTGGCGACCTCGGCCAGGTCGGCGCCGTCGTACACGGTCGGGACCTCCAGCAGCGGTCCGCGTGCCGTCTCGGCCGCCGTCGGACGGACGGTGCGGAGCAGCCGGGCCACCGCGTCGACGTCCGCGACGCCGTCCAGCAGCACCGTGCGGGCGGCCGGTACCAGCTCCTCGACCTCGCCGAGCGCGCCCGCGTCCCGCTGTTCGCGGAGCCATCCGTACAGCGCCGTGACCTCGGCCGTCCCGGGCAGCTCGACCAGCAGCGCCCGCTCGCCGACCCGCTGTACCGAGCCGGCCCGCTGTACGGAGCCGGCCGGTCGCACCGAGCCGACCCGCTGTGCGGAACCGACCGGCCGCACCGGGCCGCCCGGCGGTGGCTCGGCGCCGGCCGTCACGTGAACGCCTCCACCCGGACCCCGGCCGAGGCCAGGGCGCCGCGCACCCGCCAGGCGAGCTGGGCGGCGCCGGGGGTGTCGCCGTGGACACAGAGCGAGCGGGCCTCGACGGTGATCCGATCGCCGCCGACGGCCTCCACCGCGCCGTCCCGGGCGATGCCGACCGCGCGGGTGATCACCGCTTCGGGGTCGTGCACCACGGCGCCGGGTTCGCGGCGCGGGACGAGGGTGCCGGAGCGGGTGTACGCCCGGTCGGCGAAGGCCTCGGCGACCACCGGCAGTCCGACGCCCTCGGCGACCTCGAGCAGCCGGGAGTCGGGCAGGCCGAGGACGGGCAGCGGCCCGTCGCAGACCGCGCCGGCCCGCAGGACGCCGGCCACGACGGCCTCGGCCTGCTCGGAGTCGGCGACCACCCGGTTGTAGAGGGCGCCGTGCGGTTTGACGTAGGAGACCTTCGAGCCGGCGGCGCGGGCGAAGACCTGGAGGGCTCCGATCTGGTACGCGATCTCGTCGGCGAGTTCCTCCGGGGGGACGTCCATCGCGCGGCGGCCGAAGCCGGCCAGGTCGCGGTAGGAGACCTGGGCGCCGATCCGGACGCCGCGCTCGGCGGCCAGTGCGCAGACCCGGCGCATCGTCGAGGGGTCGCCGGCGTGGAAGCCGCAGGCGACGTTGGCGCTGGTCACCACGGACAGCAGCGCCTCGTCGTCGGTCAGCGTCCAGCGTCCGAACCCCTCGCCGAGGTCCGCATTGAGATCGATCACCGCATCGGCCACGCCCGTCCGCCTCCCAGCAGCTCTTGAGCCAGATGGTAGGGCCTGTGGGTGAAGGCCGTTGTCCGTGACCCCGGCCCCTGCCGGGCCTGCGGCGTGCGACCGGGCCCGCACGCCCCGGGGTGGCGCCATGCGGGGCGTGCGGGCCGTCTCGGCTCAGCGCGCGGGCACCGGTTCCGGGAAGGAACGTTCCAGCGGACGCAGGGCCCGCAGCACGATCAGCAGGGGGATGACACCGAAGACGCCGAACGACATGTCGATGAACCGCCACACCAGCGGGATGCCCCGCAGCGGCCCGCAGATCAGGGCCAGCGGGATGACGGCCCCGCAGGCGAGCGCGGCCCAGCGGATCACCCAGATGTTGCGGACCGGGTCCTTGAGCGGCCCCCAGAAGGCGGCGCCGATCACCAGGTGGGCGAAGGCCAGCCAGTCGGTGCCGTAGGCCAGGAAGGGGTAGCGCTCGTTGGTCTCGGCGATGCCCTTGTGGACCCGCTCGAACCAGGCCGTCACGGCGGGGAAGTGGTCGGTCAGCGGGGCGGCCGGGCCGGTCGCGAACTCGGCCAGCAGGCGGGTCTCGGTCTCCAGCGGGAAGGCGGTCAGGCCGCTGAGCACCAGGCAGACCAGGAAGAACCACAGCCAGCGCCGGACCTTGCGAAGGGTGACCGCGGGGTCGCCGTCCATGTCGTGCACCTCCATGCCGAAGGGCAGGCGGGGCCTTGTCCCGACTGCGCGGAACCGACTCTAGACCTTCCTTTTGAACGCGTTCAACTTGCCCCTTCGGGGTAGCCGAACGCAGGCCCGGAAGCGCGTCGGGTCCGCAAGCGCGTCCGCGCCAGGAAACGCGTCAAGTCCGAAAACGCGTCAAGTCCGAAAACGCGTCAAGTCCGGAAACGCGTCCGCGCCAGGAAACGCGTCGGTGCCCGGGCGCCGAGGCACCCGGGCACCGACAGTGAGCGCTACGCGGTGTAGGTGTACGTGACCGGCGCGCTGGTCCCGCCCGCCGTCGTCACGGTGAGGCCGACCGCGCCGGAGTGCGAGGCCGCCGGCGCGTACGCCGTGCAGAACTTCGGGCCGCAGGAGACGTGGTCGGCGGGCACCCCGCCGAACCGCACCGACCCGTACGTCAGGTCGGTGCCCGCGATGGAGACCTGGGTGCCGCCGGCGACCGGTCCGCTGGTCGGGTACAGGTAGGTGACCACCGGCGCGGGCGGCGCCGGCGGCGCGGCGCCGGTGTAGTCGAAGGTGGCGGGGGCGGCGGCCGTGCCGCCGGGCGTCACCACGCTGACCGGGGCGCTGCCCGAGCCTCCTGGCGTGGTCGCCGTGCACGCGGTGTCGGTGCAGTTCCCGGCCGCGGGGACGCCGCCGACCAGCACCATGCCGTGGGTGAGGTTGCTGCCGCTGACCGTCACCGCGGTGCCGCCCGTACCCGGGCCGGTGGTGGTGTCGAGGCCGGTGACGGCGGGCGCGGGCGGGGTGGCCGGCGTCGGCGTGCTGCCGTTCAGTGCCGCGAGGGCCACGTGGCCGGTCGGGTCGGTGTCGTTCGGGTTGCCGACCGTCGCGACGATCTGGCCGTCCGGCTGCTGGTTGGGGTTGCCGTAGAGCTTCATCTTCATGAACTCGTAGTGGCCGGGCCGCCGGGTGCCGACCAGGACGGCGTCCAGGTGGCGGCCGTCGGGGGAGACGGTCTCGGTGAAGGTGTAGTCGTACGGGGTGGAGTAGAACATCGCGCCGTCGGTGGTGAGGCCCGGGGGCAGGTCGACGGTGATGTGGGTCGGCCCGGTGAGGTCGGCCGTCCCGGCGGACGTCCAGCCGATCGAGAACTGGCCCGGCCCGGGCGGTGTGGTGCTCGGGAGGTAGCCGTTCAGGGATGCGGTCACGTGCTGCGCGGAGGTCGATGCCGTGGCGGCCGGCGCGGCCGCGGCGGCGCCGGTGGTGAGGACGACACCGGTGGTGAGGGTGGTCACGGACAGCGCGGCGGCGAGGCCCGCCTTGGCCAGTCGGCTGATCATAGGTCGATCATCACCGAACCATTGCGCCGCCCTCACGGCTTTCTCGAATATCGGTTCGAGAATGGCGGAATACCGTCGAAACCGCGTTCTGAAAACGTCCCCCGGACGGCTCCCCACCTGCCGCTCCGTCCGTCCGCAAGGTCCGTTTCGGTCGATGTCGGTGCGAACCTCTAATCTTGTCCCCCGTGACCGCCATCGCAGACCCGCCCACCGAGCCCGGCCTCCGACCGTCCGCCGGCCCGGCCGTCGCGCGCCCCGCGCCCGGCCCCGCCGCCGACGAGGGACTGGCCCGCCGGCTCAAGGCGCTGGCCTGCACCGCCCCGCTGCACGACCTGGACAACCGCAAGGTCAACCTGGCCGGCGAGTACGGCGGCTACGCGATGGCCGAGGTCGGCCTCGCCGCGATCGACCTGGTCACCCTGAACATGGACTTCGACACCGGAGCCGACCGCGACATAGTCCTCGCCCGCCTGCTGCCCCGGGTCGCCGCCCAGGCCGCCGGCCGCCCCGCCGCCGAGCACGAGCGGGTCGCCCGCTGGGTGCTGGAGTCGCTGATCAACGTCGGCAGCGTGGACCGCGGCTTCCGCGCCGTCTACGGCACCTTCGGCGCGGACGGCGCGTACGTGCGCCGCGACTACGACTTCAAGCTCATCGAGGAGGTCCCCGGCCCCGACGGCGGCGTCTACCTGCGCACCACCGACGAGGCGGTCAACGTCCTGGTCGGCGCGCTCGACACCGACGTCACCTCGGCCCAGATCGCCGCCGAGGTCAAGCTGGAGGTGCTGATCCGCCGCGGCCGCCTGGCCGACGCCCAGCTCGCCGCCGAGCAGGCCCGCTACCGCACCGTCCAGTACGCCGAGACGCTGCGCCGCGCCCTCGACGCCACCCGCCGCAACGTCCGGGCCGTCGACTGGATGCGCGCCGTCCCGGACCTCATCGAGGAGGCACTGGACCACATCGCCGACCGCTACCGGCACGAGAACGCGATTCTCACCAACATCCGCAAGGCCCGCGACGAAGCCGAGCCGAACACTCCCGAAGGGGCCGAGCACAAGCGCCGCGCCGCCGAGCTGCTCGACATCGTCAAGGACTGCATCCGCCGCCACACGAAGCTGCAGACCCGCCTGCTGGAGGCCGGCCCGCTGTTCCGCGCCGAGCAGGACCGGCAGGCCTTCGCCACCCCCGGCGCCCGCAGCGGCATCGACCTGTACGGGCAACTGCTCGCCCCCGTGCTCCGGCTGCCGATAGAGCAGGCCGTCCGCCCCACCGGCGCCTTCTTCGCCCGCGGCGCCGGCCTGCGCACCCCGGCCTCGGTCCGGGTCACCGACCTGGTCGACCTGCTGCTCACCCCACCGGTCGAGCGCGAGCACCTCGGCGCCGAGCTGCCCGACCCGGACCTGGTCGCCACCCCCGACGACAGCCGGTTCTCCGAGGCCCAGCTGGAGGCCGCGCTGGTCCTGCTCGACCTGCCCCCGGATGCCCCCCGCCGGCTCTCCGGCCTGCTCGCCGACGCCCGCAAGCAGGACCCGGAGCTGCCGTACCTGGTCGCCCTGCTCGCCGTGCACGCCGCCAGCCCGCCGGTCGGCACCGCCTACCGCCAGGGCGAGGAGCGGCTGCTGTTCGCCGTGGACGACGGCACCCCGCTGCGCGACCTCGAGTTCGGCGGCGCCGACCTGATCGTCGGCAGCGCCCTGCTCGACGCGGTCGGCATGGCCGCCGACCGCAAGGACGCCGGCTGACCGGCCGTGCCGCACCACCAGAACACCCGTAACCGCGCCACCCCCGAGGAGCACCGCCCGTGACGACCCACCACGACACGTCCTGGGCGACCGAGACCGAACCGGCCGCCCCCGCGCCGATCACCCCGGCCGACGTCGCCGACGCCGCCCGGCTGGTCTCCTTCGGCCTCCAGGCCAAGCTGCTGCCCGCCCGGGACGTCGAGTACGCCGAGCTCGTGCGCCGCCACCGCGAGGACCCGCCGTTCGCCCGGCTCGCCGACGCCATCGCCACCGGCATGGGCCTGGTCGTCCTGGAGGTCTCGCCACGCGCCGGCATGGCCGTGGCCGCCGCCGAGGACTCGCTGTTCGCCGTCCGGATGGGCGACTACTCGCGCCGCGCCGCCTCCGAGTCCACCGACCGCTTCCTGCACGGCCTGGCCCACCTGGCCGTCGCCGCGATGGCCTTCCCCCGCCCCGAGGACCTCGCCGACGACACCTACCTCGGCCGGATCACCGTCAACGGCGTCGACTCCTTCGTCCGCCAGGCCTGTCGCCGCCTGGAGGAGCAGGCCGACGCCGAGGGCGCCAACACCGACCCGCAGTCCGACGCCCCCGGCCTGGAGGCCGCCTGGCGGGTCTGGGCCCGGCGCACCGCCACCGGCGCCACCAAGGACGCCCGCCGGCTCTCCGGCTCCACCATCGGCATCGTCGCCAAGGCCGTGCTGTTCCTGGTCGACTCCGGCTTCCTGCAGAAGGTCTCCGACGACTCCGGCGGCACCTACCGCACCACCGCCCGCTACCAGCTCCAGGTCCGCGACCTGGCCGGCAGCGCGGCCATGGCCGAACTGATCGACCTGGGCGTCGTCCCGGTCTCCGACGGCACCGCCAGCCTGCTGCCGCCGGACACCTCCGACGAACTGGTCGCCGACGCCGGCCTGCCGTTCCACTCGCTCTGATCGCTCTGACAACCCCATAGACGCACGGAGAACCGCCGCACATGTACGAGCTCAACCGGGTCCGCCTCTACTCGATCGGACCGGCCGGCGCCCGCTACGCCGACACGGTGCTCGACCTGCGCGGCGTCGGCGAGCCCGTCGCCGACCCGGCCCCGCAGCAGATCGGTCTGTTCGGCGAGGAGACCGACGGCCCGGTCCGCCGCCCCGCCCCGGCCGGCGTGCTCTTCCTGGAGAACGGCGGCGGCAAGTCCGTCCTGCTCAAGCTGATCTTCTCGGTCATGCTCCCCGGCCACCGCAACACCCTCGGCGGCGCCAGCTCCGGCGTGCTGCGCAAGTTCCTGCTCGCCGACGACTGCGGCCACGTCGCCCTGGAGTGGCAGCACACCGTCACCGGCGAGCTGATCGTGGTCGGCAAGGTCAGCGAGTGGCGCGGCCGCCAGGTCTCCTCCGACCCGCGCAAGTTCGCCGAGACCTGGTACTCCTTCCGCCCGGGCCCCGGCCTCACCCTCGACTCCCTGCCGGTCGCCGAGCGGCTCAGCCTGGCCGGCGACCAGAAGGCCCGCGGCCGCCGCCGCACCATGAAGGGCTTCCGCGACGCCCTCACCGAGGCCGGCAAGGGACACCCCCACCTCGACCTGGTCTTCGAGGACGGCCACGACCGCTGGACCGAGCACCTCGGCGAACTCGGCCTCGACCCCGAACTCTTCCGCTACCAGCGCGAGATGAACGCCGACGAAGGCGAGGCGGCCGGCCTCTTCGCGGTCAAGCACGACAGCGACTTCACCGACCTCCTGCTGCGCGCCGTCACCGACACCCGGGACACCGACGGCCTCGCCGACCTCGTCCACGGCTTCGCCGCCAAACTCGGCCGCCGTGCCGAACTCACCGCCGAACGCGACTTCACCGCCGGCTCCCTGGACCTGCTCGAGCGCATCGCCGAATCCACCACCGCCCGCGAGACCGTCCGCGAGGCCCACCGCACCGCCGAGCGCCGCACCCGCCGCCTCGCCCACGCCCTCGCCTCCCGGGCCACCGCCGAACGCGACCGTGCCCAGGACCTCGCCATCGAGGTCGCCGCCGCCGCGAGCGCCGTCACCGCCGCCGAGTCCGACCGCACCCGGCACACCCTCATCACCGACGAACTCACCTACCGGCACGCCACCCTGAGCCTCGCCGCGGCCACCGCCGAAGCCGCCGCACTGCGCCGCGAGCTGATCGACGCCCGCACCCTGCACGCCGCCTGGCAGGCCGCCGAGGTGGTGCTGCGCCAGCGCGCCGCCGCCGACCGGGTCACCCGGGTCGCCGCCGCCATCCGCGAGGCCGAGCTGGACGCCGCCCCCGCGCTCGCCGCCCGCGCCCGCGCCGCGACCGCCCTCGCCCGCGCCCTGGAGACCGCCGCCGCGGCCGCCGAGACCCGCGCCGACACCGAGGAACAGCGCGCCGGCGAACTCCAGGCGGACGGCGCCAAGGCACAGTCCGACGCCACCGAGGCCGCCACCGCCGCCCAGAAGGCCCGCAGCGAGGCCGAGCACCTGCGCCAGCGCCTCACCGAGGTCGAGCAGGAGACCGAAGCCGCCGTCGAGGCCGGCTTCATCGACGCCGACGGCGACGTGGACCCGGCCCGCGCCGCCCTGCACGCCGCCGACGTCGAGAAGGCCGCCGCCGCCGCCCTCGCCCAGGCCCGTACGGCCGCCGAGGCCTGCGCTGCCCGGCTGCGCGAGGCCGCCGCCGCCACCTCGCGCGCCGAACTCGCAGCCGAACGCGCCGGCGACGCCCGCAAGGCCGCCGCCCAGGCCCTGGCCGGCGAACAGCGCACCGCGGCCCTGCTCGCCACCGAGCAGCGCCTCGCCGACCTGCTCTCCCTCACCCCGTACCAAGAGGGCGGCGAGGAGGACGCCGGCTTCCTCACCCCCGCCGTCCTCGACCGCAACGCCGAGTACCTGCGCGAACTCCTCGACGAGGGCATCGCCACCGCCGAACGCACCCTGTTCGACCTGCGGACGGCCGCCGCCGACGACTCCCGCATCCTCGCCGCCCTCGGCGACGGCGGCCTGCTGCCGCCCGGCCCGGACGTCCTCGCCACCGTCGAGTACCTCGCCGAGCACGGCATCCCGGCCCTGCCCGGCTGGCGCTACCTCGCCCAGTCGGTCGACCCGGCCGACCACGACGCGATCCTCGCCGCCCGCCCCGAACTGGTCGACGGCGTCGTCGTCACCGACCCCTCCTCGCTGGAGCGCGCCCGCGAGGCCCTCCAGTCCGCCGCCCTGCTCCCGCGCTCCACCGTGGCCGTCGGCGCCGCCGCCTCGCTGATCGCCCCGATCACCGACGAGCCCGCCTTCTTCCTCGTGCCGCCGAACCCGGCCATGCACGACGAGTCCGCCGCCGACGGCGAGCGCCGCGACCTGCGCGCCCGGGCGAGCGCCCGCGAGGAACACATCCGCGAACTCGCCGCCCGCCTCGGCGCCGACCGCGCCCTAGCCGCCCGCCTCGCCTCCTGGCACGCCAGCTGCCCGCCCGGCACCCTCGCCGAGCTCGCCGCCGCCGCCGAGACCGCCCGCGAACACGCCGAGCAGGCCGCCGCCGCCCTGGCCACCCTGCGCGCCGACCACGACGAGGCCGAGACCGACCACGCCACCGCCGTCTCCGCCCACGAGGAACACCGCGAGACCGCCCAGCGCGCCCGCCGCCGCGCCGACGCCCTCTCCGGCCTCGCCTTCCGCCTGCGCGAGCGCGCCAACTGGGCCCGCCGCCAGCGCGAACTCGCCGAGGACGCCGCCGAGTGCGACCGCCGCCAGACGCTGTGCGCCGAACGCGCCCGCACCTGCGACGAGGACCGCCGCGCCGCCCAGCGCGCCGCCGACGACGCCCGCCGTACGACCCGCGCACTGCGCGCCGAACGCGCCGAGATCCCCGCCGCCGAGCAGACCGACGAGCCCGCCGCCACCGCCCCCGCCGCGCTGCCCGCCCTGCGCGAGGCCTACCGCGCCGCCTCCCAGCTCTACGAGAAGGTCGGCGTCGGCGCCGACCTGCGCGCCGAACAGGCCCGCGCCGAAGGCGACGAGGCCGCCGCCGCGACCGAACTCGACCGCCTCACCAACAAGGTGCGCACCCGCGCCGAAGAACTCCTCGGCAGCCCCGACGGAGCCGACGGCCCGGCCCGCCAGGCCGCCGCCGCCCGCGCCGAGGAACTGGTCGCCACCATCGAGGCCCGCTCCGCCGCCGCCAGCGAACACCTCGGCCGCCTGCGCGGCGACGCCGAGCGCTCCGCCCCCACCGACGGCGAAGCGCACACCGAGCTGCCCGAGGACCTCGTCCCCACCGACCCGGAGCACGCCCAGGCCCTGCTGCGCACCGCCACCAGCCGCCTCGCCGAACGCCGCGAGGCCCTCGACGCCGCCCGCACCGCCCACGCCGACCTGCAGCGCACCTTCGACACCGCCCAGTCCGCAGCCGCCGACTTCGACGAACTGGCCGGCCAACTGCGCGACGGCCTGCGCGACCACCAGGAGGACCCGGACGACCCGATCGAGCCGTACCTCGGCTCCCTCGCCGAGGCCCGCACCGGTGCCACCGAGGCCCGCCGGGCCCTGCGCACCGCCGCCGGCGAACTGTCCAGCGCCGAACTCGCCGTCCGCGACACCGCCGACGCCCTCGTCCGGCACGCCAACGCCGCCCGCTACGAGGCCGTCCGCACCCCAGCCCGCCAGCAGATCCGCGAACTGCCCGCCTCCGCGCTGCCCGAGCACGCCGCCGCCTGGGCCGCCGCCTTCGCACCCCGACTGCGCGTGCTCACCGACGAACTCGCCCAGCTGGAGAAGAACCGCGGCTCGATCGTGGACCGCCTGCGCGGCCTGGTCGAGTCCTCGCTCACCACCCTGCGCGCCGCCCAGCGACTCTCCCGGCTGCCCGAAGGCCTGGGGGAGTGGTCCGGCCAGGAGTTCCTCCGGATCCGCTTCGAGGACCCGGACCACGCCACCCTGGTCGAACGCCTCGGCGAGGTCATCGACGAAGCCACCCGCGCCGCCGTCAAGAAGAACAGCGACCTGCGTCGCGACGGCATGTCCCTGCTGCTGCGCGGCGTCGCCGCCGCGATCGGCCCCAAGGGCGTCAGCGTCGAGATCCTCAAGCCCGACGCGGTGCTGCGCGCCGAGCGGGTCGGCGTCGGCCAGATGTCCGACGTCTTCTCCGGCGGCCAGCTGCTCACCGCCGCCATCGCGCTCTACTGCACGATGGCCGCGCTGCGCGCCAACGACCGCGGCCAGTCCCAACTGCGGCACGCCGGCACGCTGTTCCTCGACAACCCGATCGGCCGCGCCAACGCCACCTACCTGCTGGAGCTCCAGCGCGCCGTCGCCGACGCGCTCGGCGTCCAGCTCATCTACACCACCGGCCTGTTCGACACCACCGCGCTCGCCGAGTTCCCGCTGGTGATCCGCCTGCGCAACGACGCCGACCTGCGGGCCGGCCTCAAGTACATCTCGGTCGAGGAGCACCTGCGCCCCGGCCTGCCCGCCGCCCCGGACCCGGACGGCCCGACCATCCACGGCGAGATCACGGCCACCCGGATGTTCAAGCGCCCCGCGGAGGTTCCCGCCCAGCCGTGAGCGGACGTCCCTGCGCGGCCGTGAACGCGGGTCCCACGCGGCTGTGAAGGGAGTTCCCACGCAGCCGTGAACTGACTAGCGTGATCGGCATGCTGACGATCGCGCACCTCAGTGACATCCACCTCGGCCAGGTCCACCGCCGGGACGGCGGCAAGCGCGCCCGGCGGCGGACCGAGCAGGTGATGGCGTACCTCGACGCCCTGCCCGGCCCGCTGGACGGGGTGCTGGTCACCGGCGACCTCGCCGACCACGGCCTGGCCGAGGAGTACCGGCAGGTGGCCAAGGCGCTCACCTCCCGGCACCCGGTGCTCACTTGCCCCGGCAACCACGACTCCCGGGTGCCGTACCGGGAGGTGCTGCTCGGCGAGCCGGCCGGGGAGGGGCCGATCAACCGTCTGCACCAGCTGCCCGGCGCCGACGTGCTGATGCTCGACTCGTCCATACCCGGAAAGGACGACGGCCTGCTCGACGAGGAGACGCTGGACTGGCTGGACACCCGGCTCGCCGCCGGGCGCACCGAGCTGCCCGCCCTGGTGGCCTTCCACCACCCGCCGGTCGAGCTGCACCTGCCGATGGTCGACGGGATCCGCCAGTTCGGCGAGGCGGACCTCGCCGCGGTGCTGCGCCGCCACCCCCGGGTGGCCGCCCTGCTCTGCGGTCACTCCCACACCCCCGCCGCGACCACCTTCGCGGGCCTGCCGCTGCTGGTCGCGCCCGGCGTGGTCTCCACCGTCACCCTGCCCTGCGAGGGCGGGCGCGGCATCTCCTTCGACCACCCGCCGATGCTCGCCTTCCACGTCCTGGACGGGGACGCCCGGATCACCACCCACTACCGGGTCGTCCCGGTCGACTAGCCCGCCCGCCGGCCTTCCTTCAACCGGCGCAGGACCGCCATGAGTTCGGCGGGCGGGGCGATGGCGAAGGAACGCTCCGCCCCGTCGAACGCGGTCGGCTCGGTGATCGCGCTGACGCTCGGCCCCGGTGTCACGGCGGCGTGGTCGACACCCGCGGCTGGTGCGGCGGGTGCTGCGGCCACGGGTAGAGCGGCTGATCCGGCTGCTGATCCGGCTCTTGGTACACCGACTGGTACGACTGTTGGTACGGCTGTTGGTACGCCTGTTGGTGCACTGACGAGCCGGGCCGGGGGAACGGCCGGGCCGCCAGCGGTTCGGAGGGCGCCCGGCCGCCCGCCATCGGGTGGGTGGAGACCGGCGCCCGCATCCGCTGCGCGGCGACCTGGCGGGAGATCAGGATCTCCAGCAGGCACCACATGGTGCCGAACACCCCGAGCCCCATGGCCATCAGTGCGGGCGTCAGCATCGAACTGCCCGCGTACGAGGACAGCGTCGCGACGACCACACCCACCAGGGTGAAGGCCAGGGAGAGCACGGCCCGGACTGCGGCGGCGCGCACTTCGTCGGGAAGGCGGCGACGGCGGCGTGGCACGGACATCGGGCGACCCCCAGGCGCGGATTCGGCGCCGGACACGGAACAACTGGTTACGGAACAACTGGTTACGGAACGGGCGCACACGAAACGCGACCCCAGGCTCACTCTGCCCCGCCGAACCAGGACTATGCGTCCGAATCCACCGAACAGCCACCAAACCGTGTCATCCGGGCAGAGGTCACCGGGAGGTCAGCCCAACTGCTGGTTGAGCTCCTCCAGGGCGCCCGTGACGATCGTCCGCATCGCCTGCTCGGCCTCGTCGGCGTGCCCCGAGCAGATCGCGTCGGCGACCTCGCGGTGCAACCGGATCGCGTACGGCTCTGGCTGATGGGGCATCAGATGGTACTCGGTCCGCCCGGTGAGCACCGCCCCCACGGTGTCCCCGAGGTGGGCGAACATCTCGTTGCCGGAGGCGCGCAGCACCAGGGCGTGGAAGGCGATGTCGTGGCCGAGGAAGGTGGTCAGGTCGGCCTCGCGCGCGGAGACCGTCAACTCGACGGCCAGTGAGCTCAGTTCGCGTCGGTCGTCATCGGTGGCGTGGACCGCGGCGAGCGCCGCCGCGGCCGGCTCGACGGCCATCCGCAGCGAGCCGAGGGAGCGCAGCTGGGCGGGCCGGTCGGCCCCGGCGAGGCGCCAGCGGATCACCATCGGGTCGAAGACGTCCCAGAGCGATTTCGGCAGCACGGTGATCCCGACCCGTCGCCGGGATGCCACCATGCGCATCCCCTCGAGGATCCGCACCGCCTCCCGGACCACCGTCCGGGACACCCCGAACCGTTCTTCCAGGTCCTCCCCGCGCAGGACCGCGCCCTCGGGGATCTCCCCGGACGCGATCGTCGGCCCGAGCTCGTCAAGCAGCCGCCCGGGCAGCCCCTGGATCTCCATCCGCCCAGGGTAGACGTCCGGCCCGTGAGCGTTCGCATCGCCCTGCGATCCAGCCCACACCTCAAAAGTATGACGATTTGGTTTCCACTACTTGAATACGTCATATCTTTGAGGCGATAGTGGCGGCCAGGCAACGAAGGAGCACCACCCATGGCTCTCAGCGTCGAGAACCACGACCTCCCGCAGGCCCCCCTCACCATCGTGGTGATGGGCGTCTCGGGAGTCGGCAAGACCACTCTGGCCCGCCTGCTGGCGGACCGCCTCGACCTCCCCTTCGCCGAGGCGGACGACTTCCATCCGGCGGCCAACATCGCCAAGATGTCGGCCGGCGTCCCGCTGGACGACGAGGACCGCGCCCCCTGGCTGCGCGCCATCGGCGCGTGGCTCAAGGAGCGGACCGAGGACGGCACCGGCGGTGTGGTCACCTGCTCGGCGCTGAAGCACCGCTACCGCGACGCCCTGCGCGCGGCCTGCCCGGGTGCCTTCTTCCTGCACCTCAGCGGTGGCCACGAGCTGGTCGAGGACCGGCTCAGCCACCGCACCGGCCACTTCATGCCGTCGTCGCTGCTCGACTCGCAGTACGCCGCCCTGGAACCCCTGGAGGCGGACGAGCACGGCGCCGTCCTGGACGTGGGCCCGTCCCCCGAAGAACTCGTCGAGATGGCCGCGGCACTGCTGCGGCCCGTCAATGGAGACCTCACGTGAGCGAGCGAAGCGAGCGAGCCGTCAGAAGGCGCGTAAGGGCGAATGCCCCGACCGGGCGAAGCGAGGCGGGCGCATGAGCTTGTCCGCCACTCTCCTCTCTGCCGCCCCACCGGCCCTGCCGCACACCGGCAGCGACTCCCAGCTGCTGATCGCGGTGCTGCTCAGCATCGGTGCGATCGTCGTACTCATCACCAAGCTGAAGCTGCACCCGTTCCTCGCCCTCACGCTCGGCTCCGGCCTGCTGGCCGCCGTCGCGGGCGCTCCCTTCGACAAGCTGCTCAGCAGCTTCTCGACGGGTTTCGGCTCCACCGTGGCCAGTGTCGGCCTGCTGATCGGCCTCGGCGCGATGCTCGGCAAGCTGCTCGCCGACTCCGGCGGCGCGAACATCATCGCGGACACCGTGCTCTCCCGTACGGGCAACAGGGCGCTGCCCTGGGCGATGGCGCTGATCGCCGCCGTGCTCGGCCTGCCGCTGTTCTTCGAGGTCGGCGTCGTCCTGCTGATCCCGATCGTGCTCCTGGTCGCCCGCCGGGGCAACGTTCCACTGATGCGGGTCGGCATCCCGGCCCTGGCCGGCCTGTCGGTGCTGCACGGTCTGGTGCCCCCGCACCCGGGCCCGCTGGTCGCCGTCGACGCGCTGAAGGCCGACCTCGGCATCACCCTGGCGCTCGGCCTGCTGATCGCCGTCCCGACCCTGATCATCGCCGGTCCGCTGTTCGCGCGGGTCGCCGAGCGCTGGGTCGGTCCGCTGGAGCTTCCGGCGGCCACCGCCCCCGCGGAGTCGGCCGAGCGCGACCGCACCCCGTCCTTCGGCGCGGTGCTGGCGACGATCCTGCTGCCGGTCGTGCTGATGCTCGGCAAGGCGCTGGCCGATGTGGTGATCGACGACCCGAAGGCGATCGGCCAGCGGGTGTTCGACTTCGTCGGCTCCCCGCTGATCGCCCTGCTCGCCGCGACCCTGCTCGGCATGCTGACCCTCGGCAGGGCGGCGGGCTTCGACAAGGCCCGGATCTCCGACACCGTCGGCAAGTCGCTCGGCCCGATCGCGGGCATCGTTTTCATCGTCGGCGCGGGCGGCGGTTTCAAGCAGACCCTGATCGACGTGGGCGTCGGCAACGCGGTGAGCGAGTGGTCCGGCAAGTGGCACATCTCGGCGCTGCTGCTGGGCTGGCTGATCGCCGTGCTGATCCGGCTGGCCACCGGCTCGGCGACGGTCGCCACGATCACGGCGGCGGGCATCGTCTCCCCGCTCGCCGCGAACATGTCCTCGACCCACGCGGCCCTGCTGGTGCTCGCGATCGGCGCCGGCTCGCTGTTCTTCTCGCACGTCAACGACGCCGGGTTCTGGCTGGTGAAGGAGTACTTCGGGATGAGCGTCGGGCAGACGCTGAAGTCCTGGTCGGTGATGGAGACGGTGATCTCGGTCGTCGCGATCGCCCTGATCCTGCCGCTGAGCCTGATCATTTAGAAGTTCGGTGAAAAGCCTTCAGGTCCCGGCCCCGGCGCGTGAGCGGTGGGGCCGGACTCGTCAGCTGCCGAGTACCCGATCCCGGACCGGGACGGCGCCCGGACGGCGCTGAGCCGGTCGACACCACGTGGGGTCGCGCTGCGGCACCAGCCAGCCGCAACGGGCCGACCGCAACGGGCCGTTCGTGGCGGCAGGGCCTGAACGGTGCGCCCTTCTCGGACAGCGGGATGCCGAGGAGAGCGATTCTCGCCGCACGGCCCCGGTCACGTCGATTCAGATCGACAGAACGTCAGGAACGTGCCAGCAGGTGCACGGTCGGCACCGTCCGTCGCAGGAAGGGCCCAGGCGGGCTACCGGCCCATCGAGGATCCACGTGGGACGCGAGCCCTCGGTTCAGCCTGATTGCCCCAGCAGCCCCGACAGCACCGCCGCCGTCGCCTCCAGCAGCTGCTCCGCGAGCGCGCCGCCCGCCGCCGTACGGGCCAGCAACCCCTCCCGCGCGGAGAGGATCACCGTCGCGGCCTGCCCGGCGCTCGCGCCCTCGGGTACCAGTTCCGGCAGTGCCCGCTCCAGGACGTCGGCCAGCGCCCGCGCGACCGTCCGGTCGTGCGCGGCGACCTGCTCGGCCAGCGCCTGCGTCCGGGCGGCGACCAGCCGGAACTCCAGGAACAGCAGGATCCACCCGGTCTCCGCGGGCTCGACCCGCAGCAGCGCCTCGACCAGCAGCCGGGCCCGATCCCGCGGCGCGAGCGCCTCGCAGGCGGCGGCGAGCTGCTCCAGCTCGGCCATCCGCTGCGCCGCCTGGTCGTCGAAGAGCGCCAGCAGCAGGTCCTCCTTGCTGCCGAAGTTCGAGTAGAAGGCGCCGCGGGTGTAGCCGGCGGCGGCACAGACGTCCTCGATGCTCGTCCGCGCGAAGCCGACGGTGAGGAACAGTTCGCCCGCCGCGGCCAGTAGCCGGGCCCGGGTGTGGACACGACGGCGAGGCGGTCGGGCAGCGGCGGCATCGGCCGGGGGTGGGTTCACAGGGGAACGATACATGGTGTATTCAGTACGAGTCGTATTCAATACGGGCCGTACTGAACTGCCGGTGCGAGCCGTACCGAACCGCCGGTGCCAGCCGCACCGAACCCGAGGGGGACCACCACCATGAGCCGACTGCTGATCACCAACGCCCACCTGCTCCACCCCGAGCACGGCACCCGCACCGACCGCGGCTGGCTGGAGACCGCCGACGGCCGGATCGCCGCCACCGGCACCGGCCGCCCGCCCGCCGCGAGCGACGGCGTCCGGGTGGTCGACGCCGCCGGCGGCACCGTCCTGCCCGGCCTGATCGACGCCCACGTCCACCTGCTGGTCACCACGCTCGACCTGCACGACGTCGCCGACTGGACCCCCGGTTACGCGACCGTCCGCGCCCTCGCCGAGGCCGGACGCATGCTGCGCCGCGGCTTCACCACCGTCCGCGACGTCGGCGGCGCCGACCACGGCATGGCCCGCGCCCTGGCCGAGGGCCTGGTGCCCGGCCCCCGACTGCTGCACGGCGGCAAGGCGCTGTCCCAGACCGGCGGCCACGGCGACCTGCGCCCGCTCGGCGACGACGCCCTGCCCTGCTGCGAGTCCCGGCCGAACTTCGGCCGGATCGCCGACGGCGTGGACGCGGTACGGGCCGCCGCACGGGACGAGTTCCGCAAGGGCGCGCGCCACCTCAAGGTGCTGCTCTCCGGTGGCGTCGCCTCCCCGCACGACGAGATCGCCGCCGTCCAGTACAGCGAGGAGGAGATCCGCGCGGCGGTCGAGGAGGCGGAGAACCACAACCGCTACGTCACCGTGCACGCCTACCACCCGCGGGCGATCGACCGCGCCCTGCGGGCCGGGGTGCGCTGCGTCGAACACGGCAACCTGCTGGACGACGGCACGATCGCCCTGCTGCTGGAGAAGGACGCCTTCCTGGTCCCGACCCTGGTCGCCTACGAGCAGACCGCCAAGCTCGGCGCCGCCTCCGGCCTGCCGCCCGCCTCCGTCGGCAAGCTCGCCGAGGTCCGCGACCGGGGCCTCGACGCCCTGGAGCGGGCCCACCGGGCGGGCGTCAACCTCGTCTACGGCAGCGACCTGCTCGGCCCGCTGCACCCGGCCCAGCTGGAGGAGTTCACCCTGCGCGCCCAGGTCCAGCCGGTCGCGGACGTGCTCCGCTCGGCGACCACCACGGCGGCCCGACTGCTCGGCATGGCGGGGGAGATCGGCACCCTCGCCCCGGGCGCCCACGCCGACCTGCTCGTCGTCGACGGCGACCCGCTGGCCGACCTCACCGTCCTCACCCGCCCGGAGCGGCACCTCAAGCACGTGGTCAAGGCCGGCGCGGTCGTGTGAACACCCTGATCTGACAAAGCGAAGGACGGGCGCCCGGGAAACCCCGAACGCCCGCCCGCCGTACAGCTGTTGTTACTTGCCGACCCGCTTCGCGAGGCTGTGCTTACTTGGTCCCACGCTTCGCGAGGCTGTGCTTACTTGGTCCCACGCTTCGCGAGGAAGGCCTCGACCTCGGCCTGGATCTCCGGCGTGTCCAGCCCGCGCACCGTCATCGTGGTGCGGCGGCGCAGCACGTCGTCCGCCGTGTACGCCCACTCGTTGTCCGCCGCGTACGCGACCTGCGCCCAGACGTCGGGCCCGTCCTCGTGGATCGGCCGGCCGAGCTCCGGGTTCTCGTCGATCATGCGGGCGATCTCGAAGGAGAGCGTGCCGTAGTGGCTGGCCAGGTGCTTGGCGACCAGCGGCTCCATCCGCGAGCCCGGCTCACGGTCGATCAGCAGGCGGTGCGCCACCGCGTTCGGCGCGCCGACGCCCGGCAGCGGGACGGTCGGGGCGATCGGGGACATGTCCTCGCCGAGGCTGGTGCCGGGCACGTGGGCCAGCTTCTCCAGCACGGCGCGGCCGATGTGCCGGTAGGTGGTCCACTTGCCGCCGGAGACCGACAGCATGCCGCCGCGGCCCTCGGTGACGACGGTCTCGCGCTTGGCGGCGGCGGTGTCGCCGGGGCCGCCGGGCAGCACGCGCAGGCCTGCGAAGGAGTAGGTGACCAGGTCGCGGTCGAGGTGCTCGTCGCGGATCGCGTGCGCGGCCTCGCCCATGATCTGGTCGATGTCCGCGTCGGTGGCCCGGACGTCCTTGGGGTCGCCGGTGTACTCCTCGTCGGTGGTGCCGAGGAGGACGTGGTCCTCCCACGGGATGGCGAAGGAGACGCGGTACTTGTCGATCGGGATGGTCAGCGCGGCGCGCCACGGCGAGCGGCGCTTGACCACGACGTGGGCGCCCTTGGAGAGGCGGATCGACGGCGCGGCGCCGGCGTCCTCCATCGTGCGCAGGTGGTCGACCCACGGGCCGGTGGCGTTGAGCACCAGGCGGGCGTTGATGCCGAACTCGCTGCCGTCCAGGCGGTCGCGGAGCTCGGCACCGGTGACCCGGCGGCCGGTGAAGCGCAGCCCGGTGACCTCGGCGTGGTTGAGCACCACGGCGCCGGCGTCGACCGCGGCGCGCACGGTCATCACGGCGACGCGCGAGTCGTTCATCTGGTGGTCGCCGTAGACGGCCACCGAGCGCAGGCCCTCGGTGCGCAGCGCGGGCACCTGCTGGGCGGCGTGCGCGGCGGTGGAGACCCGGCCCATGCCGTCGCGGAAGGCGGACAGCGCAGAGTAGAGGAAGACGCCGGCGCCGAGCTTGGCGGCGCCGTGCGGGCCGCCCTTGTAGACCGGCACGAAGAAGGTCAGCGGGTTGACCAGGTGCGGGGCGACGTCGGTGGAGAGCGCGCGGCGCTCCTTGTGGTTCTCCGCGACCAGCTTGACCGCGCCGGTCTGCAGGTAGCGCAGACCGCCGTGGACGAGCTTGGAGGAGGCGCTGGAGGTGGCACCGGCGAAGTCGCCGGCATCGACCATGGCGACCTTCAGGCCGGCCTGGGACGCGGTCCAGGCGACGGCCGTGCCGAGGATGCCGCCCCCGATCACCAGCAGGTCGTAGGTGGCCTTGCCGAGCAGTTCGCGGGTCTCGGCGCGGGAGGCGGTGCGGCCGGCGGTGCGCTCGGCGCCCAGGGTCGGGATGGTTGCCATGGTGGTTGTGTACGGCGCGCGGGTCGGGCGGCGCCGTTACTCCTCTCGTGTGCGGTGCGGCCTCTGCGGGAGAGGCCGGTCGGCCCGGTGCGGCGGGCCGGTGAAACACGGTGACGCCCGTTGCCGGAACAGCGGGCGGCCGGCCGGGGCACGGGGCCCCGACCGGCTGGTCGGTCAGTTGTTCTCTTCCTCCTCCACCCAGCCCATGGTGCGCTCCACGGCCTTGAGCCACTTCTTGTACTCACGCTCCCGGGTGGCCTCGTCCATGCGCGGGGTCCACTCGGCGGCGCGGTGCCAGTTGGCCCGCAGGGTGTCGAGGTCGTTCCAGAAGCCGACGGCGAGACCGGCCGCGTAGGCGGCGCCGAGGGCGGTGGTCTCGGCCACGTACGGGCGCTCGACCGGGGCGTCCAGGACGTCGGCGATGTTCTGCATGAGCAGGTTGTTGCTGGTCATGCCGCCGTCGACCTTGAGGGCGGTGAGCTCGACCCCGGAGTCCTTCTGCATGGCGTCGACGACCTCGCGGGTCTGCCAGGCGGTGGCCTCCAGGACGGCCCGGGCCAGGTGGCCCTTGGTGACGTACCGGGTCAGGCCGGCGATCACACCGCGGGCGTCGGAGCGCCAGTACGGGGCGAACAGGCCGGAGAAGGCCGGGACGAAGTAGGCGCCGCCGTTGTCCTCGACCGTGTTGGCGAGGGTCTCGATCTCGGCGGCGGTGGAGATGATGCCGAGCTGGTCGCGCAGCCACTGGACGAGCGAGCCGGTGACGGCGATCGAGCCTTCCAGGGCGTACACCGGGGCCTGGTCGCCGATCCGGTAGCCGACGGTGGTCAGCAGGCCGTGGTACGAGTTGACGATCTTCTCGCCGGTGTTGAGCAGCAGGAAGGTGCCGGTGCCGTAGGTGGACTTGGCCTCGCCCTCGTTGAAGCAGGTCTGGCCGAACAGCGCGGCCTGCTGGTCGCCGAGCGCGGAGGCGACCGGGACGCCGGCCAGGTCGCCGACGGCCTCGCCGTACACCTCGGCGGAGGAGCGGATCTCCGGGAGGACGGCCATCGGCACGCCCATCGACTCGGCGATGCTCTCGTCCCAGGCGAGCGTCTTCAGGTTCATCAGCATGGTGCGGCTGGCGTTGGTCACGTCGGTGACGTGCTTGCCGCCGTCGACACCGCCGGTGAGGTTCCAGATCACCCAGGTGTCCATGGTGCCGAACAGGATGTCGCCGGCCTCGGCGCGCTCGCGCAGGCCCTCGACGTTGTCCAGCAGCCAGCGGATCTTCGGGCCGGCGAAGTAGCTGGCCAGCGGGAGGCCGGTCTCGCGGCGGAAGCGGTCCTGGCCGACGTTGCGGCCCAGCTCGCGGCAGAGCCCCTCGGTGCGGGTGTCCTGCCACACCAGCGCGTTGTGCACCGGCTCACCGGTGTTCTTGTCCCACAGGACGGTGGTCTCGCGCTGGTTGGTGATGCCGATGGCGCGGATGTCGTCCTTGGTCAGTCCGGCCTTCTCCAGGGCACCGCGGACGACCGACTGCACCCGGGTCCAGATCTCGCTGGCGTCGTGCTCGACGTAGCCGGGCTGGGGGAAGATCTGCCGGTGCTCCTGCTGGTCGACGGAGACGATCCGGCCGTCGGCGCCGAAGATGATGCAGCGGCTGGAGGTGGTGCCCTGGTCGATCGCAGCGATGTAGTTACCGGTGGAGGTCATGGGAGGGTCCTCGGCTCGGGTTCGGGGGTACGGGGTGGGTGGGCCTGACGCGCTTCTCGGTCAGTCCCCGTGTTCGGCGGGGTCGACACCGCTCTTGTGAAGAGGGGTCTTTAGAAGAGGGCGTTGTACAGGCCGCCGGCCGCGAGGCCGCCGATGATCGGTCCGACGACCGGGACCCAGGCGTACGACCAGTCCGAGCCGCCCTTCTTGGGGATCGGCAGCAGGGCGTGGGCGATGCGCGGGCCGAGGTCACGGGCCGGGTTGATCGCGTAGCCGGTCGGGCCGCCCAGCGAGAGGCCGATGCCGACGACGGTGAAGGCGACCATCAGGGTGCCGGTGCCGGACTGGGAGAGGCCGGAGTTAGTGCCGATGGTGAGGATCGCGAAGCAGAGCACGAAGGTGCCGATGACCTCGGTGAGCACGTTCTGGATCGGGTTCCGGATCTCGGGCCCGGTCGAGAAGATGCCGAGGGTGGGCTCCTCGTTGGCGTTGAACTGTCCGAGGTAGGTCGCCCAGACCAGCACGGCGCCGATGATCGCGCCGAGCAGCTGCGAGCAGAGGTAGAGCGGCACCTGGCTCCATTCGCCGCTCTTCACCGCGAGCGCGATGGTGACGGCCGGATTGAGGTGCGCGCCGGACTTCGGAGCCGACATGTAGGCGGCGATGAGGACCGCGAATCCCCAGCCGAAGGTGATCGCCAGCCAGCCGGCGTTGACGGCCTTCGACTTCTTGAGGGTCACGGCGGCGCAAACGCCACCGCCGAGGAGTATCAGGGCGGCGGTGCCGAGGGTTTCGCCGACGAATACGTCGCCGTTGGAGAACGCGGACACAAAGACTCCCTTGTCCATATGGCCCGGAGGTGTGGGTGGGGGTGGGCGGCCGGTCGATCGCTGTGTGGGTGAGCGCACTGGGGGAGTGATCTCCCCGGCCATCGTTCGACAATGTCGACCGTCATGCGGAAGCTTCCTCCCCAGGTCGCCCCCACGTCAAGGCGGGGTTGCGCAGCTGTGACCCTTGCCTCGGCCCGCTCCCCGAAGTTACCGAGCGGAGCGCCCCGAAACAGGACAAAACGCCAAGGCGCGGACAGGCCTACCGCCCGTCCGCGCCTCAGCGTGACGATGTGAACGCTTTTTCAGAACCGCCCGGCACCCAGATCGCGCGAGATCGCGCGCGCCGCGCTGCGTACCGAGGCCACCAGCGAGGGCCTCACGAAGCCGTCCTCGCAGACCCGCTCCACCGGCCCGCTGATGCACACCGCGCCCACCGGGTTGCGCCGCCGGTCCTGGATCAGCGCGCCGATCGAGGCCACGCCCTCCCAGGTCTCCTCGACCGCGTCGGCCCAGCCGCGCTCGCGGATCAGCGCGCACTCGGCGTCCACGTCGGCGGCCTCGGTGAGCGTGCGCATGGTGTACGACTCGTACGGACCGTCGCCCAACTCCCCACGTGCGACCGGGTCGTAGGCCAGCAGCATCTTGCCGAGCGCGGTGCTGTGCAGCGGCTGCATCGAGCCGACCTCCAGCACCTGGCGGGTGTCGTCCGGCCGGAACACGTGGTGCACGATCAGCACGCCCTGCTGGTGCAGCACCCCCAGGTAGACCGTTTCCCCGGCCGCCCGGGCCAGGTCGTCCGCCCACACCAGGGCCCGCGCCCGCAGCTCGTGCACGTCCAGATAGCTCTGCCCCAGCCGCAGCAGCTCCGCGCCCAGCTGGTACTTGCCGCTCTCCGGGTCCTGCTCGACGAACCCCTCCTGCTGCAGCGTGCGCAGGATGCCGTGCGCGGTGCCCTTGGCGAGGCCCAGCGCCGTCGAGACCTCGGACAGGCCGAGGCGGCGCTCGCCGCCGGCCAGCAGGCGCATGATCGCGGCGGCCCGGGAAAGCGACTGGATCGGGCCGGGCATGGATACCTCCGCGCTGACAGGCGGTCGACAATGTCGACCGCAGTGGTGACGGGACGAGTCTGCCAGGCCGTACTGGCTCCGTGCACCTTCCCCCTCGGTAACCGGTCCCCGGCCGGGTGCCAGGGGCCGGAATCTCGGGCCCCTGCGGTGCTCCGGCTCCCGCGATTCTCCGGCCTCACTCCGGCCGGGTCTCAGCCTTCCAGGTCGTTCGACGGACCCCGGCGCACCGCCACCTCCGCCGCGAGCGCCGCGATCCCGTCCGGCCCGACCCGGCAGCAGCCGCCCACCAGCCGGGCCCCGTCCGCGAGCCAGCCGCCCACCCGGGCCGAGCGGAAGGTCGCCTCCCCGTGCCAGCCACGGCGCCCGGCGTCCCACTCCTCCCCACTGTTCGGGTAGACCACCACCGGCTTCCCGGTCACCTCGGCGGCCAGCGCCACCGCCCGGTCCGCGTCCTGTGGCGTACAGCAGTTGACGCCCACCGCCAGCACCTCGTCCACCTCCGCCGCGAGCGCGAACGCCTCCGCGAGCGGCTGCCCGGCCCGGGTCCGGTCCCCCTCGACGCTGTACGACAGCCAGGCCGGCACCCCCAGCCCGCGCACCAGCTCCAGCAGCGCCCGGGCCTCGTCCGCGTCCGGCACCGTCTCCAACGCCAGCACGTCCGGCCGGGCCGCCGCCAGCACCTCCAGCCGCGGCCGGTGGAAGGCCACCAGCTCCGCGACGCCCAGCCCGTACCGGCCCCGGTACTCCGAACCGTCCGCCAGCACCGCCCCGTACGGGCCCACCGACGCCGCCACCCAGCGCCGCCGCCTGCCGGGCTCGGCCCGCGCCGCCTCCCGGGCCAGCTCCACGCTGCTCGCCAGCAGCCGCGCGGCCTGCGCCCGGCCGACGCCGCGACGGGCGAAGCCCTCGAAGCTCGCCTGGTAGCTCGCCGTGATGGCGACGTCCGCGCCGGCCTCGAAGTACGCCCGGTGCGCCGCCACCACCGCCCCCGGGTCGTCCGCCAGCAGCCGCGCCGACCACAGCTCGTCCGACAGGTCGTGCCCCGCCGCCGCCAACTGGTTCGACATCCCACCGTCCAGCACCAGCGGACCGGCGGCCAGCGCCGTGGCGAAGTCCGGCGGGGGAGCAGTGGGCATGTCGGCCTCCTCTGACGCGGTCGTTGCTGGTCACAGCCTAGAAGGCCGGCGCCCCGGCCGACCGGGAAAAGCATTTGCCGCCGGGGAACCCGGATCGCTACGTTGTGCTCAGCCCGAGAACGACAGCACCTGAACAGCAGCACCTGACAACACTGAAGACAAGAGCGAGCACCGCGAGCACGGAGAGGAACCGGCGATGGCGGCGGACGACCGGCCCGGCACCGGGCCCGAGGCCGAGCAGGAGTGGCTCGCCGCGTACGACCCGCGCGCCTACGCCCCGATCGCCGTCACGGTCGACGTGGTGGCCCTGACCCTGCGCCACGGCAGCCTGCACGTCCTGCTCGTCGAGCGCGGCGCCCCGCCCTACCAGGGCTGCTGGGCGCTGCCCGGCGGCTTCCTTCGGGCCGGCGAGGAGAGCCTGGACGAGGCCGCCGCCCGCGAACTCGCCGAGGAGACGGGCCTGCAGGGTGCCGCCGACGCCGAGGCCAAGCTCTGCCGCTTCCACCTCGAGCAGCTCGGCACCTACGGCGCCCCCGACCGGGATCCGCGGATGCACGTCGTCTCCGTCGCCTACCTCGCCTTCGCACCGGACCTCCCCGACCCCCAGGCCGGGACGGACGCCGCGGCCGCCGCCTGGCACCCCGTCCGCGACCTGGACCTCCGGCCCAGCGGCCGGTCCCGAGCCGCCGGTGCGCCCGCCGACACCCACGGGGGTGGCGTCGACGGGCGCACCGGCCCCACTGCGCTCACGCTGGCCTTCGACCACGCCCGGATCCTCGCCGACGGGCTCGACCGGGTGCGTGCCAAGCTCGAGTACAGCCCGCTGGCCACCGCCTTCCTGCCCCACGACTTCACCATCCCGGACCTGCGCGCCGTCTACGAGGCGGTCTGGGACGAGAAGCTCCACCCCGGCAACTTCCACCGCAAGGTCCTCTCCGTCCCCGGCTTCGTCGAGAGCACCGGCACCACCACCGAGCGCGGCGGCGCCCGCGGCGGCCCCCGCGCCCGCACCTACCACGCCGGCGGCGCAGGCCTGCTGCACCCCGCCCTGCTCCGTCCCACCCGCGAGGACCCGCCCGGCGACGCCGGGCCGCACTGATCACCCGCTCGCCTGATCACCTGCTGGCCCGCCGGTCTGATCACCGAAGACCCGGGGACCCGGTCACGCCACCGGGGCTACCATCCGGCCATGACGACTGACGAAGCGACCCAGGCCGTCCACCGGCCGTTCTCCCACTGCCACTTCTGCGGTACGCCCTACCCGGCCGGCACCCGGGCCTGGCCCCGCACCTGCCCGGGCTGCACCGAGATCAGCTACCGCAACCCGCTGCCCGTCGCGGTCACCGTCCTCCCCGTCACCCGGCCCGACGCCGACCCCGCCCTGGTCGTCATCCGCCGCACCATCGAACCCGGCTACGGCGAACTCGCCTTCCCCGGCGGCTACATGGACTACGGCGAGAGCTGGCAGCAGGCCTGCGTCCGCGAACTGCAGGAGGAGACCGGCATCGCGGCCGACCCCACCGAGGTCACCCTGATCCACACCGCCTCCGACCCCTACGGCCGCTTCGTGATGCTCTGCGGCCTGCTCCCCGCCCGCCCGCTCGCCGAGCTCCCGCCCTCGCGCCCCACCGACGAGACCGACGGCTGGCTGCTCGCCACCGCCGACACCGCGCTCGTCTGGGACTTCCACAACGGGGTCCTGAGCCGCTGGTTCAGCGGCGAGTTCGCCCCCCGCTGACCTCCCCGCCGCTCGGCGGCCGACCCTGGCGCGACGGCCGCGCACATGGCATGGTCTGCACCGACAGCCCAACCGGACGGGTCTGCCACAAGCTCTCCCGTCCCCACCACCGGCCGGGAGACCACCACCGTGAGCACCCCACCCCAGGACCAGCCGCTCTGGCGCCCCAACCCCGCTCGCGCCGCCGCCACCAGCCTGGTGGCCTTCCAGGCCTGGGCCGCCGAACACCACGGCGCCCCGGCCGCCGCGCTCGCCCCGGCCGCCGACGACCAGCAGGCCGCCCAGCGCTACGCCGACCTGCACACCTGGTCCACCGAGGACCTCGACCGGTTCTGGACCGCGGTCACCCAGTGGTTCGACGTCCGCTTCACCCAGGCCCCCGAGGCCGTCCTCGCCGACCCGGCCATGCCGGGCGCCCGCTGGTTCCCCGGCGCCCGCCTCAACTACGCCGAGCACGCCCTGCGCGCGGCCGAGCCCGGCCCCGACGGTGAGAAGAGCGCCAACGCCGACCGCCCCGCGATCCTCCACCTCGACGAGACCACCGAGCAGCCCGTCGCCCTCACCTGGTCCGAACTCCGCCGCCAGGTCGGCTCCCTCGCCGCCGCCCTGCGCGCCCAGGGCATCGGCCCCGGCGACCGCGTCAGCGCCTACCTGCCCAACATCCCGCAGGCCGCCGTCGCCCTCCTCGCCACCGCCGCCGTCGGCGCGATCTGGACCAGCTGCGCCCCCGACTTCGGCGCCCGCAGCGTCCTCGACCGCCTCCAGCAGATCGAACCCGCCGTCCTCTTCGCCATCGACGGCTACCACTACGGCGGCAAGGACCACGACCGCACCGAGGTCGTCGCCGAGCTGCGCCGCGAGCTCCCCAGCCTGCGCACTGTCGTCCACATCCCGCTGCTCGGCGCCCCCGCCCCCGAGGGTGCCCTGACCTGGGACGACCTGGTCTCCGACGACGTCGAGCCGGTCTTCGAGCCGGTCCCCTTCGACCACCCGCTCTGGGTCCTCTACTCCTCCGGCACCACCGGCCTGCCCAAGGCCATCATCCAGAGCCAGGGCGGCATCCTGCTCGAACACCTCAAGCAGGCCGGCCTCCACCTCGACCTCGGCCCCCAGGACCGCTTCCTCTGGTACACCTCCACCGGCTGGATGATGTGGAACTTCCTGCTGGCCGGCCTCCTCGTCGGGTCCACGATCGTCACCTACGACGGCAGCCCCGGCCACCCCGACACCGGCGCCCTCTGGTCCGTCGCCGCCCGCACCGGCGCCACCGTCCTCGGAACCTCCGCCGCCTACGTGATCGCCAGCCGCAAGGCCGAGCTCCACCCCGGCCGCGACCTCGACGTCTCCGCCGTGCGCTGCATCGGCACCACCGGCTCCCCGCTGCCCCCCGACGGCTTCCGCTGGATCTACGACGAGGTCAAGGAGGACGTCTGGCTCGCCTCCGTCAGCGGCGGCACCGACGTCTGCTCCTGCTTCGTCGGCGGCGTCCCCACCCTCCCGGTGTACCTCGGCGAGATCCAGGCCCCCTGCCTCGGCGCCGCCGTCGAGTCCTGGGACGTCCAGGGCAAGCCGCTCACCGACGCGGTCGGCGAACTCGTCGTCACCAAGCCCATCCCGTCCATGCCCACCGGCTTCTGGAACGACCCCGAGGGCACCCGGTACCACGACAGCTACTTCGACATGTACCCCGGCATCTGGCGCCACGGCGACTGGATCACCGTCACCTCCCGGGGCACCGTCGTCATCCACGGCCGCTCCGACTCCACCCTCAACCGTCAGGGCGTCCGGATGGGCTCCTCGGACATCTACGAGGTGGTCGAGCGCCTCCCCGAGATCGCCGAGTCCCTGGTCATCGGCCTGGAGGAACCCGACGGCGGCTACTGGATGCCGCTGTTCGTCGTCCTCGCCCCCGGCGCCGAACTGAACGACGACCTCATCGGCCGCATCCGCACCTCGCTGCGCACCGAACTCTCCCCGCGCCACGTCCCCGACGAGGTCATCGCCGTCCGCGGCCTCCCGCACACCCTCACCGGCAAGCGGATCGAGGTCCCGGTCAAGCGCATCCTCTCCGGCACCCCGCTGGAGCAGGCCGTCAACCCCGGCTCCGTCGACAACATCGAGCACCTGCGCTTCTTCGAGCGGCTCCGCATCGACCGCCGGGCCTGACCTCCCCGACGCACACGAAAGGGGCGCCCCCACCGCGATGGTGAGGGCGCCCCTTCTCGTGTTCTCGCCTTCAGCGCTGTTACTCGGCCCTTACTCGCCGGACAGCACCTGCTGCGCCGCGACCCGCGCCTCCTCGGCGCTGTCCGCGGCCCGGGCCGCCTCGGCCGCCCGGCGACACTGCGCCAGCGTGTACTTGGCCAGCGCGGTCCGCACGTACGGGATCGACGCGGAGCCCATCGAGAGGCTGGTGACGCCCAGACCGGTCAGCACCACGGCCAGCAGCGGGTCGGAGGCCGCCTCGCCGCAGACGCCGCAGCTCTTGCCGCTCGCCCGCGCGGCGTCGGCCGCCGCGGCGATCAGGTCCAGCAGCGCCGGCTGCCACGGGTCCTGCAGCCGCGCCAGCGCACCGACCTGGCGATCGGCCGCGAAGGTGTACTGCGCCAGGTCGTTGGTCCCCAGCGACAGGAACTCGACCTCCTGAAGGATCGACCTGGCCCGCAGCGCGGCCGAGGGGATCTCCACCATCGCACCGAACTTGGCGTCCAGCCCGGCCTCGCGGCACGCGGTCGCGAAGTCCTTGGCGTCCTGGCGGTCGGCCACCATCGGCGCCATCACCTCCAGGTGCACCGGCAGACCCGCGGCCGCCGTGGCCAGCGCCCGCAGCTGGGTGCGCAGCACCTCGGGGTGCTCCAGCAGGGTACGGAGACCGCGTACGCCGAGCGCCGGGTTCGGCTCGTCGGCCGGAGTCAGGAAGTCCAGCGGCTTGTCCGCGCCCGCGTCGAGCACCCGGACCACGACCCGGCCCTCGGGGAAGGCCTCCAGCACCTTGCGGTACGCCTCGACCTGCTTCTCCTCGCCGGGAGCCTTCGCCGAGTCGTCCAGGAACAGGAACTCGGTACGGAACAGGCCGACGCCCTCGGCGCCGTTCTCCAGCGCGGCCGGCACGTCCGCCGGGCCACCCACGTTGGCGAGCAGCGGGACGCGGTGCCCGTCCGAGGTCTGCCCCGGACCGGAGGAAGCGGCCAGCGCGGCCTTGCGCTCGGCGGCGATCGCCCGCAGCTCGTCCTGCCTCTCCTGCGACGGCTCCAGCAGCACATCGCCCGAGCTGCCGTCCACCGCGACGACGGTGCCCTCGGCGACATCGGTCGCACCGGGCAGCGCCACGACGGCCGGCACGCCCATCGCCCGCGCCAGGATGGCGCTGTGGCTGGTCGGCCCGCCCTCCTCGGTCACGAAGCCGAGCACCAGCGTCGGGTCCAGCAGCGCGGTGTCGGCCGGCGCCAGGTCCCGCGCGAACAGCACGTACGGCTCGTCGCTGTCCGGCACACCCGGCATCGGCACCCCGAGCAGCCGGGCCACGATCCGGTTCCGCACGTCGTCCAGGTCGGCGACCCGCCCGGCCAGGTACTCCCCGGCGGAGGCGAGCAGCGCGCGGTAGGCGGCGAAGGCGTCGTACACACCGCGCTCGGCACTGCTGCCGACGGCGATCCGGCGGGACACGTCGGCCATCAGCTCGGGGTCCTGCGCCATCAGCGCCTGGGCCTCGAGGACGGCCTGCGCCTCGCCGCCCGCCAGGTTGCCGCGCGCGATCAGGTCGGCGGCGACCGCCTCCACGGCGGCCTGGGCGCGTGCCTGCTCCCGCGGGGCGTCCTCGGTCGGGATCTGGGTGGCCGGGGGCTCCAGAACCGCCGTCCCCATGTGCCGCACCTGGCCGATCGCGACCCCGTGGCTGACACCCACGCCGCGCAGTGTCTTCTCCATCTACCTGTCTCCGCTGAGAGGAGCGGCCCCGCCGGGAACCGCTGAGTGCCGGGCCGCCCCGTCACTTCCTGCGGGGCGGGTGTGTATCGGTGGCCGAGAGGGTCAGCTCCAGCTGAACAGCGGCTCGCCGGAGACGGCCTCGCCGTCCTCCCGCAGGTCGCCGAGCGAGTCCGGGGTGGCCTCCAGCGCGACGATCGGCGAGATCGGCGACTTGCCGGCGGCCTCGACGGCGGACGGGTCCCACTTGATGACGGCCTGGCCGCGGGTCACCGTGTCGCCCTTGGTGACGAGCAGCTCGAAGCCCTCGCCGTTGAGCTGGACGGTGTCGATCCCGAGGTGGGTCAGCACACCGTGGCCCTCGGCGTCCACGACGACGAAGGCGTGCGGGTGCATGGAGACGACGACGCCGTCCACCGGAGAGAGCGCCTCGGTGGGCCGACGAACCGGGTCGATCGCGGTACCGGGGCCGACCATCGCGCCCGAGAACACCGGGTCCGGCACGCCGGCGAGCCCGACGACCTTGCCGGTCAGCGGCGACGTCACAGTGGTCATGGTGGTGCCTCCCAAGGGCGCAGTACAGCGAGCGGCCGCGAGGAGCGGCACGACGATCAGCTGAAGCCTAAATCATGTCAACTTCGGACATCTGTCAACATTCCCGGGCGAAAACCCCGCCCCCGCCCGCCTGTCGGCGGGCGTCTCGCCAGCCCGCGAGTGGTCTAGTCCTCTCGGCCGATGTGCCGAACTCTACAGGCATCTTGGCGAATCGGGACCACTGCTGTATATGCTCGCGAGAGCAACAAATCATGCCGCCGACCGGGTGACACCAAGCGCGCCTCGATTCGCACTCCGGTCACCGACCCGCTATGGTTGGTCGAGTCGCCACAACTTGGCGGTTAACACCAGATTTCAGATGCGAAAAGCCCCGGTAAACGGAGCGGAAAACATCTGGTAAGCTGGGAACACGAAAGAACGAAGCCCGGAGGGTCCGCTGGAAGGCGGTCCGAAGGAAGCGTCCGTTCCTTGAGAACTCAACAGCGTGCCAAA
>NZ_JBVISA010000042.1:0-70401 GCF_055575755.1 Kitasatospora sp. NPDC034035 | reverse complement strand
CCCCGACCAGACCATGACCATCGACCCCTGCAACCTGCAGTTCCTCTACCAGGGCAAGTCCCCCACCGCGACCGGCCCCTACGACCAACTGCCGTACCGGCCGGGCCTCCTCACCCTGCAGCACTGACCGATACCCACCACATCAAGGAACCCCAGCCGTGCGTCGGCTGGGGTTCCTTGATGCGAGATGACCATCGGCGCCCACGGCGAAGGGAAGGGGCCGACAGGCTGCGTGCGGCTACTTGAGCGCCGTACCACCCGAGTTGTGGTACGCGATCGTCTTGTTGATCAGGTTCCCGCCGTCGGACTCGACCCCTGTCTGTTCCTGCTGGCCCGCACCGAACAGGAGGCCGGCGATATGCGCGTTCGCCACCTGGTCCATGTGCGCGAAGAACCAGTCCACCTTGTCGTCCTTGTAGTGGTTGAGGGTGTTGTTCTGCGCCATGTTGCCCACGGGGATCTGCCACAGGACCACCGGCTTGCCCACCGACTCGGCCATCGTCTTGTAGAAGCCCAGCGCGGCAGCGGCCTTCTGGTCGGTCCAGAAGGTGTCACGGCCGCCGTGCGCCGGCTGTGCGTACCAGCCCGCGTCGCGGTCCACCACATCGGTGGCCAGGAAGTCGGCGTTCTTCGCCCCGAGGTCCGCGTAGTCCTTGACGCATCCCTGGACGTTGGTCTGCCAGTCCCAGCAGGTGAGGTGGAACCCCGCGCCCGTGTTCGGCGCGTACTTGTGCGCCATCGCTATCAGGCAACCGGCGAGTCCGGCGGCGCTGTTCTCCTGCGATCCGCAGTCCGTCGGATTCGCTGCCGTGACCTGCGCGGCGACCTGGTGCGGATTGCCGAGCGAGCGGACGTAGCCCCAGAAGTCGGGCTCGATGTCGATCATGTCGTGGTTGTTGCCGATCTTCTGGAGGAAGAACCGGTAGTCGTTCATGTAGCGGGTGAGCAGGTCGGCCTTGTTGATGGCGACGACCTCGCCCGGGCCGTCGCCCTGGCCCGCCGCATCCCCGAGGTCGCGCAACGAGTACCAGGTCCAGAAGTTCTTCTGCGGCCGCGGCTTGCCCTGGTACGTCGCCTGGGCCGCATGGGTGTCGCCCCAGGTCACGTAGTTGCCGGGCGCCGTGGTGTTGCCGCCCCAGCAGCCCCACCAGCTCGTCCACGCGGCCTGGCAGAGCGCTGCCGAATAGTAGGCCGACGAGGGCGCGGGCTGGCTGTGCACATAGGCGTATCGCACGTCGAACGGCGCGGCGGTCGCCGAGGCGTCGGACATCGAGCCGCCGATGAGCACCGTGCTGCTGCCCATGAAACGTGTCGCCGAGGCGCCGCTACCGCCGGCGGCCGGAGACGGCGCCGACGGCGGGCGGGTCCCGCTCGTAGCCTGGCCTGTCGCAGTGCCGCCGCCCGGCGTGGCAGCCGTGGTGGGCACGGCGGGGCTGGGGGTGCTGGGGGTGGGGGTGCTGGGGGTGGGGGTGCTGTCGGAGCCCGCCGCGCTCCCGGTGCCGCCGGCGTTCCCGACCGGGACGAGCAGCCACTGCTGGTTGGCGCCACCCCAGTCGTGGTACTGGGCGACGCGGCCCCCGTCGGTCTTGGAACCGCTCTGGACCTCGACGGCCATGCCACTGAAGCGGTTGATCAGACGCAGGTAGCCGTCCGGCGACTTCTCCAGGTGGAACTGCTGGTTGGCGCCGTTCAGGTCGCGCCACTGCACCAGGCCGGAGCCGGCGGTCTTCGACCAGCCGTAGTCGTCCAGCACCTTGCCGGAGTTGCGGTTCTGCAGCCGGTAGTTCCCGTCACCCGCGTCGATGAACCGCCACTGCTGGTTGGCCCCGTCGTGACGGCCCCACTGCACCACCGCAGCACCGTCGTTCGTGGCGTAACGGAGGCCGTCCAGCACCTCGCCGCTGTTGCGGTTGACCAGCATGTACCAGGGCTTCGTGTCCACGTCCACGGTTCCCGCCGAGGCCGTGTTGACCACGACCACGGAGCCGCCCACGACAGCAAGGCCGACGGCCGCCCAGAAACCCCGACGCTGGTACAACCGGCGGCGACGATGCGTCTGCCGCTGACCCGGTAGGGCCGAGCGGAACGACGGACGACCACGGCGTCCGTGGTCGCCGGGGGGAGACGCCTCCGACGGCGTGGAGGGGCGAGGGGACATGTCGGTGCTCTCTTTCAGCCGCTTCCTCCGGCCGGACCGCCCGGCCGGACGACACCTGGTTGTCACCGGCCCCGAAAAGGTTGCCGCGGCCCGCGAGAATCCCTTCCCTGCCGCGCGCCAGGCGGCGATCACCTCGCCGGGAGGGGCGGCGGCCAGGGCGGAACGCAGCTGACTGCCACTCAGTCGGTCGGCGACGGTGGGCACCGGGGGCCGCCCGGCCCGCCCCACGGTGCCCACCGAACACAGGGACGAGGTCGCGCTCGACGCGCCACCATCCTCGCCCCGCCCACCCGCCGAAGCGGGGGTCGCTCAGATCCACGTAGACGCGAAGAAGGCCGCCGACCTGCACTTTCGGGCAGATCGGCGGCCTTCCGTTTTGGAGCCCCCTGTCGGGTTCGAACCGACGACCCCCGCTTTACAAGGACAGGCGTTCGACACCCGGCGTGACCTGCGGCTCGTCCACCCTGCCGGTTCCCCTGCCCCCGCACCGCCAGCACCCGCGACCGACCGCCACGTACCGCCCGTTCTGGCACGCCTGTGGCACGGAGCCAGCTCCCGACGAGCCAGGCATCCTATGGTCCCCGCAATACATCACACGCACCTGCACAGGGTGACCGCATCCGCAGAAGGTTGACGGTCGTTCTCCCCATACGCAGGGATGACTAGTGCATACCTTTGCGTGACACATTGCCGACTATGGGCGCGTCCGCCTTGAAACAGCGCTGACCTGCAGCTAAGCTCCTCCTAGAACAACTATTCGAATAATGCAAGGCCTTCAAGGGCCGCCCTGTCGGTGGCGGGGTGTACCCTGCGGCTTATAGTTTCCGACCCTCATTTGAGGGGCGGCATCCATAAGTGCCCTGGAGGCAGGATGATCGTCGGGCTGGCTACGCCGGCACCTTCTGGTGGCTTCGACGCCGAACTGTCGAAGCTCGGCTTGGGGGGAGAGTGGATCAGGGAGGCGTTGGGCGCGAGCAGCACGGAGCGTCGACTCTGCTCGAAGCACGCCGCACCGATCGCACCCGGGATCTACGCATACAACGGGCTGGTTTCCAGCCTGAGCCAGCAATCCGTTCGAGCCGGTCTTGAGCGGATCAACCTCGCCGGAGTACTGCCGATCATCCGCAACGCGGACACGCGGGTTGCCCTGGGAGTGACGAGCGGCAACAGCCTCACAGGCCTCCGGACGCACAAGAAGCAGCCGAGCTCGCGCTACCCCAAGGGCGAGCTCACAAAGAAGCTGGTTGATCGCAACGTGCCGATCGGCCAGATCCCCTTCCTGGAGCGGGAAGCGTTCGAGGTGGAGCCGGCGGATGACCTGGCGGGCTACAACCTGTGGCTGCTGCTGGTCTACTTCGACCGGAAGAAGCAGGAGATCCGGTACGAGATTTCGCTCCCGGAGCGGCTCACCGCTCGCGGTTACATGCAGGACTGGTATCGCCGGATCATTCCGGACGAACCGTACGGCCTTGAGCCCGACGACTCCATCGATGACCTCAACGATGGCTTCGGGCCCCCGGACATCATTTCTGTCGAGCCGCGCTGACGTGGCGGCTTAACTGTAGAGGAAAGGCTTATGTTCACTCCGACCCGGCTTACGTTGGCACGAAAGCGGAGAGGGATGACCCTAGTCGAGCTCGGGGGTCAGGTCGGTGTGAGCAGCCAGAGCATTTCCAATTATGAAAATGGCCGGCAACAGCCATCCGAGGCTACGCTCGCAAAGATTGCAGCCGCACTAGACTTCCCACTGCCATTCTTCGCGGCGCCAGAAATCGATGAAATCGATGTCAGGTCGGTCAATTTTCGTGCACGCAGTAAACTGGCGGCAGGAACTCGCGACGCAGCGCTGGCCGAATCCCGACTTGCGGTAGAGCTCAGCGAATGGATGGACGAGCATTTTAAGCTCCCGCAGGTCGATCTCCCGACGCCCGGGAGGAAAATGCCCCCAACCGTCGCAGTCGATTATGTCCGGTCCACATGGCGGCTCGGCGAGGATACCGCCATTAGAAACATGATCCACCTGGTCGAAGGACACGGAGTTAGGGTATTCTCTCTCGCGCCTGAATATCCCGAAGTTGACGCATTCTCGTTCATGCGCGATGGTCGGCCATTTATCTTCCTGAATACCATGAAAACGGCCGAGCGCAGCAGGTTTGACGTAGCGCATGAGCTCGGCCATCTCGTGATGCACGCGGATGACGACTCCGGAACTCGCACCCGAGCGGCCGAGAAAGAGGCTGACGAATTTGCGTCAACTCTTCTGATGCCACGTCGCAGTGTGGCATCACGGGTGCCTGAATCTCCGACGACCGACCAAATTATTCGGCTCAAGCGGCACTGGAACGTCTCGGCCTTGGCTCTTACCTATCGACTTCACGCTCTCGGCAAGCTCACTGAATGGCAGTACAGGCAGACGGTGATCGAGCTCGGTCGACTGGGGTACCGAACTGGAGAACCAGGGGAAGGCGAGCGAGAGACTTCCCTCCTCCTTCAAAAGGTATTCGGCTCGCTCTGGGAACGGAGGATCTCACTGCAGGACGTCGCCTCGGATCTAGACGCCAATCTTAATGAGCTCAATAGCTGGGTCTTTGGCCTCGTGAATGCTCAATCTCTCCAGACGCTTCCATCGACTGAGCGCCCCCGCCTGCAGGTCGTACGCTAGGCCATCTAGAGATAGATATCCAGCCGAATGCAAACTTCTCCCATGGCAGCGTGTTCGATAATTGCGAATCAGACCCGCCTCCTGTGGGCAGTAGGTGGTCACTGCCGTGTGCCGTGCCTTATGGCAGCCGGGCCAGCATTGCCAGCCCGCTCTGATGGGCTGATGTTCCCCGTGGCTCCCGCCCAAGCGGACATGGCTGAGGCACGAGGCATTTCTTCTTGCCATGGAAATGAGCTTGACTAGGCAGGGGGTTGCTCGGGTGACTCCCCGCTACCCGCAGGCTGCCCGGCTTCCAAGCGGCTCAGTTCGACTTCACCGCCAGGTCGGACGACCAGTGACGCGATAGCTTGCCCATCAGGTCCATAGATCGTGACTGATTGGGGGCGCCTCGTCTCACCACGCTCAAGCCTCCGCCTGGCCCATGCGATGGCTTTCCCAAGCGTGGCTTCAGCAAGTGACTTCAGCGCGTAACCAGCTAGCGCATCTAGCGCTTTTCCGCCAAGGTAGATACCTAGTACCTCATACCAGGTGACTCCCCGCCCAGTCGGCGGCCGATAATCGATTTGGGACTCAAGATCCAACGCTTCCAGATCCTTGGCAAGCTCAAGGAGAGCGTCCTCTCGGTCCTTAGTCAGGATCTCCGTCCCGCCGATCTTGAAAGTCGCAGTAGCCATCATGCTCCTTGAGGACCACGCCGAAGGGGGACTTGTGTGGTCCCGCCATCCACAGAGCATAGGGGGCACGCAGGCGGTGGAACGGTTTTGGCCGGTGTCCTGCCTGGTTTGGGGTCGAGCATGATCGGGGGGCCGTAAGCTGTTGCGACTCGGTCAGGGCTCTTTGGGCCTGACCGCAATTTGGCCGAGTGGCCCCCCGTTCTTGCTCGACTCGGGTCCCGAGCCTGGGAGGTGGGTAAAACCGTGGAACCGCCCGACCCCAGCCACGACGGGCTCTGACCTCGGCATCCCTCCCGGCCGCACGTTCGACGTGCGCGGCCAGCCGCCGACGGAGCGGGGCGGAGACAGGAGCGACGGCGAGCGGCTGGGCCGCGCGCTGGCGCGCCGTGCGCGCCCTTGATGAAGTAGCGAAACTCGTAACAACCCCTCTCCCATCCCCTCCACCACCTCCGACCTGCGTCCTTGCCACTCCGCTCTGCATCCGGGCTCGTCGGCCGCCTATCATCGGCAGGTTCAGATCTGACTGCAGCTCACATCCTCGGTGCGGGGGCCATGGATACGATCACCCAGCTAGTGACCATCGCCGCTGTCGTGCTCGGTGGGTTGACCACGTACGTCACGAACCATCTGATGGAGCGGAGCAAACGCAAGGACGGCCTGCGTCTTCGCTGGGACGAGAAGAAACTTGACGCGTACGCCGACTATGTCGGGCAGGTCCGGACCTCGATTCACATCGCGGTGCTCCTCTATGAGGTGCGGGAAGAGATCCGGCAGATGCCCCGCACAGAGCACGAGTTGTCGATGGAGCTGACCGAGGCTGGCGGTACCCAGGCGCGGGCGTTCGAGCGGATCATGCTGCTCGCCGGGGATGAGGTGATCGAGGCGGCCCACGCCATCCAGGAGACTCTTGCCGCGATCGGGTGGCAGGCTCGGGGCCTGGTCGTTGGCAGTCTCGCGGAGTGGCGGGCGCTGCACACCGAGGCATTCAAGGCGATCAACCGGTTCCACGAGGCTGCACGCGCGGACCTCGGCGTTCGAGGCCGGTTCGAGGGGGAGCAACACACCGCCCGCGGGCTGCTGCTGCCGGGCGCCCGGAACGTGGATGAGGCGTCCGAGCGGACCTAAATCAGGCAGTGAAACGGCCCCGACGCTAGTGCTGCCGGGGCCGTCCTCAATTGGTTGTCTCAGCTGGCGTCGAGACGCCAGCTCTCCAGTGCCAGCAGCGACTCTGCCCGGGCCTGGATGACCGACATACGGGCCGTGCGTTCGACCTCCTGGCTGTGCGCCGCCTGGTGGGTGCTCTGCCCCGGCCACTTGCGGTAGAGGAGGCCGGTCTCCTCGATGAACCACCCGCGACTGACCGCGTTGAGAGACATCAACAGCCCGGTGTCCTCGGAAGCCGGGAGCGCCATCCATCCGCCGAGTGCGAGCAGCAGGTTCCGCCGAACGCACAGCGTCGCTGGGTGGACCTGGGCGCGGAAGTTGTAGGCCTTCCAGTGGGCCAGTACCTCGCCCCGCTCGATCGGTCCCGCCGGCGGGTCCTGGTCGAAGCCGACCGTGCTGCCGTCCGGGAGCAGGTCCAGCACGCGCGAAGTCGTCCATGCCACGTCCGGCCAGCTGGTGAGGACCGCAACGTCTCGGGCCAGCGTGCCCGCGGGAAGCTGGTCATCGGCATCGAGTACCTTCACGAACTGCCCGCTGGCCCGCGAGAGCCCCATGGTCCGAGCCATACCCGCCCGCCCGTGGCGGCCCTGACCGAAGCTGATCCGCGCGTCATCCGGGACGTGCGGGGCCACCTCGTCCGTCTCGCCGTCCTGCTGGATCACCCACTGCCAGTCCCAGCCGTCCGGGAGGTCCTGGTCCAGGAGCGACTTGTAGGCGTCCGCCAGATACTCGGCGCTCGGCCCGTGGACGGCCGTGATCACGGTTACGAGATTGGTCATGCTCACCACCTGCTCAGCTGGGTCGTGTAGACCATCTCGGTACGGTCGCCGGGCAGTACTACATCGGCGACCTCCACCACGCGGTCCGTCGTGTCGAAGCAAGTCTTCCTGAGGAGGATCACAGACACGCCCGCCGGAAGGCCGAGCTCTTCGATCTCCTCGCTAGTCGGGGGCCGGGCCCGGAAGGTCTCGACTACGCGGTCGAGCTCGATGCCGACGGTGAACAGCTGGTTCTGCGTGCCACCGGGCCACGGCTCCTGGTCCTCGCGGAGCAGGTCTGGGTTGCCCTTGATCATGTCCAGCACGAGGTAGGACCGGGCGGTGTTGAACGGCGTGCGCTCCCCGCTGTGCCGGGTGCGATAGGTGCGCCTCAGCAGGATGGTGCCTTCCGGGATGCCGAAAGCCGCAGCGAGATCGGCGTCCGCCGGTGTCTGCTCGTACTGGGCCGCAAAGACGAGATCGTTCACGGTGAGCCCCGTGTCGTGCTCGGTGGCGCCGGTCTTCGCGCGCTCCGACTCCGGCTGGCGGGCACGGTCCTTCTCCCACTGGTGGCGCAGGTTGTCACGGGTGACCGGGGTCGGCTGCCGGCGGACGAAGGTGCCGCGCCCATGCTGCTTGTCCACGAGTCCCTGGTTCTGAAGGACACCAACGGCCTGCCGGATGGTCGGGACGCTCACGTCGTAGATGTCGGCCAGCTCGGTCTCGGCGGGCAGCCGCTCACCCGGCGGGAGGCTTCCGTCGTCGATCTGGGCCTTGAGCTTGGCCGCGATCTGCTCGTACCGCTTCGCCATGGTGCTGGTCACCGTCCTGTCGGAGTCTCGGGCCCATCCTAAGTCCTAAAGAGGTGTTGACGACTGACTGATGGGCCGTCATAGTTTTCACCACGGCAACTCCTAATGAGGACTTGAGGACAAGATCTCAGGAGGTGCTGATGACGCACGGTATCTGCCGTGGTGAAGCTGCTCCGAGGACGACGACACTCCCTCGGTGCCAGATGAAGGAGCCAAGCCCATGCGCTTCATCCCCGTCGACACGACCGCCGCTCTCGTGATGGTCGCCCAGGCACCCCGCCCGAAGCTCAAGGACCGCCGCACCGGCGAGATGGCCATGGACGCCGAGACCGGCGCGCCGCTGGTCACCCTGGACGTCACGTTCGTGGCCAACGGCGAGGCCGACATCCTGTCCCTGACCGTGCCGCAGCCGGGCGTCCCGGACGGGCTGGCACCGGGCATGCTGGTCAGCCTCACCCGGCTTATCGCGCGGCCGTGGGAGAACGAGTTCAACGGCCAGCGCCGTTCCGGGATCGCCTTCCGGGCGGACGCCGTGACCGTCGCCGCCGCCCCGGCCCTCGCCGGCACGAACGCCTGACCGCCGTGGACACCCTGACGACGCTCCTGGAGCTGAGCGTCCCCGCGGCGGCCGTCGGCTCCGGCGCGTTCTACGCCAAGTCGAAGATGCCGCGGACCTACTGGGCCACCGTCGGTCTCCCGCTGACCCTCCACCGCATCCGGCACGACTACGAGAACGTCATGGAGGCCTGCGGGCTCACCGTAGAGCCCTCGTTCTGGCGCGCTATGGCCTCGTCCGCCACCAGTCGGCCGGCCAAGCCCGCAATGCCGAAGATCCGTGGAGTGCGCGCGAGCTCGACGGGGCTAAGCGTCCGGTTACGGCTCGCCCGTGGGCAACAGACGTCGGACCTGGTCGATGCGGCCGAGCGGCTGCGGCACGCCTGGGGCGTTCACGCGGTGCACGTCTCGGAGGTCAAGCCCGGTGTGGTGGCTTTGCGGATAGTCGGCTTCGACGTGCTGCGCAACGTGCGCATGCCTCGTCGGGCCGGCGCCAAGTCCCATGAACTGTTGCGCATCCCGGTCGCGCTTCGGGCCGATGGCACCGTGCACCATCGGGACTTCCGGCAGGCTCCGAACGGGCTGAACCTTGGTGCCAACCAGGCCGGGAAGTCGATGTTCACCCGGAACCTGGTCCACGGCCTCGCCCCGCAGCCGGTCGCCCTCGTGGGGATCGACTGCAAGCGCGGCGTCGAACAGCGCCCCTTCGCTCCGCGGCTGTCCGCGCTGGCCACCGACCAGGGCGAAGCACTCGGACTACTGCTCGCGCTGCTGGTCGAGATGGACGACCGGTACGACCTGATCCGCGACTACCAGGGTGTCCCCGGTTCGGTGGCGCCCGAAGACCTGACCGCCGACATCTGGGGCCTGCCCGCGAAGGTCCGGCCGGTGCCGATCGTCGTCGTGGTGGATGAGATCGCCGAGCTGTTCCTGGTCGCCAGCAGGGCCGATGAGGAGCGGCGGAACCAGATCGTCACCGCGCTCGTCCGGCTCGCCCAACTCGCCCGCGCCTCCGGCATCTTCTTGGAGATCTCGGGCCAGCGCTTCGGCTCGGAGCTGGGCAGGGGTGCGACTCTGCTCCGTTCCCAGCTGACCGGACGCACCGTCCACCGGGTCAACGACCTGGAGACGGCGAAGATGGGGCTCGGGGACATCTCCGACGCCGCGGTCGCCGCGTCCACCCGGATCAGCCCGGACATGCCCGGCATGGCCGTCGCCGGCGACACCTCCGGCCAGTGGTCCGAGATCCGCACCCCGTTCCGCTCGCTCTCCGAGGTCGCCGAGCGTTGCGCAGAGTTCGCGCACATGACGCCCGTCCTGGACCGCCTGGCGGCTTTCCGCCCGCAGGTCGCCACCCCGGCGAACATCCCGCCGATGCCCTCGGCGCCGCCGAGCTTCGCGCCGGTCCCGGCCGCCGAGTAGCAGCACCTCACCAACGGTCGACGCGCCGTCTCGCGCCAAGTCCCTACCACCGCCATGCCCGAAACACCGAAGGAGCCTGCCATGGGCCTGTTCAGCCGCAAGAACTCCGACAACTCCTCCAACAGCCACCGCGACTCGCTTACCGCTCGTCAGCACGAGGCGCACGGGCGATACGCCGAAGCGCACCGGGCGAGGAACGCCGCCGGCGTCGCTGCCGTGCAGGCTGCCGACCACGGCACGCCCGCCGACATCGCGCGCACCCACGCGGACCTGCAGAAGGCCGACGACGCCATGTGGTCGGCCCTGTCCGAATCGACCTTCTGGGCCGACCGCCGCAACGAGCTCTGATCACGCCGCGGCCGCACGTAAGCCCGCCGCCATCGGCCTTCACCCTAAGCGCCCACGTAAAGGAGATCACCAATGCCCCGCAAGCCGTCCATCGCCGAGATCGGCGCCTTCCTTGGTCACCTCAAGGTCGCCAACGACGACGCCGACACCGAACCGCTGCTCGCCGAGAAGGCGGAGCTGCTGGAGCGCATCGCCCAGGCCAACCCGGACGACCGCGACGCCGCCCAGGTCGCCCGAGAGGCCCGCACCGCCGCCGACCGCGCCAAGCGGCGCAACAGCCGGTGACCCCGATGGCTGCCCGCAAGCGCACCACACAGCCGAAGCCCGCGCCCTGCACTCCGTGCAAGGGCACCGGCCAGACCACCGAGTCCGTGTACGTCGGCCGTGGCGTCCGCCGCCGTCGGATCGCCGAGCAGGAAGCCACCTGCCTCGACTGCCTCGGCACCGGCATCGCCCTGGAGGTGTCGCCGTGATCCAGATCCGGGTGATCTGCGACGTCAACGACGTTCCGTTCGTCGTGGCCGACCTCTGCCGGCTGTGGCACGTGCACGACGTCAAGGAGCGCCCCGCCCGGGACTCCGGCCAGCGTCGCCTCTATGTCACCGCCGCGCGCCGAGCGACCAGTACCGGGTGAATCGACATGCGCCGACTCCCCAAGCTGGACGCCGTTCTTGCGCAAGCCGTGATCGCCGCCGCGCTCTCCTTCGCCCACCTCCACGACCTCGCTGAGGCCGCCGGCCAGAGCGGCTGGAAGTCCTGGGCCTACCCGGTGTCCGTCGACCTCTTGCTCGTCGCCGCCTGGCGCCGGATGCGCGGCGGAACCGCCCGTCGGCTCGCCTGGTGCTGGTTCGTGATTGCCCTGGCAGCCTCACTCGGCGCCAACGTCGGCACCGCCGGACTCCTCGACCTCAGCAATGCCCCGGCCTGGCTCCGCGTCCTGGTCGCTGGCTGGCCAGCCGCCGCCTTCCTCGGCGGCACGCTGCTGGCCCACGCGACCACGGCGCCTGGTGAGGAAGCCGAGCTGATCGACCCGGAACCGGACGACGCCGAAGCCGACGACGTCCCGCCGCTCTACGTCCCGGCCACCGAGCCGATCTCCGAACCGGACGCCGAGCCGACCCCAGTCGATCCGCCCGCCACTGTCCCGGCAATCGAACCCGCCTCCGCTCCGACTCCGCCCCCGGTCCCCGCGCCGACCCCGGCGCCCGCGGTCCCGGCCTTCCTCCTCGACCACGCCCGCAAGGTCGCCGACGACCACCGCAACCGCACCGGAACCCCGATCGACGCCGCCACGCTCCGCGCCCGGCTCGGAGTCCAAGACCCGCTCGCCTCGGCACTCGCCGCCGAACTCGCCTGAAGGACTCACCTGATGAACGTCCAGTTGCCGTTCCTGTTCATCCTCGCGCTCGCCGCCTGGTTCATCGTGCGGAACCTCCGCCTGCGCTGGTGGGCCGTCGCCGCGCTCGTCCTCCTCGGCTTCTACCTCGCCGACACCTCCGCCGCCCCGCTGATCGACAACACGACCCATGACGGCGTGAACATCATCAACAAGTCCACCACCAAGTAGCCATCGGCAAGGGAGAGTTGACTGTGAAAACCACCGTCCGTCTGCCGCCCCTGGTCACCGTGGACGGCTCCGGCCTCGTAGCCGAGATCGAGGCTTACCTGGCCTCGCTGCCCGCCCCGGCGCGCATCGCGGTCCCGTACGTCTCGCCGCTCGGCTCCACCATCCAGCCCTGGAACGCCGGCTACCCGGTGCCCCGGCTCACGCTCCTCGACCGGATCACCCACCGCCCGGCCCGCTCGGTGCCGGTGACCGCCGCCGGCCACCTCCGGCTCACCTCCCGCTACCTCGACGCCTTCGGCTGGCTCCAAGGCGCCATGTGGGACTCCGCCGGCCGCGTCTGCCTCCTCGGCGCCCAGGCCGCCGTCCTCGCTCACGGCTACGGCACCCCGGCCACCGTCACCACTGCCCGGGTCCAGCTCATGGAGATCCTGCACGCCACCGGTCGCCCCGTCCGCTCGCCGGACGAGTACAACGACCGCCCCACCACCCGCCGGGCCGACATCCACCACCTGCTCGAACAGGCCGCCGGCCGCGCCCAGCGCCTCGGTCTTTGACCTCCCCGGGACGGCCAACACGCCGCCAGCATCCCGCCGCCCCGGAGATCGCAACCCCAACCACCCCCATCACGAAGGACCGCACATGGACGTGCCCACGATCCTTGCCGCCGGTGTACCGCTGATCGGATGGACCACCCACGGCACCTGGCTGAGCCAGCGCCTCGCCACAGCCCGACGTGACCCGCTCACCGGGCTCCACACCCGGGACGGCTTCACCGCCCGAGCCCACCGGCTGACCCAACGCCACCCGGACCGTGCCTCGGTGCTGCTGATCGACCTGGACGACTTCAAGGCCACCAACGACACCTACGGCCACGCCGCCGGCGACGCGGTCATCACCGCCACCGCCGCGCGCTTGTCCGCCTGGTGCGGCCGTACCGGCATCGCCGCCCGCCTCGGCGGGGACGAGTTCGCCGCCGCCGTCCTGGACACCGCCGCGCGCCTGCCCGACCTCCGCGCGGCCCTCAACCAGCCGGTTCCGTACGCCGGTCTCGCGCTCCCGGCCTCCGCCTCAGTGGGCATCTGCCCCGTCGCCGAGCTGCCGGTCGTCTCGCTCACGGACGCGCTCGCCTCCGCCGACCGGGACATGTACGCGCACAAGCGCGACGGCCGTACCTCCCGCCGCCGCTGATTAGAAGACCGGCCCCGGGGCGGCAACACGCCGCCAAGCATCCCGCCGCCGCCGGGGCCGCAACCCCTTCCCGAACCGAAGCCCACGAAGGAGAGCACCATCATGCCGCAGGACAACCACGCCCCGAACCGGATCTGTCCGAACTGCTCGGGTCACGCCACGGCGCACATCGCCACGGGCGTGCGCCTCCGCGACGGTTCCCGCGCCACGGTCCCGGTCACCTGCCCGACCTGCCACGGCGCCGGCACCGTCGCCCGCCCGCTGGCCACCACCGCCAAGGCGGCCTGACCGGTGGCCCCCCTCGACTGGCGCGACTCCAAACACTGGGCCCAGAAGCCCGCCCCCTGCAGCGTCTGCGACAAGCCCACCAACCTCCGCTCCGACCGCGGCAAGCCCGTCCACAAGGTCTGCGCGGAGAAGTGGATTGACCGCCACCAGAAGCCCGCCAACCCGTCCTGAGCCGCTCCGCCCCGGAGCCGCTCGCCAACCAGGCTCCGGGGCCTTCTCCCCATAGGAGACGCCCCTGTGCTTCACCAACTCCCGGACCAGCTGGTCCTCGCAGACCTGACCCGGCTCGCCTCCCGGGGCGACCTGCCCCGTCTCCACGACCAGCTACGCCGCACCGGCGGCTGCTCGAACCCGATCCACCTCAAGGGCTTCCGCACCCTCACCCACGCCCCGACCGGCGCCGTCTGGCACCGCTACTCCACCGACCACGAACCCGGCGGACGTCTCAAGGTCGCCTGCGGCAACCGCCGGGCCTCCCGATGCGCCTCGTGCGCGCGGACGTACTCGGCGGACACGTTCCACCTGATCCGTGCCGGCCTCGCCGGAGACACCACCAAGGGCGTCCCGATCACGGTCCGCTCCCACCCCCGCGTCTTCGCAACCCTCACAGCCCCGTCGTTCGGCCCGGTCCACAACCGGCCCGACAAGGGCGCCTGCCGGTGCGGCTTCACCCACCCCGCCGGGTCGCCGATCCTCGGGACGCCGCTCGATCCGGAGACGTACGACTACGGGCACGCAGTGCTGTGGAATAACCACGCCCCCGACCTGTGGCGCCGCTTCACGATCTACCTGTTCCGGGTCATGGCGAAGATAGCCGGGCTGTACCAGTACGAGTTCAAGGAGCAGGCGAAGATCTCGTTCGGCAAGGTCGCCGAGTACCAGCGCCGGGGCGCTGTTCACTTTCACGCTGTCATCCGCATCGACGGCCCCGACGGCCCCGGCACGCCCCCGCCCGACTGGGCCACGGTCGCAGTCCTGGACGCTGCGATCCGGGCTGCCGCACGCCGCGCCGGTGTGCCTGTCGCCGCGGGGGGTGACCAGCCCGCCCGGGTCCTTCAGTGGGGCACGCAGGTCGACGTCCGGCCGATTGGCGCCTTCTCTTCCGGGGAGATCACGGAGCAGGCGGTGGCCTCGTACGTGGCCAAGTACGCCACCAAGTCCGCTGAGACGACCGAGACCGTGGACCGCCGCATCCTGGAGCGCCACGAACTCGACCGGCACGACCTGCCTGCCCACACCCGCCGCCTGATCGAAGCCTGCTGGGACCTCGACCAGCACTACCCCGGTCGGCTGCTCGCGCACTGGTCCCACATGCTCGGCTTCCGCGGCCACTTCTCCAGCAAGTCCCCCACCTACTCGACCACCCTCGGAGCCCTCCGCCAGGTCCGCGCCGACTACCGCGCCGACCAGGCCCGCACGGAACTCCGGGAACGGCTCCTCGCCGCCGGGCTCCCGGACCTGGACGACCTGCCCGAAGCCGAGACTCTGGTCGTCGCCCACTGGGCCTTCGCCGGCGCCGGGAACTCCCCGGGTGAGTCCATGCTCGCTGCCCGCATCGCCCGGGACCTGCACGAACGCCAGACCACCGACCGACAGGAGATGCGCGCACAACTCGCGCGAGAAGAGGGGGAACAGGCATGGACCGCCTGCTGACCGTCAAGGAAGTCGCCGAACGCCTCGGCACCTGGGAGACCAGCGGGGAGCGATTCCCCCGGCGCCTGGTCGCGGAACGCCGGATCGCCTTCGTCAAGGTCGGCCACCACGTCCGCATCACGGAAAGCGTCCTCGCCGCCTACGTGTCCGCGAACACCGTCCAGCCGGCTGCCCGGTCCCGTCGACTGCGGGTGGTGGCCTAATGGCCAACTCCAGGGGCAACCGCCGGCGCTTCGGCTCGGTCCGCAAGCTCCCGTCTGGCCGCTTCCAGATCCGCTACCCCGATCCCGTCACCGGTGTGATGCGCCCCGGCGAGGAGACCTACCCCACCAAGACCGACGCCGAGGTCGCGCTCACGCTCATCGAGGCGGACATCAAGCGCGAGCAGTGGACAGACCCAGATGCCGGGAAGGTGAAGTTCGGCGACTTCGCCGACAAGTGGCTCAAGGAACGGAAGCTGGAGGACACCACCAGGGAGCGCTACGAGGGCGTCCTTCGGCTGCACATCAAGCCTGTACTCGGCGGGAAGTTCATCTCCGAGATCACGGCCGCCCGCGTCCGCACGTGGCGAACTCGACTCCTGGAAGCGGGAGTTGGTGAGCCGACCGTCGTCAAGGCGTACCAGCTCCTCCGCAGCATCATGACCACAGCCGTGGACGATGAGCTGATCAAGCGCAACCCGTGCCGGATCAAGGGCGCCGACACCTACGACGTCCCGGAACGGCCCGTCCTGACCGTCCCCGAGGTGTACGCCGTAGCGGCGGCCATCCAGCCGCAGTGGCGGGCGCTCGTGCTGCTGACCGCGTTCACCACACTCCGGCTCGGCGAGCTGGCCGCGCTCCACCGCCGGGACGTCGACCTGGACGCCCGAATCCTCTGGGTCCGCCGGAATCAGGCCGAGCTGAGCAGCGGCAAGCTGATCACCAAGGCACCCAAGAGCCGCGCCGGCTTCCGCCCGGTCTCGTTCCCAGACCTGATCGTCCCGGACCTCGAACGCCACCTGGAGCGCCACGCAGGCAAGGGGCAGGACGGGCTGTTCTTCGTCGGTCCCCGGGGCGGCAAGCTCCGCCGGAGCAACTTCCGGGACGACTGGACGGCCGCCAAGGCCAAGGCCGGCGTCTCCCCGGACATCCACTTCCACGACGTCCGACACACCGGCAACAACATCGCCGCGCAGAACGGGGCCAGCACCCGGGAGCTCATGACCAGGATGGGTCACAGCACCACCCGGGCCGCGCTGATCTACCAGCACATGACCAGCGACCGGGACCGTGCCATCGCCGACAAGATGGGCGAGACCGCCCGCAAGGCGCTCGGCGGGGACAACGATCCGCCCGCGGCTCCTGGCCTATCGACCGAAACAACGCCTTCTACGTAGGTTGATTGACATCACCGTCCACCGGTCCCGCTGGCGTGGTTCCCACCAGCGGGACCGGCTTCTTCGCGTCGAAGACACTGCCATGGATCTGTAGCTCGCACCCCAACCTGTCGGAACCATGATCTAGGGTCTGGCCATGACGACTAGCCTCAGCCCGATCGTTCCCGGCGACGTCCGCACTCGGGCGGAGATCCGGCAGGAGTTCGGCGGAAGCCCTCAGGGCGGCATCTGCCCCTCCGATGAAAAGGAGAGCGTTAATCTCTATTCTGATCCGACCGTCGGCGAGCAGTACGGCTACTATGACGGCTGGCTAGCAGAAGAAGATGACCAGGGCCCGGTTTTCGAATACACCGGAGCTGGACAGGTTGGCGACCAGACGTTTGAGGGCGCCTTCGGCACCGGAAACCGGGCCGTCCTTCGCCATGCTGAGCAGAACCGCAAGCTTCGCGTTTTTGTCCTCGCAGAGAAGCCAAAGAGCGATGGACCCAAGAAGCATCGCTATGTAGGCATCTTTAGCCTTGATCAGGCTCTCCCGTACGTCTGGCGGAAAGTACGTGGCGATAACGACACGTTCCGCAACGTCATTGTCTTCCGGCTACGCCCAGATGGCGAATTCGAGAACTCCCCAAAGGATGCCATCCCGGCAGCCGAGGAAACTGCGGCAGAGTTCGTTCCATTTCAGCCAATCCTGGCATCGATGCTGAATTCTGGCCCGGCAACTACGGGAGCCCTCTCCCTACCCAAGCAGCGGACCAAGCCCAAGCGAAACGCCACAAAGAAGGCGCTGCACGCGTCGACCGAAGGCGTCTTTGTCGCGTCCGAAGAATTTACTACCAAGATGAGCCTGCGGGCAGCTACGGCGGCAAGCATTGCTGTTCGGCGCGAGGCTGAACTGACAAAGACTTACCGGGCTGCGCTGGAGTCACTTGGGCATGAAACTGGTGCATTCCAGATCAAAGTCGAGGGAATGAGTTCAACACTCCGCACCGACCTTTATGACGCCACTGATCACGTCCTCTACGAAGCCAAGGGCTCAGGCTCTCGCGAGGATGTACGAATGGCGATTGGCCAGCTGCTCGACTACAGCCGCTATGTGAAGACGCCGGCCCGGCAGCACGAGCCCCGCATGGTCGTGCTTCTGCCCGCACCTCCCGCCGCGGACATGCAGGCCCTGTTGGCCCGCCATCGGATCGGATTGGTCTACCAATCAGACGACGGCCAGTTCGTCGGCCCGGACGCTCCAGAGCTGGGCTAGCCAGCGAAGGCGTTGCTCCGTCTCATACTCGAAGCGGAGCAACGCTCGCCAGCTACTGTGAATCCCATTTCCTGACGCCGAGACCCAATGGCGCCGCCCCAGAATATGGCACCAGATCAAGCGGGTTCATCCATGCGTCCGAGAAGTGGATATTCAGATGGAGAGCCAGCGGCATCAGGATGTCATCCTCTGGCATTGCATCGATTTGCAGCAAGGAGGCTCCAGGCGATGGAGATCTGTCCAGATTTCCGCTCCTCGGATCCATCCATTGCAGGTGCCCCTTTCCGAGAACCCAGACACTGTCGGGCCACTCGATAGGGTCGCGCCCCTTGCACCACTCGATCAAGTGGCCGCCGATGGTCTCAAGGTCGAGACTACCAAAGGCCACGATCATGCCTGACGTCGGAAAGAAGTCAAACGTCCTGCCGTAGGCAGATGCAGAACGAGGAATTAGGCCGGGAATAGGCCTGTAGGCGGTTTTACTGATTCGGCGGACCTTGGCAATCTTCTCACAGGCATCCAACAATTGCGCCTTGTCTAGCTTTGTCTTCACCTCGACAACGCCATACACGCATTCGTTCGGAATGATGCGGTAGCCATTGAGGGTAGTAAATGGCGGCGTCCCTCTATCGATGAGCACAACGTCGCATTGAGGCGACACCTCCCCAGCGGAAGCCACGATCTCGGCATTGTGAACCGCTTCAACGTGCGACGGCAAATAGCCTGAGAGAAACTCGCGAATGAGCGCTTCTCGCGAGGTTCCAGCCTCACCGTTGTGGTTGAAGTTCCTGGACTGCTCAAAGTCGGCGCGCATCCGCTTGGCCACGGAGCTGAGGATCCTGCCGAGCTTCTCTTGGGTCATGCCCGGATCCTAGGCTCCTCGGCCTGGCTGCGACCGGCCGTTCCCGTCACCTGCCGTGCGCTTCTGGCACGCCCGTGGCACAGCCCGAGTAGGACCGCAGCAACGACGAAGGGCCAGCTCCACCGGATCACCCCGGCGAGCTGGCCCTTCTGCCGTGTCCGGCACTGAGCCCCCTGTCGGGTTCGAACCGACGACCCCCGCTTTACAAGAGCGGTGCTCTGGCCAACTGAGCTAAGGAGGCACGGTGACCGTCCGCGAGGGATCACGGCGGCACCGGGGGCAGTCTACCGGGCCGCGGTGGCGGCGTGGTGGGATATCCGGGGGTTGGTGGGGTGGGGCGGGCGTGATGGAACCGATGCCGAAATCGGGTCGGTGGGGGCTGACAAGCCGCGGAAGCGCAGGTAGCGTCGCCGGGAGTCGGTTCGTGTAGTGGTTCAGACCACTGACGGGGCGACGGAGCAAGCACACACCCCTTTACTCGGATCGTCCGGCACGTTCCTGCCGGTGAAGGAGAGCAACAACCATGGCTTCTGTCACGTACGACCAGGCGACCCGCATCTACCCCGGGGCGGACAAGCCGTCCGTGGACGCGCTGGACCTGGAGATCGCGGACGGCGAGTTCCTCGTGCTGGTCGGCCCCTCGGGCTGCGGCAAGTCGACCAGCCTGCGCATGCTGGCCGGTCTGGAGGACGTCAACACGGGCTCGATCCGCATCGGCGACCGGGACGTCACCCACCTGCCGCCGAAGGACCGGGACATCGCGATGGTGTTCCAGAACTACGCGCTCTACCCGCACATGACCGTCGCCGAGAACATGGGCTTCGCGCTCAAGATCGCCGGCGTGAACAAGTCGGAGATCCGCACCAAGGTCGAGGAGGCCGCGAAGATCCTCGACCTCACCGAGTACCTGGACCGCAAGCCGAAGGCGCTCTCCGGCGGTCAGCGCCAGCGTGTCGCGATGGGCCGGGCGATCGTCCGCCAGCCGCAGGTCTTCCTGATGGACGAGCCGCTGTCGAACCTGGACGCCAAGCTCCGCGTCTCGACCCGTACCCAGATCGCCGGCCTGCAGCGCCGTCTGGGCATCACCACGGTGTACGTCACCCACGACCAGACCGAGGCGCTCACCATGGGCGACCGGGTCGCGGTGCTCAAGGACGGTCTGCTGCAGCAGGTCGACACCCCGCGCAACATGTACGACAAGCCCGCCAACCTGTTCGTGGCCGGCTTCATCGGCTCGCCGGCCATGAACCTGGTCGAGGTGCCGCTGGTCGACGGCGGCGTGAAGTTCGGCGGCTCGGTCGTCAACATCTCGCGCGAGAACCTGGCCGGCGCCGGCTCCGACAAGACGGTGACCGTCGGCGTCCGCCCCGAGCACTTCGAGATCGTCCCGGCGGGCGGCATCGAGGGCGTCGCGGTGACCGTGAACGTGGTCGAGGAGCTCGGCTCGGACGGCTTCGTCTACGGCACCACCAAGATCGGCGGCGAGGACAGGGACCTGGTCGTCCGCGTGCCCGGCCGCCAGATCCCGGCCCGCGGCGAGACCATCCACGTGGTGCCGATCGCCAACGAGACCCACGTCTTCGCGACCGGCACCGGCAAGCGCCTGAGCGTCTGCGACTGACGCAGCCGACCCGGCCGGCAACTGCCGACTCGGCTGATGAGCACGACGGAGCCCGTCGGACCCTCCCCGGTCCGGCGGGCTCCGTCCGTACACCCCCGCGTCAACACGACGTGGGGACGAACCCGGACACCGTGTCACTCGATGGTGTAACGGAGGGCGATCCGGCCCGTACCCACCGCTACTCTCCTGAGGGTGAAGCAGCTTGTGCGCCGTATCGGCCAGACCGTCGCCCTGACCCTGCCGGTCGTCCTGGTGACCACCGGCACCCTCGCCGTGACCCGGGTCCCGTGGGCCCCGCCGACCGGGCTAGACCAGCAGGTGGTGGCGGCGTCCAGCGGCGACGGCGCCGGGATCGGACGCTCCACCACCGCGGCCAAGACCGCCGACGGGCTCGCCCCGCAGGAGTCCCTGCGGGTGGCCCTGCTGGACGAGCTACGGGCGAAGAACCCGTCCGCCGCGCTGGACCTGCTGGAGCGCTCGATGCGCGAGCAGCCCTCGCTGACGCCGTACTGCACCTCGCTGGCCACCGAACTGGGCAAGGCGGCGGTGCGCAAGTACCAGGGCGACGTCCAGCGGGCCCGTTCCTTCGCCCGCCCGGTCTGCGACGGGGCGTTCGCGGCGGGCGTGGTGGGTTGACGCTCGTCCGGTCCGTGGCCGGAGCGGCGGCCCTATTGTTCAGACATGACCGCTGACTCCGGCCCCACCGCCGACCTCACGTCCCCGAGCTCCCCCCAGTCCGCGAACTCCCTCCAGTCCGCGAACTCCCCGCAGCCGCACCCACCCCGGCCGACCTCGACGCCGGTCACCCAGGCCGTCATCCTGGCCGGCGGCCAGGGCTCCCGGCTGCGCCCCTACACGGACGACCGCCCGAAGCCGCTGGTCGAGATCCCGGGGACGGGTACGCCGATCCTCGGGCACCAGCTGGCCTGGCTCGCCGCCGAGGGCGTCACCGATGTCGTGGTCTCCTGCGGGCACCTCGCCGACGTGCTGGAGGAGTGGCTGGACAAGGCGGACCTGCCGCTGCGGGTGCGTACGGTGGTCGAGGCGGAGCCGCTCGGGCGCGGCGGCGGGCTCAAGTACGCGGCCAAGGCGCTGCCCCGCTCGGACGAGCCCTGGTACGCCACGAACGGCGACATCTGGACCCGCTTCAGCCTGCGCGACATGGCGGCCTTCCACCACGAGCGGGACGCCGTCGCGACGCTCGCGCTGGCCCGGCCGCGGATCCCGTGGGGCGCCGTGGAGACCGACCAGTTCGGCAACGTGCTGGACTTCATCGAGGCGCCGCCCTCGCCCTTCCTGATCAACGCCGGCCTGTACGTGTTCAGCCCGGAGTTCGCCGAGCTGCTGCCGGACGTGGGCGACCACGAGCGCACGACCTTCCCCCAACTCGCCCGCAGCAAGCGGCTGGCGGGCTACCAGCTGCCGCAGGGCGTGTACTGGCGCGCGATCGACACCGCCAAGGACCTCACCGAGGCGGCCAAGGAGCTCGCGGCCGGCGCCGGCCGCGCGCCCCAGTAGCAACGGCCTTCAGCAACCAGGGCGCGACAACGGCGGCGCCACGAAACGCCGGTCGGCCGGGTGCTCCCCCACGGAGCACCCGGCCGACCGGCGTGACCGGGGCCTCAGGTCGCGGTCGGGGCCCCCGGGCGGGAGGCGCGGCCGTCGCCGGACAGGTCGGCCAGCGGCGCGCTGCCCAGCACCCCGCCGAGCAGCCCGGCGCCGGAGCTCGGACTGGACTTGGGCGCCGAGCCCGAGCCGCCGGGGCCCGGGGTGCTGCGCTGGACGGGCGCGGAGCCGCCGGACCCGGCGGACGGGGCGGCGGGTGCCGGGGAGGCGCCCGTCCCGGTCTCCGCCCTGCCGGAGTGTGTCTTGCCGCTCGGCGTCGGGGTGGCCGGCTTGGTGGCCGGCGCGGTGGCGCTCGGCGTCGGGGTGGCCGGGCGCGGGGCGGCGGGCGAGGGCGAGGTGGACGGGGCCTTGCCGGCCGGGGCGCCGGACGGGCCGCCGGCCGGCCACACCGGGGTGCCGTAGTCGGTGGCCGGGCGGGTCGGCGCCTGGTGCGCGCGGGCGCCGGTGCGGACGGCGGCGCCGAGCATCGAGCCGAGCAGCAGGGTCAGGCCGACGACGACCGTGGTGACCACCGTGCCCCGGCGCAGCACCCGGCGGCGCAGTGCCCCGGGCGCGTCCGCGCCGAACCGCCGCCAGGCCTCCAGGTTGAGCCGGCCGTCGAGCGAGGCGAACGGCGCCCCGGCGATCAGCAGCGGGCTCCACGCCGCGAGGAAGATCAGGTCGGGTGTGTCGTAGACCGGGACGGACCGCCAGCTGACGGTGAACAGCAGCACGGCGGAGAGCGTCATCGCCGCCCCGGCCGCGAGCCGCTGCCAGAGGCCGAGGACGGTCAGCACGCCGACCACGATCTCGGTGAACGACACCACCAGGCCGGCGCCCACGGGGTGCGCCATGGCGAAGGCCAGCAGCGGCTCGGCGACCTTCCAGGGGTGCAGCGAGGAGAGCCAGCGCATCATCGAGCCGCGCTCGCCGCCGTCGAAGTACACCGGGTCGCACAGCTTGCTGAACCCGGCGTAGACCGAGAGCGAGCCGAGGACGGCGCGCAGTGGCAGCAGCACCAGGCCGAGGTCGACCCGTCGGCCGGGGTACCAGGGCTGCTTGCCTTCGGCGTCGGCGGCGCAGACCTCGGGCAGTTCGCCGCTCGGGGTCCAGCCGTGCGGCTCGCCGACCGGGCCGACGCCCGCGTCGGTGGCGGTGCCGTTGCCCTCGCGGGGCTGGCGCGGGACGGTCCGGGCGCCGACGAGGGACGGGATCACCTGGGTGTCCGCCTCGGCCAGGCCGACGCCGCCGCGCCCCGGAGCGCCGCCCTGGCGCACCGCTTCCAGCAGCTGGGTGGCCGCGAGGTCGCCGGGGGGCGCCTGGCCGGTCCAGGTGACGGCGGTGACCCGGCCCTTGCGGCGCGGTGCGCCGCCGGCCACTGCCCCGGCCCCGGCCAGCGCCGGGACGGCGGAGGCGGGCACGACGACCTGCGGGGTGACCAGCGGACGGCGGATCAGGCCCTGGTTGGCGTACGGGTCGCCGAACGCGGCGCCGGTGGACAGCAGTCCGGCCGGAGCCTCGATGAGCGGCGCCACCGGAGCGCCGAGCCGGAGCCGGAAGCTCGCCTGGGTGATGCTGAGCCGCGCCGGGTCCGACTCCACCTTGACCGTGTTGAGGCCCGGGCCCGCGTCTATCCCGGTGCTGCCGCCGCCGAACAGGGGGCGCCGAGGTGTTCTGGTGTCCACGCCCGTCTAACCGGGTGACGGCCGCTTAGGACACTCTCCCGGGTGGATGTCCGGCGCACACTTGAAGTGATCATGAAAAAAGCGATCGGACCCGGTCGGGCCCGATCGCCTTTCACTCGGGTTGCGGGCAATTCGGAAGATCGCCTGCGCCCCGCCCGTCAAACGTGCTCAGCGCTTGGCGCGCATCCGGGCGGCCTCGTACAGCACGATGCCCGCCGCGACACCGGCGTTCAGCGACTCGGTCAGGCCGGACATCGGGATCCGCACCCGCATGTCGCAGGTCTCCGAGACCAGCCGGGACAGGCCCTTGCCCTCGCTGCCCGCGACGATCACCACGGGACCCTTCAGCAGCTCCAGGTCGCCCAGCTCGGCCTCGCCGTCGGCGGCCAGGCCGACCACCATCAGGCCGGCCTTCTGGTACGCCTCCAGGGTGCGGGTCAGGTTGGTGGCCCGGGCGACGGGCAGCCGGGCCGCGGCGCCGGAGGAGGTCTTCCAGGCACCGGCGGTCATGCCGGCCGCGCGGCGCTCGGGGATGACCACGCCGTGCGCGCCGAAGGCGGCGGCGGAGCGGACCACGGCGCCCAGGTTGCGCGAGTCGGTGACCCCGTCCAGCGCGATGATCAGCGCGTCCTGGCCGGCGTCGGCGGCCTCCGCCAGCAGGTCCTCGGGGTGCGCGTACTCGTACGGCGGGACCTGGAGCACCAGGCCCTGGTGGTTCATCCCGCCGGTCATCTGGTCGAGCTGGGGGCGCGGGGCCTCCATCAGCGGGATGCCGCGGTCGTTGGCGGCCTGGAAGGCGTCGCGGACCCGGTCGTCGGTGTCGATGAACTGCTGGACGTACAGCGCGTTGGCCGGCACGTCACCCTTCAGGGCCTCGACCACCGAGTTGCGGCCGAAGACCAGTTCGGCGCTGCCCGCGCCGCCGCGGCCACCGCGACCGCCGGCACCGGCCCGGCGCATGCCGGCGCGGGCCTTGGCGTCCCGCTCGCGCTTGATCGCGGCGTTGGCGGCGCGCTGCTTCGGGTGGCCCTTGCGCTCCTCCCCGGGCGGGGTCGGGCCCTTGCCCTGGAGCGCCTTCCGGCTGTGCCCGCCGGTACCGACAGCCGCACCCTTCTTCGATCCGGGGTTGCGACGGTTCCTGCGCTGGCTGTTGCCGGCCATGGCTGTACTTCCTGTCTGTCCGGCATGCCCCGGCCGCCCCGTTCTGTCCGGCGGCGGCCGACGGCATGCGCTACGTCATGCGGGAGGGCCGCACCGGTCCGGTACGGCCCACCCATCACCCCGATCGTCGGATGGGGTTACTGGTTGTTGATCGTCCAGCGCGGGCCGGACGGGGTGTCCTCGATCGCCAGCCCGGCCAGGCCGAGCTGGTCGCGGATGGCATCCGCGGTGGCGAAGTCCTTGCGCTCGCGCGCCGCCTGCCGCTGGTCCAGGACCAGGCGGACCAGCGAGTCGACCACACCGTGGAGGTCCTCGCCGCGCTCCGTCCCGGCCCAGTGCGGGTCGAGCGGGTCGAGGCCCAGTACTCCGAGCATCGCACGGACCTCGGCCAGTCGCGCCACCACGCTCTCCTTGTCGTCCGCGTTCAGGGCGCTGTTGCCCTGGCGGACGGCGGTGTGCACGACGGCCAGCGCCTGCGGAACGCCGAAGTCGTCGTCCATCGCCTCGGCGAAGGCCGGCGGCACCTCGGGCGCCGCGTCGACCGTGCCGCAGCGCTCGACGGCGCGCTGGATGAAGCCCTCGATCCGGGCGAACCCGGCCTCGGCCTCGCGCAGCGACTCCTCGCTGTACTCGATCATCGAGCGGTAGTGCGGGGCCGCCAGGTAGTACCGGAGCACGATCGGCCGCCACGCGCGGACCATCTCGGAGACCAGCACCGAGTTGCCGAGCGACTTGCTCATCTTCTCGCCGGCCATGGTGACCCAGGCATTGTGCACCCAGAAGTTGGCGAAGCCGTCGCCGTAGGCCTTGGACTGGGCGATCTCGTTCTCGTGGTGCGGGAAGATCAGGTCCAGCCCGCCGCCGTGGATGTCGAAGGCCGGGCCCAGGTACTTGTGGACCATCGCCGAGCACTCCAGGTGCCAGCCCGGACGGCCGCGGCCCCACGGGGTCTCCCAGCTGGGCTCGCCCGGCTTGGTGGCCTTCCACATCGCGAAGTCGCGCTGGTCCCGCTTGCCGGTCTCGCCGTCGCCGCTCGGCTGGCGCAGGTCCTCGAGCTTCTGGTTGGAGAGCGCGAGGTAGTCCGGGTAGGACTTCACGTCGAAGTAGACGTTGCCGTCGGCCGCGTAGGCGTGGCCCTTCTCGATGAGCCCCTGCATCATCTCGACCATCTCGGGGATGTGCCCGGTGGCCCGCGGTTCGACGGTCGGCGGCAGGCAGCCGAGGGCGTTGTAGCCGTCGTTGAAGGCGCGCTCGTTCTCGTAGGCGATCTGCCACCACGGCGTGCCGAGCTCGCGCTCCTTGGCGATGATCTTGTCGTCGATGTCGGTGACGTTCCGGGCGAAGGTCACCTGGTAGCCGCGGTGGGCGAACCACCGCTGCATGATGTCGAAGTTGAGGCCGGACCGGATGTGCCCGATGTGAGGCGCCGACTGGACGGTAGCGCCGCACAGGTAGATCGAGACACAACCCGGTACAAGCGGGACGAAGTCGCGTACCTGGCGGGTGCTGGTGTCGTACAGACGAATGCTCACAGCGTCAAGCGTAGTGGGCGGTGGGGGGTGCCCCGCTACATTCCCCGGGACAACGGTGCCGTGATCCCGGGGAACGGCAGGTCGCGGGCGGAAGGTCAGATGCTGCCGACCACCTTGCGCGGCGTGAGCCGCACCACCACCCGGACGTCGTCCGGGCCGTCCCAGGTGTACTTGTCCACCCCGCGGTACTTGGCGGCCAGCTCGTCGATCAGCTCGCGGCCGCCCTCGGTGGTCATGGTGATCTCCCCGCGCGCCTCCAGGTACTCGTACGGGCTGTCCGCGGGGTTGAGCAGGATCGACACGCGCGGGTCCCGCACCAGGTTGAGGTGCTTGCGGCGGCCCTCGACGGTGGAGAAGAGGATGTCGTCGCCGTCCCGCTTGACCCAGACCACCGAGGACTGGGGGCTGCCGTCGGGCTGGATCGTGGAGACCACGGCGAAGCTCTTGCCGTCGATCAACGCCTTGGCACGGTCGGAGAGTTGGGAAGTCATCTGGCGAACCTCATCTCGTCGGCGGCGGGAACGGCCCGGGGGGAACCCCGCGCGGGCCCGAAACCGAACAGTATCGACTCGGGCCCCGCGGCACCCGGTGAACACCCGTCAGGAACGGATTCTTCCTCGCCCGCCCACCTCGCCCGCTCACCTCACCGGACCGCCGGCCTCAACGCCGCTCGTACACCAGGGCGGTGGCGATCGCGGCCAGCCCCTCGGCCCGGCCGGTCAGGCCCAGCCCGTCGGTGGTGGTGCCGGAGACGGAGACCGGGGCGCCGGCCGCCTCCGACAGCGCGGCCTGCGCCTCGGCCCGCCGCTTGCCGATCTTCGGTCGGACGCCGATCACCTGGACCGCGATGTTGCCGATCTCGAAGCCCGCCTCGCGGACCAGCCGGGCGGCCTCGCCGAGCAGCTTCACCCCGGCGGCGCCCGCCCACTCCGGACGGTCGGTGCCGAAGTGCGCGCCCAGGTCGCCGATCCCGGCCGCCGAGAACAGCGCGTCGCAGGCGGCGTGCGCGGCGACGTCGGCGTCCGAGTGCCCGGAGAGCCCGACCTCGGCGTCCGGCCACTCCAGTCCGGCCACCCAGAGCGGGCGGCCGGGCTCGAAGGCGTGCACGTCGGTGCCGATCCCGATACGGGGGATCACGGGAGTCTGCGGGTCAGTAGGCATCGGCGGCCCTCCGGCGGGCGAGTACGGCCTCGGCGAGCACGAGGTCCAGCGGACGGGTGACCTTGAACGCCTCCTCGTGGCCGGGCACCACGACGACCTGGCCGCCGTAGCGCTCGACCAGCCCGGCGTCGTCGGTGACCGGCGGCGCGTCGGCGGTGCCCGCGCTCTCCTCGGCCAGCGCCTTGGCGTGCACCTCGACCAGGGTGGCGCGATCGAAGCCCTGCGGGGTCTGCACCGCGCGCAGGGTGGACCGCTCGGGCGTGTCGAGCACCGGCTCGGGTCGGCCGGGGTTCGGCTCGACCCGCTTCACGGTGTCGGCCAGCGGCACCGCGGGCACCACGGCCCGCGCCCCGGCCCGGACGGCGGCCGCGACGGCGTCCACCACCTCGACCGGCACGAGCGGACGGGCCGCGTCGTGCACCAGGACGATCTCCACGTCCTCCGGGATCGCGGCCAAGCCCAGCCGGACCGACTCCTGGCGGGTCGCGCCGCCGGCCACCACGCGGATGTCCTTGCCGTCCAGCCCGTGGCTGTCCAGCAGGGCGACCACCTCGGCCACCCCGTCGGCGGGTGCGGCGACCACGACCAGGCCGACGGCCCGGCTGCGGGCCAGCGCCCTGACGGCGTGCACCAGGAGCGGCACACCGCCGAGCTCCCGCAGGGCCTTCGGGGCCCCCGGCCCCAGCCGCTCACCGCGTCCGGCGGCGGGCACCACTGCTGCTGCGACTGCTGCTGACGCGTTCAGGTTTCACTCCTTCGGCGAAGTGGGTATGGCCTTGGCGTGCCCGGCGGGCGCACCGGGCCCCTTCCGAAGAACCACGGTCCGCTGCCCGCCGCACGGTTCTGCAGGGTCCGCGCTCCGCGGAATGCGCGAAAGGGCGGGTGCAGAAACGGTCTTGCAGGCCTGGACCGGCTCGGGTGGGAGGCGTCGTCCGGACACGCCTCAGCGCCCGAAGTGCCACTGCACCACTCCCGGACAGTTCGTCCGAGGAGCGGCGCGCCGGCACCGGGCGCTGTGAGCGTTGGGCGGTAGCCCGACCGCATGCGGTGACGCGTGCGCTACGAGGCGAGGACCTCGTCGAGCAGCGTTTCCGCCTTGTCCTCGTTGGTGTTCTCCGCCAGCGCGAGCTCGCTGACGAGGATCTGGCGCGCCTTCGCGAGCATCCGCTTCTCGCCGGCCGAGAGGCCGCGCTCGCGCTCGCGACGCCAGAGGTCGCGCACAACCTCGGCGACCTTGATAACGTCGCCCGAGGCGAGCTTCTCCAGGTTCGCCTTGTAGCGACGGGACCAGTTGGTCGGCTCTTCCGTGTACGGTGCGCGCAGCACCTCGAAGACCCGGTCCAGACCCTCCTGGCCGACTACATCGCGCACACCGACGAACTCCGCGTTCTCGGCGGGCACGCGGAGCGTCAGGTCTCCCTGCTGCACCTTGAGCACCAGGTAGGTCTTGTCCACACCTTTGATCTGGCGAGTTTCGATGGCCTCGATCAGCGCGGCCCCGTGATGGGGGTAGACCACCGTGTCGCCAACCTTGAACGTCATGTGACAGGACCCCTTCCGTGGCTTTCCAGAATAACACGCTTCTCGGCGCACCCGAAGGGCGTTTTCGCAGGTCAGGGCGGGTCTCGGGGCTTGACAAGCACCCCCATGACGTGCTGCGACCGATGTTCGAGAGGGGCTTCCCGCAGGTCGGAGGCGGTTCCGGGGTTCGACGAAACCCTTGCGCAACACCCCCGCAGCCATGATTGGATCTTGAGCTTTCACCCTTTTTCCGGTCGCGGCCCAATCGTTATTCGATCTTGGTCGAAGCTTGTCCACGATGTGACCGGGACATGACGGAGGTACCGCCGGACGGCCCCCCGGGGCCCCCGGGAGTGCGACACGGGGACCACCCCGTGAGGAGCGCATAAGTGAGGTCGATAATCTGAGACCTGACCTACCGACACGTGACTTAGGAGAAGCCGCCGCCGTGAGCCGCAGCCTTCGACGCGGCAGCATCGCCGCAATCGCCGCCATCGCCATCGCCTCGCTGTCCTCCTGCGCTGCAGGCAATACGCCGGACACCCTGCAGATCAAGCCCGACAACGCGGCGGCAACCCTCGGGACGAACCTTCGACTGAACAACATCGTGATCGTCACCGGGGAGGGCACCTCGGGCGACTACACCGGGCCCGCCAACGTGGTCGTGAACATCGCGAACACCGCGGAGATCCCGGCCGAGCTGCAGTCCATCACCGTCGGCACCTCCGCCGCGTCCTTCGCGGACGCCGCCGGTGCCCCGCTGACCAGCATCGTCATCCCGGCCGGCGGCGCGGTGGCGATCGGCGGTCAGGGCAACCCGACCGCCGCCGTCGCCGCCGCTTCTGTCCACGTCGGCGGTTTCGCCCCCACGACCTTCACGTTCAAGGACGGCCGGAAGGTCGACGCCCAGGCCGGCGTGAGCCCGGACGGCAAGGGCCTGTACAAGGGCTTCGGCCCGACCCCCTCGGCGAGCGCCACGCCCGTCAAGAGCGGCTCCCCCGCCGCCACCGCCCCGACCTCCGGTGCCGCCACCCCCGGTGCCACCACCACTCCGGGCGCCACGGCCACCCCGGGCGCCACGGCCACCGGCGCGGCCGTCCCGGCCGGCGCAACCACCCCGGCGGTCCCGGCCGCCCACTGACGCCGCACACCGCCTCCGGCGGGCCCGCCCGGGCCTGCCGGAGGCAACGCGAAGGCCCCCTCCGGCTCCGGCCGGCGGGGGCCTTCCGCGTGGGCGGAGTCCCTACGGTTTACGGCTCGAACTTGTAGCCCAGGCCGCGGACGGTGACCAGGTAGCGCGGCGCACCCGGGTCCGGCTCGATCTTGGCCCGCAGGCGCTTCACGTGGACGTCCAGGGTCTTGGTGTCGCCGACGTAGTCCGCGCCCCAGACCCGGTCGATCAGCTGCATGCGGGTGAGCACCCGGCCCGCGTTGCGCAGCAGCATCTCCAGCAGGTCGAACTCCTTGAGCGGCAGGTCGACCTTGGCGCCGTCCACGGTCACCACGTGCCGGTCCACATCCATCCGGACCGGGCCCGCCTCCAGGGCGCCCGGGCCGCCGCCGTTCTCGCCCGCGCCACCGTCCTCGCCGCGGCGGCGCAGCACCGCGCGGATCCGGGCGACCAGCTCCCGGGTGGAGTACGGCTTGGTGACGTAGTCGTCAGCGCCTATCTCCAGCCCGACGACCTTGTCGATCTCGCTGTCCTTGGCGGTCACCATGATCACCGGGACGTTGGACCGCACCCGGAGCTGGCGGCAGACCTCGGTGCCGGGCAGGCCCGGCAGCATCAGGTCGAGCAGGACGAGGTCGGCACCGTTGCGTTCGAACTGCTCCAGCGCGTCGGGGCCGGTGGCGGCGACGGCCACCTCGAAGCCCTCCTTGCGAAGCATGTACGAGAGGGCGTCGCTGAACGACTCCTCGTCCTCGACCACCAGTACTCGGGTCACGATCAGGCCTCCGGGGCAAGCTGAGGGGTTGTGTCTGACAGGTGTGGTTCCCGCTCCCGAGCGGGGAGCGAACGGTTCGTGCGGTTCGTGGTGAGGGTTCGGGGTGTCGCGGCGGGCCCGGCGGCGTCCGGCTCGTGGCCGGTCGCGTCCCGGTCGTGGCCGGTCATGTCGGGGTCGTGCTCGGTGGCGTCGGGGTCGTGCTCGGTGGCGTCGGGGTCGTCGTCCGGCTCGTCGTCGACGGGCGCCAGTCCGGCGGGCAGGCGGACGGTGAAGGTCGACCCCTGTCCCTCGACGCTCCACACCGACACCGTGCCGCCGTGCGAGGCGGCGACGTGCTTGACGATGGAGAGGCCGAGGCCGGTGCCGCCGGTGGCCCGGGAGCGGGCCGGGTCGACGCGGTAGAAGCGTTCGAAGACCCGCTCGCGGTCCTTCTCGGAGATGCCGATGCCCTGGTCGGTGACCGAGATCTCGATGAGCTCGCCGTCCGCCTCGCCGAGCGCCGCGGCGCTGGAGATCCGGCGGGTGGCGATCGCCACCCGGGTGCGGGGCGGGCTGTAGTTGACGGCGTTCTCGACCAGGTTGCCGAGCGCGGCGGCGAGCTGGCCGCGGTTGCCGTGCAGGTAGAGGCCGGCGATGCCGCCCGCGGCGATGAGGATCTGCTTGGCGGCGGCCTGCTGGCGGCAGCGGTCGATCGCCTCGGCGATCAGCTCGTCCACCGCGACCGGCTCCGGGTCGACCATCAGCCGGTCGTCCTGGACCCGGGAGAGGTCGATGATCTCCTGGACGAGGCTGGCCAGCCTGGTCGCCTCGACCTGCATCCGGCCGGCGAAGCGCTGCACCGCCTCCGGGTCGTCGGACGCGTCGGCGACCGCCTCGGAGAGCAGCGACAGGGCGCCGACCGGGGTCTTGAGCTCATGGCTGACGTTGGCCACGAAGTCCCGGCGGACGGCCTCCACCCGGCGCCGCTCGGTCTGGTCCTCGACCAGCACCAGCACCAGCCGGGAGCCCAGCGGGGCGACCCGGACGGAGACCGCGAGCGGCTCGACCGCGCGGGCCGCGCCCGGACGGGGCACCTCCAGCTCGACCTGGCGGATCTCGCCGTCCCGGCGGGTGGCGCGGGCCAGCGCGAGCATCTGGTCCACGGCGACCGCGCCACCACGCACCAGGCCCATCGCGTACGCCGCCGAGCTGGCCTTGACCACCTCGTCGCCCTCGCCCAGCACGATCGCGCAGGAGCGCAGCACGGAGAGCACGGTGTCGACCCCCGGCGGCAGGGGCGGCTCGGGGTTGCCGGTGCCCAGTGCCTGGTGCCGGCTGTGGTTTCTGCCGCTGGTGCCGCTGTGCTTGCCCTTGGCCTGCTCGCGCTCGCTCCAACGGAAGGCGATGGAGGCGGTGAGGCCGACGCCGAGCCCGGCAATGGCGCAGGCAGCGGCGGCGGCCACGTTCACGTCCATGTGGCCAGCGTAAGCGCACGGCCAGGGCACTCCCCAAGGGCTGGATCAAGGCATCGACCGCACGTTGCCGAGAATTCACCTTCATGTGGCTGCCGATTCACCGTAGCGGCCGAACACCGTCGCCCTGGCAGCGGAAAGTTGGCCGGGCAGCCCGTGTGGGAGAGACCGGTGTGCCGAACAGCGGGCGCCGGCTCGGGTGTGCGCGTACAATGCGCGCCACCAGCAGCGGTCACCCGGACGCCGGAACGACGGTCGGACGGGCCGGCCGGTCGGCACCGCCACCGACACAGCTACTGAGGAGAGAACATGCGCGACGCGTACCACGAGGAACTCGATGCCATCGGCGACAACCTGGTCGAGATGGCCCGGCTGGTCGGCTCTGCCCTCGGCCGCGCCACCACTGCCCTCCTCGACGCGGACCTGGCGCTGGCGGAGAACGTGATCGCCGCCGACGAGAAGATCAACGACCTGCACCACGAGCTGGAGAACCGGGCGATCGACCTGCTCGCCCGGCAGCAGCCGGTCGCCACCGACCTGCGCATCGTCGTCACCTCGCTGCGGATGAGCGCCGACCTGGAGCGCTGTGGCGACCTCGCCCGGCACGTCGCCAAGGTCGCGCGGATGCGCTACCCCGACACGGCCGTGCCGCGCGACCTGCACTCCACCGTCCTGGAGATGGGCCAGCTCGCCCAGCGCCTGGTGGCCAAGGCCGGTCTGGTGATCGCCACCAAGGACGTCGAAAAGGCCCTGGAGATGGAGCAGGACGACGACGCCATCGACACCCTGCACCGCGAGCTGCTGTCGCACCTGATCGACGAGCGCTGGCACCACGGCATCGAGACCGCCGTCGACATCACCCTGGTCGGCCGCTACTACGAGCGCTTCGCGGACCACGCGGTGTCGGTCGCCAAGCGCGTGGTGTACCTGGTGACGGGCGAGCACGTGGCCGAGTTCGTGGCCGCCACCGAGGCCGACGCGGCGGCGGAGTGAGCTCCGTTCCGACGGCCGCTCCCCCCGAGGGGTGAGTAAACCTGTGGCGACGGTGGTGCGGGCGCACGGTTCTCCGTACGTCCCACCACTGCGCGCCCGTTGACGCTCCCTCCGTTCGGCGGTTTCACTCGAAGTATCGGGCGCCGGAGTGTGCCCGCTTCACGGAGGGAACAGCTCGATGAAGGCCAACCCGACCCGCCCGGCCCCCGCCCGCGACACCGTCGAGCCGCCCGCCCCGAAGCTGCTGCCCGTCCTCGCCGCCGGCTGCGGCTGCGGCCCGGGCTGCGGCTGCGGCTGCCAGTCCGGCGCGCCCTGCCAGTGCGGCGGCGCGGACGGCGGCTGCTGCGGCGGCCACTGACGGCCTCGGGTGCACGACCGCCGAGGGAGACGGCCGTGCACCCGGCAGCCCCGGCCGGGCCCGCGCCGGACCTCGGAACGTGACGTCAGAACGTGACGTCGGTGCAGGAGTAGAAGGCGTTCCCGGTGTCGGCGATCTCCCAGACAGCGACGATCACCTGGTGGCCGGTGCGCCCGCTCGGGACGGTCGCGGTGTGGCTGAGCGTGCTCGGCACCTGCTTCCCGCCGTACGGGACGGTCAGGAAGGGCGTCAGCTCCAGGTCGGCCCGGCTGACCGGCCGGCTCGCGTCGTAGCCCGGCTTGGTCAGGTAGTACTTGAAGTTCGTGGTCGCGTGCCGGGCGGTGAACCTCCAGGTGAAGGTGAGCTGCCGACCCGCGGTCACCGGCGTGGTCGGCCAGGCGCCGCCGTGCGGGTCGTCCAGCTCGGCGAAGCGCGCGTTGCCGCCGGCGCAGATGGTGCCGTCGGACGGGCCGCCGGCGGGGAAGCCCTTCGGACCCTCGACGCTCTGCGGCTCCCACTGGATCTCACCGCAGTCCCAGGGGACCGTGTCCGCGGCGCAGAGCGCGGCCCGGCTGGGCGGGGTCGTGATGTACCCGTGTGACGACGCCGGGAAGGCGAAGGTGAGCGGGATCGCCAGCGCGGCGACCGCCGCCCCGACGATGTGACGTGTGCGCATGGTGCTCCTCCGTGGGGGTGGATGGAGAGTGCGCCGGGGCGCGGACACGCACGTGGGGGTGCGGGCCCGGACGGGGAGATCCATGGCATGCCCGCGCCTGCCCGGTGCCCTCACGGTAGGAGCCGCCGCCACTGCCCGTCAATGGTCTGAACCACTTTCAGCTCCGCCCAACTGGCCTGCCCGACAAGCCGGTTGAATGAAAAGGCCCCACTACCGGCGAACCGGTGGCGGGGCCTTCTCGTCCCCGGGCTTGCTGCTCGCCCGGTCGGACTTACTACTTCTCGCGCTTACTTCTCGCGCTTACTTCTTGCCCTGGTTCTTGACCGCCTCGATGGCCGCGGCGGCGGCGTCCGGGTCGAGGTAGCGGCCGCCCTTGGCGACGGGCTTGAAGTCGGCGTCCAGCTCGTACACCAGCGGGATGCCGGTGGGGATGTTCAGGCCGGCGATGGCCTCGTCGGAGATGCCGTCGAGGTGCTTGACCAGCGCGCGCAGGCTGTTGCCGTGGGCGGTGACCAGGACGGTCCGGCCGGAGGCGAGGTCCGGGACGATGGCGTCGTACCAGTACGGGAGCATCCGGTCGACGACGTCCTTCAGGCACTCGGTGCGCGGACGCAGCTCGCTCGGGATCTCGGCGTAGCGGGCGTCACCGGCCTGCGAGTACTCGGAGTCGTCGGCCAGCACCGGCGGCGGGGTGTCGTACGAGCGGCGCCACAGCTGGAACTGCTCGTCGCCGAACTCGGCCAGGGTCTGGGCCTTGTCCTTGCCCTGCAGCGCGCCGTAGTGGCGCTCGTTCAGGCGCCAGCTGCGGTTGACCGGGATCCAGTGGCGGTCGGCCTTGTCCAGGGCGATCTGCGAGGTACGGATGGCGCGACGCAGGAGTGAGGTGTGCACCACATCGGGGAGCAGGCCCTCGGCGGCCAGGAGCTCGCCACCGCGAGCGGCCTCCTTCTCGCCCTTCTCGTTGAGGTCGACGTCGACCCAACCGGTGAACAGGTTCTTCTGGTTCCACTGGCTCTCGCCGTGGCGGAGCAGGATGAGTCGGTACGTCGTGTCAGCCATGGGCCCCAGCTTAGTGGAGGGCCCGAAAACCCCTGGTGGGGACCTTCGACCGCTGTGTAACGTGTGCCGCGCATATCTGCCACTTACATGCGTCGGCTGATTCGGGGCCTGCCCGCGCCGCTCAGCGGACGCCTGCCCTCGGGAGCCCCCACATGCTCGACGCCGCCCGGTTCCGAAGAATGGTGAGCGAGACGGCGGGCGGCCTGCCACGCCAGTTCTGGTGGCTCTGGGTCTCGACGCTGGTCAACCGGCTCGGCGCCTTCGTGGTCACCTTCCTGGCGCTCTACCTCACCAGCAGCCGGGGGTACTCGGCCTCCTACGCGGGCCTGGTCGCCTCCCTGTTCGGCCTCGGCTCGGCGGCCTCCGCGATCGTCGCCGGGGTGCTCACCGACCGGATCGGGCGCCGCCCGACCCTGCTCGCCGCCCAGCTCGGCACCGCGCTGTTCACCGCCGTACTCGGCTTCACGGACGGCCGGGTGGCGATCGCGGTGGTCGCCTTCCTGGTGGGCTTCTGCAACAACGCCACCCGGCCGGCCATCTCGGCGATCATCGCGGACATCGTCCCGGCCGCCGACCGGGTCCGCGCCTACTCGCTGAACTTCTGGGCGATCAACCTCGGCTTCGGCCTCTCCTCGGCGGTCGCCGGCCTGATCGCCACCCACGGCTACCTCACGCTCTTCCTGCTGGACGCGCTGTCCACGGTGCTCTGCGCCGTGGTGATCTTCGTCAGGATCCCGGAGACGAAGCCCGACGAACCGGCGGCGAAGGCCGACGGGCCCGCGGTCGGCCTCGGCACGGTGTTCCGCGACCGCCGCTTCATGGCCGTGGTCGGGCTCACCCTGCTGCTCGCCCTGGTGCTCCAGCAGGGGTCGACCACCCTCGCCGTGGACATGGGCCGGTGGGGGATCACCTCCACCGAGTACGGCCTGGTCATCGGCCTGAACGGGCTCCTGATCGTGGTGCTGCAGATCCCGCTCACCCGGTGGGTCGAGAACCGCAGCTGGTCGGCCATGCTGGTCGCGGCCGCGCTGTTCATCGGCTGGGGATTCGGGCTGACGGCCCTGGCCGGGTCGTCCGCCTGGCTCTACGCCCTCACCGTGGCGGTCTGGACGGTCGGGGAGATCCTCTACACGCCGACCCTGATGGGCCTGGTCGCCGAGCTGTCGCCGACTCATGCCCGCGGGCGCTACCAGGGCGTCTACTCACTCTCCTGGTCGCTCGCCTCGTTCGTCGGCCCCGCCGTCGGCGGCGTGCTCCTGGAGCGGGCCGGCAGCGGGACGCTGTGGGGCGCGTGCGGAATCTGCGGCACGGTCGCCGCGGTCGGGTACGCGCTGCTGGGCAAACGGACCGGCGCCGCAAAGGGCACCGGACCCGCCGGGACCGTCGTGGTGTCGGCGCCCACGGCGGAGCCCGAGAAGGCTCCGGCGGGCGCCTGAGCGTCCGCGACCGGTCCGCCGTCAGTCGGCGGGCCGGTCGCCGTCAGCCGTCAGCCGGCGGCCGGAGCGTCGTCCGGGGCTGCGGCCTCGGCCGGGGCGGCCAGATGGGCGAAGGCGGCCAGGTTGCGGGTGGACTCCCCGCGCTTGGTCCGCCACTCCCACTCGCGCCGGATCGCCGAGGCGAAGCCCAGCTCCAGCAGGGTGTTGAACGGCTCGTCCGCGTTCTCCAGCACCGTCCCGAGCAGCCGGTCCACGACCGCCGGGGTGAGCGCCTCCAGCGGCAGCCGGCCGGCCAGGTAGACGTCGCCGAGCGCGTCGATCGCGTACGCCACGCCGTACAGCTTGGTGTTGCGCTCCAGCAGGCGGCGGTAGACGGCCTCGTGGTTCTCGTCGGGGCGGCGGATCACGAAGGCGTTCACCGAGAGGGTGTGGTCGCCGACCCGCAGGGCGCAGGGGGTGCTCAGCTTCCGGGTGCCCGGGAGGGTCGCCACCAGCGTGTACGGGTCGGTGGCGGCCGGCTCCCAGGCCACCCCGGCGTCGTCCAGGGCGGTGCGCAGGAGGGTCAGGGCCTCGTCCTTGGTGCGGATTGCCATGGAGGCGACGTTACTCGGCGGTACCGGCCCGGCGCAGCCTCAGGTCGCTCGGTACGCGGCCTCAGGCCCGCCGTACGCGGCCCTCAGGTCAGTCGGCACGCGACCTCAGGCCCGCCGTACGCGGCCTCAGGTCAGCCGGCGCCGGGCGGCGGCCAGCCGACCGGCCGGGCGGGCCAGGCTGCCGGCGTACACCTCGGCGGTGGTCGCCGCGGCGGTGTCCCAGCCGAAAGCGGCCGCGTGCCGGGCCGCCGCCGCACCGCGCCGGGCCACCAGCGCCGGGTCGGTGACGTACGGCTCCAGCGCGTGCGACCAGTCCAGCGGGTCGTGGCCGCGCACCAGGCTGCCGGTCTCGCCGTCCCGCACCGCGACCGGCAAGCCGCCGACCGCGGCCGCCACGACCGGGGTGCCGCAGGCCTGCGCCTCCAGCGCGACCAGGCCGAAGGACTCGCTGTACGAGGGCATCACCAGGGCCGTCGCCGCGCGGTACCACTCGGCGAGCCGCTCCTGGCCGACCGGCGGGTGGAAGCGCACCACGTCGGAGATGCCGAGCTGGGCGGCGAGCTTGTGCAGGCTCTCCGGCCGGGCCAGCCCGGTGCCGGACGGGCCGCCGACGATCGGCACCACCAGGCGCTCGCGCAGCTCGGGGCGGCGGGCCAGCAGCGCGGCGACCGCCCGCAGCAGCACGTCCGGGGCCTTGAGCGGCTGGATCCGGCCGGCGAAGAGCAGCACGGCGGCGTCCTGCGGCAGGCCCAGGCGGGCCCGGGCGGCGGCCGTTGCCCGCGCTCCGTCGGGGCGGAAGACGTCCAGGTTGACCCCGGGGTGGACGACGGCCAGCTGGTCCGGCCGGGCGGCGTAGTGCAGAGCCAGCTCGGCGGCCTCCTCGGTGGTGTTGGCGATCAGCCGGTCGGCCGCCTCCACCACCTGGGTCTCGCCGATCACCCGGGCCGCGGGCTCGGGCGTGTCGCCCTCGGCCAGCGCGGCGTTCTTGACCTTCGCCATCGTGTGCATGGTGTGCACCAGCGGCACCCCCCAGCGCTGCGCGGCCAGCCAGCCGACCTGCCCGGAGAGCCAGTAGTGCGAGTGCACCAGGTCGTAGTGGCCGGGGCGGTGGCCCGCCTCCGTCCGCAGCACCCCGTGGGTGAAGGCACACAGCTGGGCCGGCAGGTCCTCCTTGACCAGGCCCTCGTACGGGCCAGCGGTGACGTGGCGGACCAGCACCCCCGGGGCCAGCTCGACCGTCGGGGCGTCGTCCGAACAGATCGCCCGGGTGAACACCTCGACCTCGATGTTGAGGTCGGCCAGGCGCTTCGCCAGCTCGACGATGTAGACGTTCATCCCGCCGGCGTCCCCGGTGCCGGGCTGGTGCAACGGCGAGGTGTGGACGCTCAGCATCGCTATCCGGCGCGGGCGGCGGCGGCCCGGGACGAGCGACTGGAGCCGGCCTCGCGCGGGCACGGCCGACTGGGCACGGCGTACCGACCGGGCGGGGTGCTGGATCACCTGGCTGAAGCCTCCTCTGTGCGGCCCGTCTAGGCGGTCCGCACCGGGCCGCCCGTTGTCCGGTGTGCGCTGCCCGTGGTTGGCACACATCACCGCCAGTGTGCCAACCACGCGGGCGGCGTTCGGCATTCCCGGCCCGGCCCACGAACATCGCCGGCTCGGCGCACGGGCCTCGCCTGTCCGGCGCACGGGTCGGGCGGGCCGGCATCGTCCCAGGTCAGCACGGTGCCGCCGGCGCCCCGACTACCCTTCTGGGCATGGCTGCCTCCTTCGACCCCGCGACCGCCGCGCCCTCCCGTGGGCGGACCGGACGCCCGGTGGGGACCGTCACCCGGGGCACCACCAACACCAACCGGCTGCGCCGGATGGACCGCTGGATCGCCCACACCCTCGGCCGCGCGCTGCGCGCCGCCGAGCTCCCCCCGGTGGCGGTGGACCTCGGCTACGGCGCCGCGCCGTGGACGGCCGTCGAGCTCGCCGCGCGGCTGCGCGCGGTGCGGCCGGACGTCCGCGTGGTCGGGATCGAGATCGAACCGGAGCGGGTCGCGGCCGCGCTGCCGTACGCCGATCCGCCACGGCTCACCTTCCGGCGCGGCGGCTTCGAAGTACCGCTGGACGGCGGCGCGCCGGCCCGGCTGATCCGGGCGGCCAACGTGCTGCGGCAGTACGACGAGGCGGCGGTGGCCGGGGTCTGGGAGCGGCTGTGCGCGCGGCTCGCCCCGGACGGACTGCTGGTCGAGGGCACCTGCGACGAGATCGGGCGACGGCACGTCTGGGTCGCGCTCGGCCCGGAGGGACCCCGGACGGTGACCTTCGCGGCCCGGCTCGGCGGCCTGGAACAGCCCTCCGACCTCGCCGAACGGCTGCCGAAGGCGCTGATCCACCACAACGTGCCGGGGCGGCCGGTGCACGCCTTCCTGGCCGACTTCGACCGGGCCTGGGCGGCGGCCGCGCCGTACGGGGCGTTCGGGGCGCGGCAGCGCTGGGTCGCGGCCTGCACGGCGCTGGCGGGCAGCTGGCCGCTGGTGGACGCGCGCGGGCGGTGGCGGCAGGGCGAGGTCACGGTGCCCTGGTCGGCGCTCGCGCCGTAGCCGCGGGAACGGCCCTAGCCGCCCGCCCCGAGCCGCCGTGCGGGCGGTACCGGCGGCACGAGCGGGACGGGCGGTCCGGGCGGGAGCTGGTGAGCGACCCGACGCATTCACTCGAACGAGTTATCGAATATCTCTGGCGTGTTGACGCCCCGTCACGCGACGATGGACGCGACCGAGCGGCGACACCACACGCCGCTCGGTGTGCACCACGCCCAGCCCCGCCGTCAGCCGTTGTGTCGTCAGTCGTCCCGCCCGAGCAGCTCCTGTCGGGCCCGTTCGAACACCCCGTACATCTCCGACCCGAACAGCACGAACCGCACCTCCGCCAGCTCCGCGCCCGCCTCCGGGTCACCGCCGTCCAGCACCTCGGCGACGGTGCCCAGCGCGATCCGGGCCGCGTCCGCCGGCGGCCAGCCGTAGATCCCGGCCGACACGGCCGGGAAGGCCACCGTGCGCGCGCCCAGCTCCGCCGCGACGCGCAGCGACTCGCGATAGCAGGAGGCCAGCAGCTCCGCCCGCTCCTCGTACTCCTCCGCCCGATACACCGGCCCGACGGTGTGCACCACCCACCGGGCCGGCAGCCGTCCGGCCGTCGTCGCCACCGCGCGCCCGGTGGGCAGCCCCTTGCCCCAGTGCGAGGCGCGCAGCCGACGGCACTCCTCAAGGACCTGCGGTCCGCCCTTGCGGTGGATCGCACCGTCGACTCCGCCGCCGCCCAGGAGGGACGAGTTCGCGGCGTTCACCACCGCGTCCACCTGCTGTTCCGTGATGTCACCCTCGACCAGGGTGATACGTGCCACCACCGTTTGCCCCCTTCTCCGCCCCGCACGGCAACCGCCGCGCCGGGCATCCCAGCCGTCATCCGAGTCCGATCACCACACCCCCACCGGCGTGGCAATAACCACAACGGCGCCGGTCGGCCAAAGAAATCCCCGGAGATCACGTTATGGTCGCGAGAAGTTCCCCGGCGCACGGTGCCAGGCGGGCACTGCGGACGGACGTCGACCGTTACGCAGTCGGGGAAAGGGAGGAACCACCGATGCCCGCAACGGGAGACGGGCGGGCACCGGGTGCCGCGGACCTGCCGGGCGCCCACGGCGCCCCCGTCGGCCATGCCCGCAACCGCCTGGCCACGACCGGCCCGGCAACGGCGACTTCCCCGATACCCCACCCCCGCTCACAGGCGGCCCGGGCGGCGCACGCCGCCCACCCCTCCCACGTCGCCGAGGTGTCGCCGGGTGCAGGACCAGGCCCAGGACCGGGCCCAGGACCGGACAACGCCGCCGGCGCCGCGCCGCTCCGACTGCTGGTCATCGAGGACGACGCCTCGGACGCCCAGCTGATCAAGGCGGCGGTGGCCGACAGCGGCACCTCCATCGCGATCCAGTGGGCCCGCGGCCTCGACCAGGCCATCGCACTGCTGGCCTCCCCCGCGCACTCCGCCCGGCGCGGACGCTCCCGCGGCCCCGAGTTCGGCTGCGTGCTGCTCGACCTCGCCGCGCCCGCCGACCTCGCACACCCGTCCGACTCCTCCGACGGGCTGGAGGGCCTGCACGAACTGCTCCGCAGGGCCCCGCACATCCCCGTCGTGGTGCTCACCGACGCCGCCGGGGCCGAACTCGGCGCGGCCGCCGTCGCCGCCGGCGCCCAGGACTTCCTGATCAAGCACGAGACGGACGGCCCACTGCTGGCCCGCGCCCTGCGCTACGCCGTCGAACGCAAGCGCGCCGACGAGTCCCAGCGCCGTCTCGTCGAGGCCGAGCTGCGCGGCCAGGAGAACGCCCGCCTCCAGCGCCACCTGCTGCCCACCCCGCTGCTGGACGGCGCCGGGCTCTCCTTCACCCGCCGCTACCGCCCCGGCCGCCGCCGTGCCCTGCTCGGCGGCGACTTCTACGACGCCGTGCGCACCGACGACGGCACCGTCCACGTCGTGATCGGCGACGTCTGCGGCCACGGCCCGGACGAGGCCGCGCTCGGCGTCGCGCTCCGGATAGCGTGGCGCACCCTGGTCTTCGCGGGCCTCACCGGCGAGGCCCTGCTCACCACCCTCCAGCACGTGCTGGAGCACGAGCGGCGCAGCGACGAGATCTTCGCGACGCTCTGCATGCTCGTCATCGGCCCGGGTGGCACCGACAGCGACCTCGACTCGCTCGGCACCGGCGAGAAGGCCCGGCTCTACCTCGCCGGGCACCCGGCCCCGCTGCTCCTCGGCCGCGACCACGAGCCGGTCAGCCTGCCCGCCGACCTCGCCGGGCCCGCGCTCGGCCTGCTGCCGTGCCACGACGGGGAGGCCGCCTGGCCCGCCCACGAGGTCGAACTCCGGGCCGGCTGGCGGCTGTTGCTCTACACCGACGGCCTGATCGAGGGCCGGGTCGGGGCCGGGTCGCGCCGCCTGGGCCAGGACGGGCTCGCCGACCTGATCGGCGACCACCAGGCCGCCGGGCTGACCCGGGGGCGGCTCGTCGACAGCGCCATCGCCGAGGTCGAGGAGCTGAACGGCGGCGCGCTGACCGACGACGTCGCGGTACTGCTGCTGGAGCGCAACCCGGTGCAGCTGATCCTCGGCTGACAGCCGGGCAGGCTGACAGCCGAGCGGGTTGGCGGCCGAGCGGATGTGTGGGTGTGCGGATGTGCGGCGGCCCGGGCGGGGTGAACTCCCCGCCCGGGCCGTCGCGTTGTCCGCTGTCGCGCCTACCAGGGCCCGTACGGGCCGGTGTTGCTTCGGCCGCCGCCTCCGGTCAGTGCCCGGATCGCGGGGCGGACGTCCACCACGTAGACGATCGAGGCGACCAGACCGGCCAGGGTGCCAATGCCGGTGAAGAAGTTCACCCCGAACAGGAAATCCCAGCCGAAGGAGATCGCGAGGATCGCGATCCAGAACCCCTTGGTCTTCTTGTCCGCCGCCCGGTAGGCGTCCTCCCTGCGGGTGGCCGCGTCGACCAGGGCGAACAACTTGTAGGCCAGGATGGCGATCGTCGCCCACCAGATCGGGTTCAGGTAGGAAAAGGCCAGAATCTGGAGCACTCCGACCATCGCGATCTCCTCTGTCTCTCGACTCCCGGCGTTTCGACCGCCGCCCATCCTGGCACGGCGACCGTCCGCACCGGTGCCAACGTTCCGTGGTCACCGGATGTGCCCTCCAGGAAGGGCCTCACTCCGCGTTGCTACTCCGCGTCGGCGGAGGCCGCCTTCCGAGCACGGGCGGACTTCTTCGGCGCCGGCTCGGCGGCACCGTCCTCCACCGGCTCGGCCTCGACCGGCTCGACGTCGACCGGCTGCTCGGCCAGCTCGGCGGTCCCGGCCGGCGCGCTCGGGCGGGCCTTCTCCACCACGACCTTGCCGCGCTCGGCCAGCTCGTCGTACGCCTCCTTGGCCTTCACCGCCAGCTCGACCGCACGGCCCACCTGCTGCAGCGCGAAGCCCTGGGCCCGCTCCTGCAGGACCTTGAGGTCGGTGGGCAGGGCGGTGACGGCCTCGCCGACCTTGGCCGGCGCCCCGACCAGCAGCGACTGCGCCTCCTGGAGCCTGGCGGTGGCCTTCTCCTGCGTGCCCTTGCGGTCCGCTGCCAGCGCCTCGACCTTGCCCGGCACCTCGCGCAGCTTCTCGTACGCGAGGTCCCCGGCGCCGGCCAGGGCGTACAGCGGGGTCGGGTCGCTGAGGGTCTTCTTGATCTCGTCCGTGATCGGCATGGTTACCGGTCCTCCCGGTGAGGGTTCTGGGTGGCTGAGTCGTCGGTCGTCGCACCGGGGGCCGGAGCGGCGTTCTCCTTGAGGAAGGCGTCGTAGACCGCGAGCAGCGCCTGCTTCTGCTGCTCGTTGATCAGCGGATCGGCCAGGATCGAGGCCCGAAGTTCCAGGCCCTCGCCCCGCCGCTCCTCCAGGATCCCGGCCTGGACGTACAGCGTCTCCGCCGAGATCCGCAGCGCCTTGGCGATCTGCTGCAGGATCTCCGCGCTCGGCTTGCGCAGCCCGCGCTCGATCTGGCTGAGGTACGGGTTGGACACGCCGGCGGCCTCCGCCAGCTGCCGCAGCGAGTACTGCGCGTTGCGGCGCTGCTCCCGGATGTACTCGCCGAGCGAGCCGACGTTGAGTGAGGCCATGCGGACAGCCTGCAGCACCCTGCTTGCAAATGCAAGCAGGGTGCTAGCGGGAGCAAAGATGTGCCCACCCGTGGGCCAAGCAGCGCGAACTCTGGCCCTCCACGGCGCTCAGCCACCCGGGCGCAGGGCGTACTCGATGCGGTCGGTGCCGTCGGGCAGCTGCGCTCGAGGCGAGGGTATCGGCGGACGTGGGGGGCCTGTCGGAGCGCAGTGGCACACTCCCCAGCATGCAGATGATCGAAGCAATCGAGACAGTTCTGAAGGCGAACCATGGCGGGTACCCGGGCGAGTTCACGCTGGCAGGGCGGCTGTTGAGCCGCGGGGGGATCGCCGTGTGCGGGCTCGACGGTGCCGAGTTCTACACGTTCCCCGTCCTCGCCGACGGGCTGCACGAGGTGTACCTGGCGTACGAGTGGGACGACGAGCAGGGAGCCACCGTCTCCGCAGTCGCGCTGGTCGCCGGCGGTACCACCCCGCAGGCGCTGGCGGGTGCGAGCTGGGAGGAGGCGTCGGACGACGTCAACATGCTGAGTGACGGCGCGTCGGCGATCTACTCCAGCACCCCGGGCAACCTGGCCATCGGCGGGGCCCTCGGCCGGACCGCCGGCTTCGCGCAGGCCGACAACCCCCAGGCCCATGCCGTGGCCGAGTTCCGGGCGCAGCAGGAGAGCGGCTCCCGGACCCCCGTGCTCGACGTCGTCGTCGACCCGGACTGCGGCGCGAACTCCCTGGTCTTCCCCACCAGTTGCTTCACCTCGAACAGCATCCTGGTCGGTCAGGACGAGAGCGGCGCGGGCGTCGGGATCTTCTGGTCCAACTTCGACGGGTGACGTTCGACCGGTGCCGGGGCTCCCCGTCCTGCGCCAGGAATTCGAACGCGCGGCACAGCCCTGAGAAGCCTGCGACACCGAGCCGGACCGACTGCGCAGCGACGTCCGGATGGACGACGTGGCGCTCCGGTCGGGTCCGCCCGCACTCGCGGGCGGGGCCGGTCAGGCCAGGTGGGCGAGCAGCAGCTCGGTGAGCCGTTCGGGGGTCCGCAGCGGGAGGTAGTGGTCGGCGTCCGGGACGAGGTGGCCCCGGGCGCCGGGGATGTCGGCGGCGAGCCGCCGGGCGATCGCCGCGATCTCGGGGTGGTCCCGGTCGCCGTGGACGACCAGGGTGGGGACGGCGACCTCACCGAGGCGGGGTTCGGCGGGCCGCCCGGGCGTGCCGGTGAGGTGGCGCTCGCTGACGATGCGGCGAGCCGCGTTCTCCTCGACCATCGCCGCGATCAGCTCGCCGCCGGGCGCCGTCCGGCCCAGGGCGGCCCAGACGGACAGCTCCAGCTCGGCCAGGGCCGCCGCGTCGCCCCGTCGGCGGGCCTCGGCGTAGGCGGTGGTCTCCGGGGAGGGCAGCCAGTCGTGGCCGCTGACCGAGGCGCCCACCAGGCCGAGCGCGGTCACCCGGTCCGGATGGGCGAGGGCGAAGTCCAGCGCGGTCTCCCCGCCCATGCTGAGGCCGACCAGCGCGGCGCTCGCCAGGTCGAAGTGGTCCAGCACGGCACGCAGGTCCTCGACGTCGTCGAACGGCTGCTCCGGCTCGGTGGACCGGCCCAGGCCCCGGGCGTCGTAACGGATCACGTCGTGGTGGCTGGAGAGCTCCGGGAGGACGGCGTCCCACAGCCGGGAATCCATGCCGGAGCCGTGCAGCAGCACCACCGGGCTGCCGGCGCCGCCGCGCTCCGCCCACAACCCGCCTCCGCCGGGGGCGGGGACGTGGACCTCGGACACAGGACGACCGGTGTGCTGGCTCATCCGGCGATCCTCCCAGAGCCCCCGCAGGCAGGGGCTCGAGGACGACCTACGGGAGGCGGATGGGCATCAGGACGGAGAAGGTGCCCGCCCGGCCGGGGGTGCGGATGGCCAGCGGGGCGATGGGGCCGCCGAGTTCGAGCAGGAGCTGTTCGGGCCGACCGGCGTCGAGGGCGTCGAGGAGGAAGTCCCGGTTGACGGCCAGTCGGACCTCCTCGGGGGCCGGGTCGGCGGCGACGGCCAGCCGGCCGTCCCCGGTCAGGGTGAGGACGGTGACCTCGCAGTCGGCGCCGTGCGGGCCGGAGGGCAGGGTGCGGGTGGCGCCGCTCTCGACGGCGGCGCGCAGTTCGGCGGCCGGGAGGGTGATCCGGTGCTCCGGTTCGAGCCTGGTCAGGACTCGGTGGTCGGGGTAGTCGAAGTCCAGGGCGGCGCCCTCGATCCGGTGCCCGCCCGCCTCGGCGCGGACCAGGCCGCCGCCGAGGGTAAGGGTGACCTCGTCGGTCCCCGGGCCGAGCAGGGCGCGCAGCGCGTCCACCAGCGGGGTCGGGACGATCGTGCCGACTACCGGCTGCTCGGGCAGGTCTCCGGAGGCGGGCACCTCGGCGAAGGCCATCCGGTAGCGGTCGGTGGCGACCAGGCGCAGCACCGGGCCGTCCGGCTCGAACAGCACCCCGGCGAGGGCGGGCAGCTCGGGGTCGCCGCAGACCGCGAAGCGGACCGCGTCCAGGGCGGCGGCCAGGCCGTCGGCCGGGATGGTGAGGCTCGGGACGGTAAGGCTCGGGGCAGCGAGGCGGCGGTCGGCGGGGTCGGCGGGGTCGGCGGTCATCGGTTGCTCCCTCTGGTCGATCATCGCGTGGATCAGGGAGAGCTCGCGGCGGGCGTCGGCGAGGCCGTCCTCCAGGCGCCGCAGGTGCGCGTCGAGCACCCGGCCGGCCTCGCCGCTGCCGGGCGCGGCGCCGAGCACGGCGCGGATGCCGGCCAGCGGCAGGCCGACCCGGCGCAACCGGGCCAGCAGCCGGGCGTCGGCGAGCTGGCCGGGGCGGTACCAGCGGTAGCCGGTGTGCGGGTCGACCCAGGCGGGGGTGAGCACCTCGGCGCCGTCGTAGTAGCGCAGGGTGCCGACGCCGAGGCCGCTGGCGCGGGCCAGCTCGCCGATGCTGTGCAGCTCGCTCTCCATGCCGTGACTGTGTGGGCTCGACCTGGTCGAGGGTCAAGCCCGCTCGATGCCGCTGGGGTCGGGGGCGGGGGCGCCATCGGGGTCGGAGGCGGGGGCGGCACCGGCGTCGGGGTCGGGGGCGGGGGCGAGGTCAAGGTCGGCGAGGTGGGTGAGCTTCTGCGGGTTGCGGACGGCGCGGATCGCGGAGATCAGGAGCGTGCCGTCCGGTCCCTCGACGAAGTCGAGCACGGAGACGGAGTCGACCGCGCCGTCCACGGTGATCAGCAGGCCGGGTTCGCCGTTGACCAGGACCGGGCGGGCGACAGCGCCCTCGCCCAGCTGCCGGAGCACGCCGAGGGTGAAGCGGGCCACGTTCTCGGCGCCGGTGACCGGCCGCAGCGCGGCGCGGATCACGCCGCCGCCGTCGCTCCAGGTGGTGACGTCGGGGGCGAGCAGTTCGAGCATCCGGTTGAGGTCGCCGCCGACGCAGGCCGCCAGGAACTCGTCGGTGGCGCGGCGGCGCAGCTCGGGCGGGGCGTCGTAGCGGGGCCGGCGGGCGCGGACGTGTGCCCGGGCCCGGCTGCCGACCTGGCGGCAGGCCGTCTCGGTGCGGTCCAGGGCTTCGGCGATCTCCAGGTAGGAGAAGCCGAAGGCCTCCTTGAGGACGAACACCGCCCGTTCCAGCGGGGACAGGCTCTCCAGCATCACCAGCAGGGCGAGCGAGACGGTCTCGGCGCGCTCGACGCCGTCGGTCGCGTCCGGCTCGGTGACCAGCGGCTCGGGCAGCCACGGGCCGACGTAGGACTCGCGGCGGACGGCGGCCGAGTCCAGCCGGTTGAGGGCGAGGTTGGTGACCGTACGGGCCAGGAAGCCGCCGGGGCTGGCGACCGGCCCGGTGACCCCGCTCCAGCGCAGCCAGGTGTCCTGGACCAGGTCCTCGGCGTCGGCGACGCTGCCGAGCATCCGGTAGGCGATGCCGAAGACCATCCGCCGGTGCTGCTCGAAATCGGCGAGACGGGTGTCGGAGGTGTCGGTCACCTTCGGGACGCTACCGCACAGTAGGCGCCGGGGTTCGGCGCCTGGTGCAACGCCCGGTTCAGCTGCGGAAAGTGTCGTAGGCGGGGGCGAGCAGGACGGCGAGGTCGCGGCCGTGCGCGGTGATGCCGGAGCGGCCGAGGCGGTGCGGCGAGGGTTCGTCCGGCTCTTCCTCCGGCGCCTCGGGGCGCAGGGTGAAGTCGCCGCGCCAGTAGGCGGCGACGTTGACCATCGTGGGCTTCGGCTCTTCGCTCATACGTCCTCCTCGGCCACGGCGTCCTCCCGGGTGAGGGCGACCAGTTCGCGCAGTGCGTCGACGGGCAGGTCGGTGAGCCACTGTTCCCCCTCCCCCACCACCGTCTCGGCCAACGACCTTTTGGCGGCGAGGAGTTCGTCGATCCGCTCCTCGACGGTGCCGACGCAGACCAGGCGGCGGACCTGGACGTCCCGGCGCTGGCCGATCCGGAAGGCGCGGTCGGTGGCCTGCTCCTCGACCGCCGGGTTCCACCAACGGTCCAGGTGGATCACCTGGTTGGCGGCGGTCAGGTTGAGGCCGGTGCCTCCGGCCCGCAGCGACAGCAGGAACACCCGTGGCCCGTCCGGGGACTGGAAGCGCTCGACCAGTTCCTCGCGGCGCGCCCGGGACAGGCCGCCGTGCAGGTAGAGCACCTCCTCGCCGAGCCGCCGCTCCAGGTACGGGCGGAGCATCGTGCCGAACTCGGCGTACTGGGTGAAGACCAGCGTCCGGTCGCCCTCCGCCAGCGCCTCCTCCAGCAGCTCGGCCAGCCGGGCGACCTTGCCCGAGCGCTCACCCAACGCCGAGCCGTCGTGCAGCAGTTGGGCCGGGTGGTTGCAGGCCTGCTTGAGCTTGCCGATCGCGGCCAGCACCGTGCCGCGCCGCTCCACGCCCCGGATCCCCTCGACCCGGCGCAGCAGGTCGGCGACCACGGCCTGGTAGAGGCCCGCCTGCTCGGCGGTCAGGTTGCACCAGACGGTCATCTCCTGCTTCGCGGGCAGGTCGGCCGCCACCGCCGGGTCGGACTTGAGCCGGCGCAGCACGAACGGGGCGGTGCGGCGCCGGAGTTCGGCGGTGCGTTCGGGGCTGCGGTGCAGTTCGACCGGGATCGCGTAGCGCTCCTTGAAGCGCTCGGCCGAGCCGAGCAGGCCGGGGTTGGCGAAGTCCAGGACGGCGTGCAGTTCGGAGAGCCGGTTCTCCACCGGGGTGCCGGTGAGTGCGACCCGGTGTCGGGTGACGGGCAGCGCGCGGATCGCCCGGGACTGCGCGGTGCCGGTGTTCTTGATGTGCTGGGCCTCGTCGGCGACCACCCGGCGCCAGCGGATCACCCGCAGGGCGGCGAGGTCGCGCTGGACCAGCCCGTAGGTGGTGATGACGAGGTCCGTTTCCCGTACGGCTTCGGCGAGTTGCTCCTCGCCCAGGCGGCCGGAGCCGTGGTGGACGTACCGTCGCAGGGCGGGGGCGAAGCGTTCGGCCTCGCGCTGCCAGTTGCCGACCAGGGACATCGGGCAGACCACCAGGGTCGGGCCGGTGGCTCCGAGAGCTCTTTCGGTGGCCAGCAGGGCGAGGGTCTGGACGGTCTTGCCGAGGCCCATGTCGTCGGCCACCACGGCGCCGAGGCCGAGCCCGGACATCGTCCGCAGCCAGGCCAGTCCGCGTTCCTGGTACGGGCGCAGCACGGCCCGGAAGTCCGGCGGCAGCTCCGGGGCGGGAGCGGCGTCGGTGCGCCCGGCGAGCAGATCGCCGAGCGGGCCGTCCGCGTGGACGGACGTCACCGGCAGTCCGGCGACCGAGGCCTGCGGGTCGAGGGCGAGCCGCAGCAGGTCCGCGGGGGCCAGCACGCCGTCGCGCCGGTCGGCGAGGAAGGCGAGCGCGGCGGCGATCTGCGCCGGGTCGGCCTCCAGCCAGGTGCCGCGCACCCGCACCAGGCCCTGCTTGGCGGCGGCCAGTTCGGCCAGCTCCTGTTCGGTGAGCGGGGCGCCGTCCGGGCCGAGCGCGGCCTGCCAGCGGAAGGCGACCACGGCGTCCCGGTCCACCTGGCTCGCGACCGCGAGCGAGCCGGGCGCGGGCGGGGTGGTGGCGCGCAGGGCGAGCCCGAGGCGGGGGCGGCGGCGCCACCAGGCGGGCAGCAGCACACCGAAGCCGCCCTCGGCGAGCGCGGGCGCGGCGGTGCGCAGGAAGTCCAGCGCGCCCGCCCGGTCCAGCGGCAGGGCGGACGGGCGGGAGCGGTGGCGCAGCCCGTCCAGGATGGGCCAGCGATGGGCGGCGCGGGCGAGTTCGGCGACCAGAACGTCGACCGGGTCGGCGGCCTGGCCGGCGGCCTTGCGGGCGAGGGCGGCGTGCGCGGCGCCGCCCTCGTGCAGGTCGGCGGCGCGGATCAGCAGGGACGGCTCGTCCACGGCCTGGAGCAGGAACTCCAGTTGCCAGGCGTCGTCGGAGGGGCGGCCATCGGGGTCGTCGGGGTCGGGGCCGAGCGGCTCGACCAGGCGGAAGCAGAGCCGCAGCGCGGGGTCGGTGGGCTCGGCGACGGCGCACCAGGCGGCGACCCGGCGGCGCAGCTCGGCGAAGTCCTCGGGCGGGACGTCGCCGAGGAGGCCGTCGGGGGTGGTGAGGGCGTGCAGCCAGCGCTCGGCGACGGCCTCCCCGGGTGCGGACGCGGGTGCGACCCCGAGGGCGGACACGGGTGCGACCCCGGGTGCGGAACCGGATACGGCCCCGGGTGCGGCCCCGGCCTTGACCGGAAAGGCGGGCGGGGCGGTGGCCAGGGCGGCGCGGGCCTCGGCGTCCACCAGCGCGCCCAGCACGGCGCCCAGCAGCGCCTCCCCGGTACCGGCGCCGTGCGGCCACTCCCCCAGCAGGACGGGCGGGCAGCCGGCGGCCAGTGCGGCGGCCTCGCGGCGGCCGGCCGGAGTGGGGTCCGGCCGCCAGCGGGCCTGCGGGCGGCCGTCGGCGAGGACGGGCTGTGGCAGCACCCGGCCCCGGCCGACCGTCCGCCAGGCGAGGTCGTGCACCCCGGTGAGCCAGCGCAGCGAGGGGCCGTGGACGACCTCGACGCGCCCGGCGCCGGGCAGGTCGGTGTCGGTGACGGCCCAGTGCGGGTCGAAGACCTCGCCGAGCAGCTGGGCGGCGGCCCCGGCGTCGAAGAGCAGCGCCGGTACCCGCCAGGGGGTGAGCACGGCGCCGCCGCGCGGCGGGGTGACCGGCAGGTCGGGCGAGGGCGCGGGGACGGCGCCGATGGTGGGCAGCAGCAGGGTGGCCCAGCGTTCGGGGGCCTGCCCGGCGAGCCAGCCGAGGCCCGGGCCGATGCCGCCGAGCACGATGGCCAGCTCACCGGCCGGGCAGGCGTAGGGGTGGGCGCGGGGGGCGGCCCGGTCGGGCGGGGCGGGCCGGTCCGTCGGCGGTTCGGCGGTGCCGGGGTGGGCGCGGGCGTCCTCGGCCCAGAGCGCCAGCTGCCCGTCCGTCCGCCAGAACGCGTGCAGGACGAACATCGGGGGCCTTCCGGGCGGGTGGGAACCGGTCCTTCGCAGCCTAGTCGGGAGGGCTGACAGGCGGGTCCGCTGAGCCGTTCGGGGGATCCTCGAAGCTTGTGGTTGAAATTTGAACGAAAGAGTCCTACGCTGGAGCCAACAAGTTGAAGCCTAAACAAATGGCTTCGGACCCGAGGAGGAGCCATGGGCCTTTTCAACCGCACCAAGACCACCGACGTCCCCGCCACCACCGCCGTCCAGACGCCGGCCGGCCCCGACCTCGCCCACCTCACCGGCGACTGGGCGATCGACACCACGCACAGCGAGATCGGCTTCTCGGTGCGCCACGCCATGGTGACCAACATCAAGGGCCGCTTCACCGAGTACGACGGCAAGCTGCACCTGGACGGCAGCGCCCCGGGCAACTCCTCGGCCGAGCTGGTGATCAAGGTCGCGAGCGTCGACACCAACCAGGCCCAGCGCGACGAGCACCTGCGCACCGGTGACTTCTTCGCCACGGAGACCCACCCGGAGATCCGCTTCCGCAGCACCTCCGCCGAGCCGCTCGGCGACGACGCCTACCGGATGACCGGCGAGCTCACCATCAAGGGCACCACCCGCCCGGTCGTCCTGGACCTCGAGTACACCGGCAGCGCCACCGACGCGTACGGCGCCCAGCGGGTCGGCTTCGAGGGCAAGGCCGTCGTCGACCGCACCGACTTCGGGCTGACCTACAACGCGGCGCTGGAGACCGGCGGCGTACTGATCGGCGAGAAGGTCAAGCTCAGCTTCGACATCTCCGCCGTCAAGGCCTCCTGACCCGGACGCCCCGCGAGGCGGGCCCGAACCCGCCCCCCGTACGCCGCCCCTGCCCATCCCCCCTGGGCAGGGGCGGTTTCGTCGCCACGCTCCGTTACCCGGCGACCGGGAGCAGCGCCGCGTCCGCCTCCGGCAGCCAGCTGCCCGGCGGGCGGCGCAGCCAGCCCTCGGCCGCGCCCAGTCCGGCCGCCGCGTCGGCCAGCGCGCGCAGCCCCGGATGGCGCTCGCCGGGCCGGTGCACCAGGCTGACCAGGCTCAGCGGCACCGGGTCCACCAGCGGCACGTTCACCGTGCCGGGGATCCTCGGCCCGCCGACCGTGGTCAGCATCGGATCGCCGTGCCGGGCGAGGTAGCGGGCGGTCTCGTCCACGCCCACCGGGGGGACGTACGGGTCGGCCGCCGTCAGGCCGTGCTCGCGCAGCAGCCGGGCGCCGAGATCGGCCCACTCGGTGGTGGCCGGGTTGCCCGCGCAGATGTCGACGGGGTGACCGGCCAGCTCGGCCGGGCGTAGTGCCGGGCGGCCGGCCAGCGGGTGGGTGTCCGCCATCATCACCGAGATCCGCTCCAACCGCACCGGCAACTGGACGAGTTGGGCGCGCACCGGGGCGGGCAGCCCGGCGAAGCGGCCGAACGAGGCGTCCAGCCGGTGGGCCAGCAGTTCGGCGGCGGCCGCGGCGAGGCCGCCGTGGAAGCGGGCCAGCAGCTCACCCTCGGGCCAGGCGGCGCGGGCCCGTCCGAGCACCCGGTCGGCGGTGAGGTCCGGGCCGGTGACGTCGCTGTTGAGGTCGAGCAGCAGCGGCCGGGCGGCGGCTCCGGTCCCGGCCTCGGTGAGGATCTCGTCGTGCAGGGCGAGGAGTCGGCGGACCCGGGGCAGCAGCCGCCGTCCGGCCGGAGTGAGGTCGACGCTGCGGGTGGTGCGGGTGAACAGCGTGGTGCCGAGCAGCCCCTCCAGGGTCCGGATGTCCCGGCTGAGTGCCTGCTGGGCGATGTGCAGCCGCTCGGCGGCCCGGCCGAAGTGCAGGGTCTCGGCGGTCGCGACGAAGCCGCGGAGCAGGCGGGGGTGCAGGTCACGGGGCATGGGCGGCAGATTAACAACAGCGCGTTGTCAGTGCGGCGGAACAGGTGTTGGACGGCGGCCCGCCACCACGGCGAGGCTGTCGGACGTCCCCCCTTCTTCCTTCCCAGGAGCCCGCTTGCCCTCGCGCGCCCTCATCGCTTCCCACTCCTACTCCTACCGGCGGCTGTTCGCGGCCCCCGGCGCCCTCGCCTTCACCCTGGCCGGGCTGCTCGGCCGGCTCGCGCTGTCGATGACCGGCGTCTCGCTGGTGGTGCTGCTCTCCGAGCGGCGCGGCTCGTACGGGCTGGCCGGGACGGTCTCGGCGGCCGGGCTGGTCACCGGCGCGATCGGGATGCCACTGATCGGCCGCCTGGTGGACCGGTACGGGCAGACGCGGGTGACGGTACCGGCCGCGCTGTACAACGCCGTCCCGCTCACCGCCCTGCTGCTCGGCGTCCGGTTCGACGCACCGGACTGGACGCTGTACCTGAGCAACGCGGCCTGCGCCGCCGCACCCAACCTCGGCGGCATGGCCCGCTCCCGCTGGGCGCACCTGTACCGGGACGACCCGGCCGCCCGGCACCTGGCCAACTCCTTCGAGCAGGCGCTGGACGAACTCTGCTTCATGGCCGGGCCGGTGCTCGCGATGCTGCTCTGCACCACGCTCGCCCCGGAGGCCGGGCTGCTCACCGCCGGCACGCTCGGCACCACCGGCGCCCTGCTGTTCGCCGCCCAGCGGCGCACCGAACCGCCGCTTCCCGCCCCCTCGACGAAGGCGCGGACGTCGGCCGGGCAGCGGCACGGTTCCCCGCTGGGGGTGCCCGGGCTGCGGGTGCTGGTGCTGACCTTCCTGGCGACCGGCATGGTCTTCGGCGCGACCGAGATCACCACCGTGGCGTACGCCGACGCGCACGGGCACAAGGCGGCGGCCGGCGTGCTGCTGGCCCTTTTCGCGGCCGGATCCTGCGTGGCGGGGCTGCTGTTCGGACTGCTGACACCACGTCGGGCGCCGGGCACGCGCTTCCTGATCGGGGCGTCGGCGATGGCCGGGGTGCTGCTGCTGCCGCTCGCCGCCGGGCTGGGCGGAGCCGGCCTCGGGGTGCTCGGGCTGGGGCTGTTCGCCGCCGGCACGGCCACCGCGCCGACCATGGTGACCGGGATGACGCTGATCCAGGAACTGCTGCCGCAGCGCCAGTTCAACGAGGGCATGGCGATGGCGGTGTCCGGCATCGTGGTCGGCATCTCGGCCGGTGCGGCGCTTGCCGGGACGCTCGCCGAACAGGCCGCCCCCGGCACCGGCTACGCGCTTCCGGCCACGGCCGCCGCGCTCGCGCTGCTGATCGCGCTGGCCGGACGGCGGCACCTGACGGTGCGCAAGGCCACGGCAGCCGGGCGGGCACAGCAGGAACAGCAGGAACAGCAGGCGCTGGGGGCACAGCAGGCACAGCGGGCGCCGGAAAATTCCGAGCGCGTTGTCAGTGCCTCGGTCTAACTTCGAGGCATGGCGGAAATCACCTACGTCCGAGGCGATGCCACCACGCCGCTCGGCAAGGGCGTGAAGGTGATCGCGCACATCTGCAACGACCTCGGCGGCTGGGGCAAGGGCTTCGTGCTCGCGCTCTCCAGACGCTGGCCCGAGCCCGAGTCCGCGTACAGACGCTGGCACCGGGAGCGGGCGAAGAACGACTTCGGCCTCGGCGCCCTGCAGTTGGTGCAGGTGGAGCCGTACGTCTGGGTGGCCAACCTGGTCGGCCAGCGCGGCATCCGGACCGGGCGCTCCACCGGGGTGCCGGTGCGGTACGAGGCCATCGACACCGGCCTGGCCGCGCTGGGCGACCGCGCGCTCGAACTCGGCGCCTCCGTCCACATGCCGCGGCTCGGCTGCGGACTGGCGGGCGGGCGCTGGGCGAAGGTCGAGCCGCTGGTCACCGCCCGACTGACGGCGCGTGGTGTGCCGGTGACCGTCTACGACGTCGACTGACCGACCCCGGCTCCGGCTCTGAGCCACATCCGGCTCGGGCCACATCCGGCTCGGGCCACGTCCGGCTCGGGGCCACTCCCGACCGGTCTAGGACTCCGACCGGCCCGGCCAGGCGTACACGTACTCGGGCAGCAGGAACCCGCCCGGAAAAACGCCCTCCTGTGCCCGGACCCGCACGGCGCCCTCGCGCTCGTAGAAGGCGACCGCGCGGGTGTTGTCGCGCAGCACCTCCAGGAAGAGCTCGGCCCCGGGGTGCCGCTCGGCGACGAAGACATGCGCTGCGGCCAGCAGCGCGTGGCCGATGCCGCCGCTGGTCAGGCCGGGGCGCACGTGCAGGTTGTCGATCAGCACCCGGCCGTCCGGCTGCGGGACGAGGTAGATGAAGCCGGCCGTCTCCCCGTCCCGTTCGGCGACCAGCAGCTCGGGCGTGTTCTCCGGCTCGCCGTAGTCCGCGTCCAGGCGCAGCTGCCACAGTTCGCGCCGCTGGGCGATCATCCCGTCGCCGAGCGCCTCCTCCGGGACGATGCCCCGGTAGGTGGTGCGCCAACTGCGGGCGTGCAGCTCGGCGATGGACTCGGCGTCCTGCGCGCCACCCCGCCGGATAACGGTCTGCCCTGAACTGATCATGTGACCAGCCTCCCACAGAGATGAGTTGAACATGTTCAACCGAAGCGTCTACAGTTCTGCCAAGCTTTTGAACGTGTTCGAATCACGGGGGGTGGCGGGCGTGGCACCGGGTGCGGAGGGGGCATCCGGTGCCACGAACACCGACACCGGCTGGAGCCTCGTCTCCGGCTAGGCTCGTGCCCGTGGACGACCTGGCAGCGACGAACCGAACGGACGGCGAGAACGGTGCGACCGAGGCTTCGGCCGCACCCGGCGCGGAGGGCGGGCCCATGCCCGGCGGCCGGGCGCAGCCGAAGACCGACAAGAGTGAGGCGACCCGGGCGCTGATCCTGGAGACGGCCATGCGGCTGTTCCAGGAACGGGGCTACGAGAAGACCACCATGCGCGCGATCGCCACCGAGGCGGGCGTCTCGGTGGGCAACGCCTACTACTACTTCTCGGCGAAGGAATTCCTGATCCAGGGGTTCTACGACCGGATGACCTACGACCACGCGGCCGACGCCAAACGCCGCATGGCCCACACCCGGGACTTCTCCGAGCGGCTGCAGATCGCGCTGGACTCCTGGCTCGACACGGCCGCGCCGTACCACGAGTTCTCCGCGCAGTTCTTCCGCACCGCCGCCGATCCGACCAGCTCGTTGAGCCCGTTCTCCAACGAGTCCCACCCGGCGCGGGCGACGGCCGTCGAACTGTTCCGCGAGGTCCTGCAGGGCTCGGAACTGGCGCCCAAGCTGGACGCCGAACTGGTCGAGCTGCTGCCCGACGTGCTGTGGCTGCACCTGATGATCGTGGTGCTCTACTGGGTCTTCGACCGCACCCCGGACACCGAGCGGACCAGGGAGTTCGTGCGGCGCTCGACGCCGCTGGCGGCCCGGGTGATCAACCTGTCGCGCTACCGGGTCTTCCGGCCGATCGTCCGCGACGCCAAGGGTCTGATCCAGGACTTCATCCTGCCGACCATCGGCAAGACGGCGGTCAAGTAGCGCCCGAGGGAAGCGACTCGGACGCGCCGGAGGCCGGCCCCGCAGTGGGGCCGGCCTCCGGCGCGTCCGGGCGGAGCCAGGCAGAGCCAGGCAGGTTCGCGTGGCTCAGAAGATGTCCGGGTTCCAGGCCTGCAGCGGGGCGCGCAGCAGCAGGTCCGCGGCGGCCGCCGCACCCGGGCGCAGCTCGGTGACCAGTGCGGCCGCAGCCAGCCTCGGGGCGGTCTCCGTGCCGAGGTAGAGCGAGCCCAACTCCGAGGCTCCGAGGGCGAGGTCGGCGTCTTCCCCGGTGCGGGTGCAGCGGCCGGTGCCGTCCGCGGCGACCTCGAGCGCCCAACGGCCGGACGCGAAGCCGAGCTTGTCATCGACCTCCAGCACCACCCGGCCGGGGGCGCCGTACGTCCGGGCGCCGAACGCGGCCTCGACGTCCAGCACCCGCAGCCAGGTGAAGTCGGAGCTCTCCTCGTGCGGGGTGACCGCGCGCCGGTCCCGGAGCAGCAGCGGCAGCGGCTCGTCCGGGGAGGCGTTGGGCATCGCGATCCTGGCCACCCAGTCGACGGACAGCAGGAAGCGCCAGAGCTCGATCGTGGTGGGCAGGTCGAGAGCGGTGAACTCCTCGACGGTGAGTGTGGAGTCGGGGTAGTCACCGTCCCACTTGCCGTCGATCCGGTAGGCCACCAGGCCGGTGACCGTGCCGTCGGCGTCCCGGTGGACGGCCGCGAACGGCTCCTTGAAGTCGAAGCCCGGCACCTGGACCTCACCGGTGGCGCGCTGCCACCACAGCTTGTCGCGGTCGATCGCGCCCGGTTGGGTGCGCCGCCAGCGCTCGTGCAGGCCGGGCCCGAGCTCGCGCACCTCCGCCATCGTCACGAGGTCGATCCGGCCGCCGGGCACGCCCGGCAGCCCCTCGCGCAGGCCCCGGGCGCGGCGCAGGTCGACGCGCAGGCGTGCGCACCGGGTGGCCGGGCCGAAGCCGAACCGGCCGTAGATGCCGTACTCGGCGGCGATCAGGATGGCGACGGCCGTGCCGCGTTCGGCGGCGGCCGCGAGGTCCCGGCGGATCATCGTGCTGAGCAGGCCCCGGCGCCGGTGGGTGGCGCTGACCGTGACGTGGCTGATGGCGTCGGCCGTGATCACGGCCCCGCCTGGGACGGTCAACTCGGCGTCGTAGCTGCGGAAGGTGGCGATCTGGCGGTCGCCGTCGAAGCCGGCCAGCATCCGGCCCGGCTCCCACTGCCGGCGGCGCACCTCCGCCGCGCTGGCCACGTGCGGACGCAGGAAGCCACAGGTCAGCGCGCGGTCCCAGGCCGCCACCTCGTCCTCGGCAACCGCCCGTACCCGAAGCCCGTTCACGGTGTCGACGGCCGTGTGATCGATGCTGTTGCCCATGGGGCCACCGTACGGCGGCCCTCCGGCAGCGGCACCTGATTAATCCGTACCCGACGCTGATCCGTACCCGACGTCAGTCCGTGCCCGCCCCGAGGTGCTTCCCCGGGACCACCACCCAGTGGTTGGTCCGCAGGACGCGGCCCGCGAAGCCCAGGTCCCGCTCGCCGAGCAGCCGGAAGCCGAGCGCCCGGCAGATCCCGTTGGACGGGCCGTTGCCCGTCCCCGGGTTGGCGTGCACCTCGCCCCAGCGGCCGTCCTCGGCGGCGGCGTCCAGCACCCGGCGGACGGCCGCCTTGGCCAGCCCGCGGCCCTGGTACTCGGGCAGCACCATCCAGCCGATCTCGGAGACCGTCCGGCCGTCCTCCTCGCCCGACCAGAGGTTGACCGTGCCCGCGACCTCGCCGTCCTCGGTGCCGTCCGGGACGATCATCCTGGCCCAGTAGCGGTCCGCCGCCGCCTCGACCACGTCCTTGCGCAGCCGCTCCTCCACCCGCTCCCGGGGCAGCGGCCCGCCCAACTCGGCCATCATCACCGGGTCGCAGCGCATCCGGACGTACGCCTCGACATCCCCTGCCCGAACATCGCGCAACAGCATGACGCCTCCTCAGTACGGTCGGCTCACCACGGTCGAGCGTCCACGCTAACGCCGACCACCGACACTGGTGTGGGGGCGCCCTTCCTGCCACCATCCTCGTGCCGGTTCAGGTACGGACGATCTCCCGGGGGGAGCCATGGAGGACGAACAACTCCGAGTGTCGAAGGAGCACGGGGCCCGGAGCACCACGGCGATGGTGCTGGGCATGCTGACGGTCCTCGGCTGGGCCTGGGCGGCCTGGCTGATCCTCGCCCGGGTCGGCGGGGACTGCGGCTCGCCGGCCTTCTACGAGCCGCCCGGCTTCCACCTGCGGGAGGTCTGCGACTCCCAGGTCATCGGCCGGATCGGCGAGGCGGTCGCGGTCGCCATCCTGACGCTCCCGCTCTGCACCGCCTGGATCTGGACCTGCGTGGGACTGCGCGCCCGCCGGAAGGAACCGGACGCCCTGCTCGACCGGTAGCCTGCGGGCGGCCGGGGCTCACGGCCGGCCCTCACGACCCGAGTTCACGGCCGGCCCTCACGACCCGAGTTCGCGACCGGCCCTCACGACCCGAGCACCCGGCCGGGCCTCACGGCCGGGCGTAGAAGTCCGGGGTGCCCATGATCCAGAGGCTGGCCTGCTTGATCGGCATGCCCGCGCGCGGGGCCTCGATCATCTGGTCGTCGCCGATGTAGAGCCCGACGTGGTAGATGTCGGCGGCGCGTCCGGTGTCCGTCCAGAACACCAGGTCCCCGGGGCGCAGCTGGCGGTAGCCGATCCGGGTGCTCTGGGCGTACTGGTCGGCGGCGAAGTGGTTGAGCGGCCGGCCGCCCTCGCGCCAGGCCATCATGGTCAGCCCCGAGCAGTCGTAGCCGGCCGGGCCCTCGCCGCCCCAGATGTAGGGCAGGCCGATCTTGGACTTGGCGAAGGCGACCGCGGCGGCCGCGCCCTCGGCGGACCACGGGCGCGCGGCGGGCGGTACGGCGGCGGCCTGGGCGGAGGCCGCCGCGGCTTCGGCGGCCTCGGCCTCCCGGGCGGCCTGCTCGGCGGCGGCGCGGGCGGCGGCCTCGGCCTCGCGGGCGGCGATCGCCTCCAGGGCCTCGCGGCGCTTGCGCTCCAGCTCGACGGTGGTGTTCCGGGCGGCGGCCAGTTCGGTGAGCAGTTGCTCGCGGTGCCGGGTGGCGGCGGCCACCTCGCCCTGCTGGGCGGCCAGCCGCTGCTCGGCCCGTGCCCTGGCCGCACCGACTTCGGCGGCGGCCTTCTCGGCGGTCCCGGTGGCGGTGCGGGCGGCCGCGGAGGCGGTGCGGGCGGCGGCGGCGGTGGAGGTGGCGGCGTCCAGGATCTGCCGGGTGCGCTCGCTGACCTGGCGGACCGCGGCGGCGCGGTCGCCCGCCTCGCGCGGGCCGTGGGCGCCGAGCAGCGCGTTGAGCGCGGACAGTTCGGCGCCCGCGCCCTGGCGGTACGTTTCGGCGGCGAGCCGGGCCGCGTCCTCGGCGGCGGCCGACCGTTCGGCCTCGGCGGTGGTGGCGCGCCGCACGGCGGCGCCCTCCTCGGCGCGGGCCCGGGTGAGGGCGAGCTGGGCGCCGTTGTAGGCCTCGACGGCCTGTTCGGCGCCGCGTCCGGCCCGGTCCAGCTCGGTCCGGGCGGCGGTGAGCGCGGCTTCCAGGGCGGCGGTCGAGGAGGCCTTCCGCTCGGCCTCGGCCCGGGCGCGGTCGATGTCCTCGGTGCTCGGGTACGGCTCCTCGCCGCGGGTCCGGCCGAGCGCCGGTTCACCGACAGCCGGTCCGCGGCCGGCCGGTTCGCGGCCGGCTTGTTCGGTCGTCGCCGGTTCGCCGCCCAGCGGTTCGCCGGTCGACGGGGCGGCCTGGGCGGCTTGGGCGGCGGGGAGCAGCCCGAGCAGGGCGGTGAGCGACAACAGGAGGGTCGGCAGGAGCCTGCGCGCCACGCGACATCCCTTCTCACGGGTCCGGAGGGGACGGCGGCGGACGGCGCGCGGCGCACGGGCAGGCGGTGGCCGGGCGGCAGGAAGTCCGGACGAATCATCCCATCACATGACAGAACGGTCACATGACGCTCATATTCTCAATTCCGGCGGCCTTCAGACCCGGAAAGCGCTCCGCCGGTCGAGTGATCATCAGATGATCCGACCAGGATTCAGCTCCGGCCGGATGCAGGCGGTATGCGAACTACCGGTGGATCCGGCGGGTGTGCGTCCGCAGCCGGGGGTGTCGCTCGGGCCGGCGCTCCAGCCCGGTCGGGCCGACGGCATAGGTCCGGCTGCGCCCGGCCCGGACCGTACGGCGGCGCTGCCGCGCCCGGTGGGAGCGGCCCGGGCCGGCCGCGTACGCCGGGCCGGCCGCGGTCGTGGACTTGGCCGTCGCCCCGGCGGCGGCCGCCGAGCGGCGGTCGGCCAGCCGGGCCTGACGGCGGGCCAGCGCCCGGGCGGCGTGCGCGTCGAGGTGGGCGCTGGCCCGGGCGGCCATCCGCTCGGCGACCCGGTGGGCGGCGGGATGGTTGGCGGGCACCTTGTCGGGGGCGCCGGCGATCAGGTCGAAGAGCCAGGTGCGGGCCCGGTCGGCGCGCCGGTGCAGCAGGCGCTCGCGCCGCAGCGCACGCGCCCGGCGCCGGGGGCGCGTGGAGTAGCGCCAGCGGGCCCAGGGGCTGCTCGGGCGGGCCAGCCGGATCGCGCCGATCCAGGACAGGCCGGGAACCATGATTCCGAGCAGCCCGGTCCACACCTTGCCCTTGAGCAGGGTGATCACCGAGGCCAGCGCGTTCACCGAGATCACCGTGATCAGGCCCCACCTGGTCTCCTCGCCGGGCAGCGCGCCGAACGGCACGTACCCGATCAGCAGCAGGGCGGTGAACAGGATCCCGAAGATCACCGCATCCACCGACTTGCGGCCCTGCTCGCCCCAGTACACGTCGTCCAGGTGCAGGATCAGCGCGAACTCGTCCAGCACCAGGCCGCAGCCGATACCGAAGGCCAGCCCGAACCAGTCCATCCACGGCTGGCCGCCGTAGGTGGCGAACACCCCGATGCCGCCGAGCAGCAGGAAGCCCAGGCCGAACACCATGTGGTGGATGTGCAGGCCGCCGGGGGTCACGTTGCCGGGCCACCAGCGCACCTGGGCGCGGATCATCCGGACGCTGAACCGGATGAAGACGAAGGACGTGATGAAGCCGACCAGCAGCAGGAACAGCGGTTGCTTCTGCGCGTTGACGATGTGCTCGCGGTAGCTGTCCAGCAGTGTGGTCATGCGTCTTACCTTCGTTCCTGGTCCTGCGTGCAGCCTGCCGTGACATGGCCCGGGGCCCAATACGGGTCCAACACGGGTCAACGCGCGGTCAGAACCCTCGGGTGCGCTTGGCCGCCCGGCGCGGCACCGCCGGGTAGAGCGACGGGAGCTCGGCACCGACCGGCAGCTTCAGGAACAGCCGGGCTATCTCCCCACCGAGGTTCACCCCGACCGCCAGCGCCATCGCGATCGCCGCCGCCCGGAAGACCGACACCAGGCCGGCGCTGGAATGCCCCTGGGCGAAGGCGAGCATCCCGAGGTAGAGCGCCGAACCCGGCATCAGCGGGCCGATCGCGGCGGTCACGTACGGCAGCGCCGAACCGTTGCGGAAGCGCGCCATCAGCTGGCCGAAGAGGCCGACCAGGCCGGCCGCCACCCCGGTCGCCGCGATCGGGTTGACGCCCGCGTTGTAGACCAGCGCGCCGTAGCTGGCCCAGCCGATGCCGCTGTTCGCCGTGACCAGGGCGAGCGTGCGGCGGTCGGTCTGCAGCAGCGTCGCGAAGGCCAGGGTCAGCAGCATCGCGGCGACCAGCTGGACCGGCGGGGTACTGGTCCCCGCCAGGCTCTCGTCCGGCCGCAGCTTCGCCTCGGCGCCGACGCCCAGGTAGAGGATCACCATGACGCCTATCACGATGCCCGCGACCAGGTAGATCACTTCCAGCAGGCGGGCCGCGGCGGTGATGTAGAAGCCGGTCAGGCCGTCCTGGACGGCGGCCACCAGGGCACGCCCGGGCAGCAGGGCGAACAGGCCGCCGGTGATCACGACCGAGCCGCGCAGGCCCAAGTCGTTGAAGGACAGGATGATCCCGGAGGCGGCGGCCGGCATCGCGGCCGCCACGAACTGGTAGAACTCCGGCAGTCGGCGCCGGGCCAGCCCGGAGGCCAGCCGGTCGCCGAGGACGGCCGCGATGAAGGCGCTGGCGAAGACCAGCCAGGCCTTGTCGTCGATCTGCCCGCCGACCAGGAAGGTCGCCGCGCCGGCCAGCAGACCGGTGGTCAGGGCGAGCAGCCAGGCCGGGTACGGGTGCCGGTTGCGGCGGATCAGGGCGAGCCGGCGGTAGGCGTCGTTGACCGACACCTTCTCCGCGGTGATGTCCGCGACCAGCTCGTACACCGCGTTCAGCCGGGTGTAGTCGGAGGTGCGGCGGCGCACCACGCGGTCGGCGGTGACCGGCGGCTCGACCAGCGAGGGCTGGTGCGAGATGCCGATCAGGGTGAAGGTCACCTGCGGCTCGCAGCGGTCCAGCCGGTAGGCGTGCGCGATGCCGAGCATCGCCGCCTCGACGTCCTCGGCGGCTTCGCCGCTGGCCAGCAGCAGCTCGCCGATGCGCAGGGTCAGGTCGAGGATGCGGGGGACGTTGCGGGCGGCACCGGCGGAGGGGTGCATCTCGCGGGCGGTCCGCTCGAACGCGGGGCGCTCGAACATCGGGGTGCGCAGCAGGGTGCGCATGCGGTCCGGCCACGGCGCCTCGCCGGGGGCGCCGGGGGTCAGGTCCGCGACCGGGATGCCGGCGGGCGGGGTGTAGCCGGCCGCCCGCCACTCCTCGGGGGTGAGGGTGTCCTCGGCGACCGAACGGCGACGGGCCGGGCGGACGCTCCCGGTGCCCGCGTCCCGGGGGCCCGCGTCCTGAGGGCCCGCGTCCTGAGGACGCGCGTCGACGGTGAGCTCGGGGTGCGGCTCGGTCCGGGGCTCGGGGAGCGGCTCGGGCTCCGGGAACGGCTCGGGCTCGGGGAGCGGCTCGGGCTCGGGCGTCAGCAGGCCCTTGGTCTCCGGGACGGGCAGGACGAACGGGACGACGATGGTGGGATCGACGGGCGGGGCGGGGTGCCCGAGCAGGCCCTCGGTGGGCGGGGCCTCGGAGGGGTGCACCGGCTTCGGGGGTGTCTGCCGCACCCGGCGGACTGCCCGGCCTCCCCTCGCCCGCTTGCCCGCACCCGGTCGGCCCCGCTTAGGCACTTCCGCTCCTTGCCGCCCCTGGTGGCCGCCGGCCACCGCTCGATCTCGGGTTACACCATGCCTGATCGAACAGCCTGACGCACATGTACGCGACGTCCCACGGCCTGGGCGGCGGGCGCCTACCCGGCGCGGTTGCGGGTGGCGGGAACCTCGCCGGACCGGCGGGCCCGCAGCAGTTCGACCACCACCGGGATCACCGAGACCAGCACGATGGCGACCAGGATCGCCTCGATGTTGTCCCGGACGAACGGGATCTGCCCCAGGAAGTAGCCGAGCACGGTGACCCCGCCGCCCCACAGCACGCCGCCGACCAGGTTGAACACCACGAAGGTGCGGTAGTTCATCCTGCTCACGCCGGCGACGATCGGCGTGAAGGTCCGCACGATCGGCACGAAGCGGGCCAGCACGATCGCCTTGGGCCCGTGCCGGTCGAAGAAGGCGGCGGCCTTCTCGACGTTCTCCTGCCGGAAGATCCGGGAGTCGGGGCGGCGGAACAGGCCCGGCCCGACCTTGCGGCCGAAGAGGTAGCCGACCTGGTCCCCCGCCACCGCCGCGGCCACGATCAGCGCGCAGACCACCCAGAGCGGCTGGTGCAGGTAGGTGCCGCCGGCCACCAGCAGGCCGGTGGTGAACAGCAGCGAGTCGCCGGGCAGGAAGAAGCCGATCAACAGGCCGGACTCGGCGAAGACGATGGCCAGGATGCCGAGCGGACCGAAGGTGGAGATCAGGGCGGTCGGGTCGAGCCAGGACGGGCCGAGGGCGAGGCTGGTCACGGTGCGGGCACTCCCGGAGGTCGAGTCTCGGTCATGAAAAAGTAAAGCATTGACAAAGACTCGACCGGGAGTGGAAAGGTTCCCCCGGCCCGCGTCGGGCCGGGGGCGGTCGTACCGGAGCGGTCAGAGGCCGTAGCGCTCCACGATCTCCTCGTGTCGGGCGAGGTCCGCGCCGGCGGCCTCGGCCAGGGCCGGCCAGGCGAGCGGGTGCGGCCAGCCGCCGGTCAGCCGGTGCAGCAGCGCGTCCGCCTCGGCGGCCGAGGCGACCGGCGGCACCCCGAGGGCCGCGTAGATGCCGGGCAGCGTCTCGTCCTCGTCGGCCGGGTCGGTGATCCGGTACTGCTCCCCGCTGTACGCCCAGACCGCGTAGCCGGCCTCCTGCAGCCGCTCGCGCAGGGTGCCCCACGGTTCGTCGCCGGGCCAGCCGCCGTCGATCCAGTAGGTGGTGTACCCCGCCGGGTCGAGCAGGGTGAGCATTTCGAACACCGGTCGCCAGCGCCGCCGCTCCTCCTCGGGGGCGTCCTCGGCCGGCGGGCCCTCCAGCAGCGCCGGGGAGAAGACCACCACGTCGCCGTGGTTGAGCGTCAGGTCGTCGCCGAGCACCGGCAGGACGCGGGCGGTGGCCGGTCCGGTCCGGATGGCGGGCAGGTCGGCCGTCGCGCCGTTGGTGCGGGTGGCCCGGATGGTGACCAGCTGCCACTCCTCGTCCACCGGGCCCTCGGGCTCGTCGAACTCGATGCCGAGCAGCGCGCCGGTGGAGCGGACCACCGCCCAGTCCCGGTTGGCGCTGGCCGCGGTGATCAGGTGCCAGAGGTCGGGTTCCCGGACCGTCCGATGGTCCTCCTCGTCCGAGGCCTTCGCGGCCGGGGTCGCGGCCTCCGGGCCCTCCTCGTCCGGAGTGGGCTCGGCGGGCAGCGCGCGCTCCAGCAGCTCCTGGTAGAGCCGCTGCGCGGTGGCGTGGTCGCCCAGCTCGGTGGCGGCGCGGGCGGCGAGGCGGCGGGTGTTGAGCACCTCGTCGTCGAGCGCGAGGATCGCCTCGCACTGCTCCAGCACCTCGCTCCAGCGGCTCTCGGCGGCGGCCCAGCGGGCGCGTATCCAGTGCCCGTCGGCCGGGGCCGTGAGAGACAGCCGGTCGGCGAGGCGGCGCACGCCCTCGGCGTCCCGGGCGTCGATCAGCAGCTCGCCGAGCGTGCCGGTCAGCTCGCCGGCCCCCGGGTCGGCCTCCAGCCGCCGCCACAGCAGGTCGGCCGCGGCCCGGGCGTGGCCGAGCCCGCCCAGCACGGTGGCCAGGAGCACCGTCAGCCCGGTGGCGCCGGCCGGCTCATCCCGGTACCGGTCCAGGGCGACGGAGAGCAGGTCGGCGCCGACCTCGAAGGGCACCTCGGCCTCGGCCAGGTACGCCGTCAGTTCGCCCGGCGGGACGGGCAGCGCGGGCTCCGGCAGCGCCTCGGCGGCCGCGCGCAGGGCGGCGATCTCCTCGGCCACACCGTCGGTGCGGCGCAGCCGGGTGAGCTTGCGCGCCCCGGTCGCGGCGAGGGTCAGCGCCACCGTGCGGGCGCCGCGGGCGAGGGCGAGCCGGCCCGCCGCCAGCAGCAGGTCCACGCACGGACGGTGCGCGCCGGCGCCGTCCAGGTAGCCGACCCAGCCGGCCAGCACGGCGCCCAGGTCGGCGTCGTTCTCCCATGCGCCGGCCGCGACCAGCAGCTCGACCGTCTGTGTCCAGGCGGGCCGCAGGTCGGCGTGGAGCTCGGCCTCGGCCCGGTCGGGGAGCAGGGCGAGCGCCTCCTCCGTCCGGCCGAGCGCGGCGAGCGCGCGGGCCCGCAGCAGGGCGCCCCAGCGCTGGTCGCGCTCGTCGAGCCGGTGCCCCTGCGCCTGCTCGGCCCGCTCGGCGGTGTCCAGCAGCTCCAGCACCTCCTCGTACCGGCCCAGCAGGTGCAGGGTGCCGGCCCGGGCCTGGTGGAAGCGGAGCGAGATCCGCTGACCGGCCGCGCGCATCCGGTTGGCGGCGGTGTCCAGGTGGTCGAGCGCCTCGGCCGCCCGGCCGTCGTCCTCCAGGGCGTCGGAGTACTCGCGGGAGAGGCAGTCGTAGCAGGCGCGGCCGGGCTCGATCCGGTCGAGCGTCTCGCCGACCACCTCGAGCCGCTCCGTCACGTACCCGGGCCCGTCGACCCGGGCGTGGCAGATCGCGAAGTCCTGCACCACGCAGACGGACTGCGGGCAGCCGACGGTCTCCTCCCGGTGGGCGAACTCCAGCAGGTCGATCGCCTCGGGCATGACCGCCTCGCCCTGCTGGCGCTTGTTCAGCAGGTTCTGCATCCGCCAGTGCCGCAGGTAGACCTCGACCCAGGGCAGGTCGAGCGACCGCGCGGCGGCGAGGGCCTCCGGGTAGAGCGCGTCCAGCTGGTCGTTGCGGCCCTCGGTGGCGTGCTCGGGCAGGTCGACGATGGCCTCGGCCAGCCGGTGGTGACCGGCCTCGACCAACTGCCGGTGGGCGTCGCGCACCCAGGACCAGATGTCGGTGGTCATGCTTCTTCCCTCTGCGTCGTGCTGATGAGTTGTCTACCGCGGACCACTGACAATCCGTCCGTCACGCTTCGCCGGTCTTGCTTCGCCGGTCTTGCTTCGCCGGTCAGGCTTCGTCCGTCAGGCTTCGCCGGTCACGCTTCGTCCGACAGGGCGCCGGGGCTGTCCGGGACGTCCGGCAGCCCGGCCGGGACGGCGGCGGTCAGGGCGGACACCGCGGTGCCGACGCCGGTCAGCGCGGCGGTGAGGTCGCCCTCGGCGGGACCGGAGGAGGCCGCGGCCATGATCACCTTGAGCGAGCGGAGCAGCCCGGCGGCGGTGGCGCTGCCGGTGTGTCCGGTGCGGTAGGCGGTGAGCAGGTCCTGGACGGCCGGGCACGCCAGGTTGAGGTAGAGCCGGGCCCTGACCTCGCCGTCGGTGCGGGCGGTGAAGGCGCGGGCCAGCCGCAGCGCGGCGGACGGGATCCGGGCGTCCGCCTGGTCGTCCTCGATCCGGGCCTTCAGCTCGGCCTCGCGGTCCGGGACCAGCACCAGCGGCAGGCCGGGCGGGTCGAAGCGGGCCGGGACGAGCTGCTCGCCCTGGTCGGCGAGGGCGCCGGCCAGCCAGGCCGCCTCCCCCTCCGGCAGCGGCCGCTCCGGGTCGCGGAACAGCTCGCGGTTGCCCTGCTCGCTGCCCAGCTCGACCAGCCGGCAGCCGCGCAGCTGCGCGTAGCGGCGCAGGAAGGGCAGCACGGCGTAGCGGTCGCCGCGCGCGATCGGCACCCGCATGGCCCGGTACAGCATCTCCTCGAAGCCGCCGCCGCTGCCGAGCGCGACGTGCACCGCTCCCCCTCCGGCGGCGCGCAGCGCTCCGGCGGTGAGGTCGCCCTGCGAGGTGGGCACCGGGACGTCGTCGGCGAGCAGGGTGAACAGCCGCTCGTCGCAGAGCGCGGCGCCGAGCAGGTCCTGGCCGTGCCGGGTGAGGATGCGGCGCCAGGCGGCGGGTCGCAGCCGGGCCGTCTCGTACAGGCCGTCCACGATGGCGTCGGTGAGGGCCTTCTGGAGCGCGCGGTAGTGCTCGTCGCGTTGGAGGTCCTCGCGGCTGGCGGTGGGGGTGAGCCGGCTGGACTCGACCACCCCGCCGATGAACCCGGCCCAGCTGGGCAGCAGGTCGCGGGCGTCCTCGGCGAGCAGCATGCCGCGCAGGTAGACGGCGAGGTCGCGGTTGTCGCTGCTGCCGTAGGTACCGCCGTCCTGGACCCAGAGCAGGCCGATCGCGTCGGTGCCGCCGTCGACCGGCTGGACCGGGAAGGCGGTGAGCGGCTCGAAGCGGCGGCCGAAGGCGGTGGCGAAGCGCATCCGGGCGGCGTGCCGGTCGCCCTCCACCCGTTGGCGCCAGGGCACCTCGACGGAGTTGACGGGCTGCTCGTCGTCGCCGACGTAGACCGGGATCGGGAGCAGCACGCAGTACCGGGCGAGGACTTCGCGCAGCGTGGGCTCGTCGGCGAGGTGGGCCTGCTCGGCCTTGAGCGCCAGCTCGACCACGGTGCCCGGGCGGGGCCGGGCGGGCACCGGCTCGACCCGGTACTGCTCGCCGCCGCGGCTGCGGTAGCGGTGGCCGAGCCGCGGCTCGCGGTGCGAGGTGGTGGTGACGGTGACCTCGTCGGCGATGGAGAAGGCGGACAGGAAGCCCAGCCCGAAGGCGCCGATCAGCTCCTGATTGCCGGTCAGTTCGCGCAGCATGCGGGTGTAGCCGGTGCCGACGGTGGCGAGGTAGGAGTGGATCTCGGGCTCGGTGAGTCCGGCCCCGGTGTCCTCGATGGAGACGGTGCGCCGGGCGGCGTCGGCACGCACCCGGATCAGCGGGCGGTGGTCGCCCTCCGGGTCCTCCAGGAGCCGGCGGGTGTGCGAGTCGTGCGCGTTCTGGACGAGTTCGCGCAGGGCGACCAGCGGGGTGGAGTAGAGGTGGGTGGCGAGGACGTTCACCAGGCCGCCGAGATCGACCTCGGTCGTCCGCAGTTCCTCGACGGGGGTGGGCTCGAGCGGGGCACCTTCAGACATGGGTCCCCAGTGTGCCAGTGCGACAATCTGCCCACCATTTCTTTCTTCTTGACCGACTTCCGGGCTGACGGACGGCCGGCCTTCCGGACTGACGAACTGCGGTCAACCCCAATTGACCAGGCCTCCACCATCGGAGGAATTGCCACCCATTCGATGGAGTTCGTCCACATCGCTGGTGAATGCTGAGCGGGCGACGTCAGGCAACGGCGCCTCGGAGCGGCCACTCCGAAGCGCGCCACAATTCGCACTTCCAGTCAGGGAGACCAGCGTGTCCCGTATTCGCGCAGCCGCCGCCGTCACCGCCCTCGGGGCGTTCCTCCTCGTCGGCGTCGGTGCCGCCACCGCGCACGCCGACAACAGCGCCGGCGCGATCGACCACTCCAACGGCAGCGTCGTGAACAACGTCGGCTCCAACAACATCATCGGCAACGTCCACGGCAACGTGGTCAACACCCAGCAGACGGCCACCGGTTCGGGCGCGAGCAACCAGAACAACGGCCTCGCCGTGACCGGCAACGGCGGGAACATCGGCGCCCTGCAGGGCAACGGCAACGTCGACGCCCGGGTGTACTACCCGAACGTCCTCAACTAGTACTCCAGTGTGACTTCGCGATCATGTCGGTCTCGCGGTCTACTCTGGCTCGCTATGGGCTACGACGTGCACATCACGCGGCGTGAGAACT
>NZ_JBVISA010000041.1:0-74057 GCF_055575755.1 Kitasatospora sp. NPDC034035 | reverse complement strand
ATTCCGAACCCGGAAGCTAAGCCTTACAGCGCCGATGGTACTGCAGGGGGGACCCTGTGGGAGAGTAGGACGCCGCCGAACAATCTTTCAGAAGAGCCCCCATCCGGATCCCGGATGGGGGCTCTTCGCATTTTAAGGTAAGCCCAATGAACCGGGGTTGCTTCGACCACCGGCAGGTAGTCCTAGGTCCACCTCGAGATTGGGGTGCCATGGCCAATGTGCCTGGCGGGCGGTTCCTGAACACTGATGGAGGACGATCGGTACCGGCATCAGGAGCTTCCCGTGACAACAGTGAGTCGTACGAGCGGCACGTCCGTACGTGCTCGGGCCCAGGCGGCCTTCGCGGCCGGCGGTGAGGGGCTGGCGCGGCTCGTCGTGGTGGTGTTGGCCGCCGTGCCGGGGGCGGTGCTGCCGGTGGGCGCCGCGCTCTTCGCGGGGGTGGTGACGTCCCAGTTCCTGCAGGAGTACGACCTGGAGGTCTTCTTCGCCCTGCTGGTGGCAGCGGCTGTCGGCGTCGTCGTGGCGGCCGCCAACATCCGCCGCACCGCGAACCGTACGCGCGGGCAGCTGGAGCGCTGGTTCGGCGTACGCCTGCCGGCGGTGTACGAGCCGCGGCCGGGGCTGGAGTTGGACGATCGCGGGCACTGGTGGACGGGGTACTCGTATCACCGCTCGCGGACGGTGGCGAAGTACGCGCAGCTGGTCCACTGGGGCCTGCGGGACCGGACCACCCGTGGCGAGCTGGCCTGGCTGGCCGTGAACCCCTTCCTGACGCTGGCCCTGGCCGGGCCGGTGGTCGCCCTGCTCGTGCTGGGGGTGACCTTCATCCCGGCGGGGTCGGTGCCCACGCACGGGTTCGGCCTGCTGAGCCCGCGCATGGAGTCGATCCTGCTGAGGATCGTGTTCGGGGTCGCCATGATCGTCGTCGGGATTCTCGCGGCACCGTTCGGGGTGCGCGCGTACGCGGAGGCGGCCCGCCGGGTGCTGGACCAGGACGGCCGGGCGACGAACGCCCAGCTGACCAGGCGGGTGGCTGAGCTGACCGAGACGCGGGCGGACGCGGTGGGCAACCAGGCGGCCGAACTGCGGAGGATCGAACGGGACCTGCACGACGGCGCGCAGGCGCGGCTGGTCGCGATCGGGATGACCCTGGGCACCATCGAGCACCTGATGGACACCGACCAGGAGGCCGCGCGGGAGCTCCTCGCCGAGGCCCGGCAGTCCTCGGCCCGGGCCCTGCAGGAGCTGCGGGACCTGGTCCGGGGCATCCACCCGCCGGTGCTCGCCGAGCGCGGACTGGGCGACGCCGTCCGGGCCCTGGCGCTGGACAGCGCGCTGCCGACCGAGGTGTTCGTCAGCCTGCCGGACCGGCCGCCGGCACCGGTGGAGGCAGCCGTGTACTTCAGCATCTGCGAGCTGCTGGCCAACGCGGCCAAGCACTCGGGGGCGGACCAGGTGTGGGTGGACATCCTGTACCGGGCCGGCTTGCTGCGGGTCACGGTGACGGACGACGGCGTGGGCGTGGCCGATCCTTCGCGGGGGACCGGACTGCGTGGAATCGAGAAGCGATTGGGTACCTTCGACGGTGTCCTCGCCATTGACAGCACGTCGGGCGGTCCCACCACCATCACCTTGGAGTTGCCGTGCGGGTTGTCCTCGCCGAGGACCTCTACCTCCTTCGCGAAGGCCTGATCAGGCTGTTGGAAGCGCACGGCTTCACCGTTGTCGCGGCGGTGGAGACGGGGCCCGAGCTGCTGGAGGCGCTGCTCACCCACCGCCCGGACGTGGCCGTGGTCGACGTCCGGCTGCCCCCGACGCTCACCGACGAGGGGCTGCAGGCGGCGCTCAAGGCCCGCCGGGAGATCCAGGGCTTGCCCGTCCTGGTGCTGTCGCAGCACGTCCAGCAGCTGTACGCGCGGGAGTTGCTGGCCGACGGCACCGGCGGGATCGGTTACCTGCTGAAGGACCGGGTGTTCAACGCGGGGCAGTTCATCGACGCGGTCCGCCGGGTGGCGGCGGGCGGGACGGCGATGGACCCGGACGTGATCGCCAAGCTGATGCAGACCACCTCGCGCCGGCCGGGTCCGCTGCTGCGGCTGTCCCCGCGCGAGCGCGAGGTGCTGGAGCTGATGGCCGAGGGCTGTTCCAATTCGGCGATCGCCGCCCGCCTTTCGGTGAGCGACGGCGCGGTGGCCAAGCACATCGCCAACATCTTCACCAAGCTCGAACTCGCCCCGGACGAGGACGCCAACCGCCGGGTCCTGGCCGTGCTGGCCTACCTCAACGGGACGGCGGGGCAAAGCAGCTGACGGTCCGGCCGGTCCGGAGGGGCAGGTCGACGCGGGCCGCGACTTTTGTTGTGCCGCCGCCCGTGACACCCCAGGCTGCGGGAACGCTTAAACAGGTGTACGAGTAAACTCCGGTGGGCCGAGCCCGGAGGTTGCTCAGCCGTCCGGCGGCCCGACCAGCGGGAACCGGCAGTCGAGGCAGCGTACGGCCGCAGCCGACATCCAGGGGTTGATAGACGTAATGGCACGCCCAACGCTCACCAAGGCCCATCGGGGCCTGCTCGGCCTGGTCGCGGCCGGCGCCTGCCTCATCTCGGGCATCGGTTTCGCGGGCTCGTACAACGCGGTGCGCGAGCTGGCCCTGGAGAAAGGTTTCGGCGCCTTCTCCTACGCCTTCCCGATCGGCGTCGACGCGGGCATCGTCGTGCTCCTCGCGCTCGACCTGGTGCTGACCTGGCTGCGGATCCCCTTCCCGATGCTGCGGCAGACCGCCTGGCTGCTGACCGTCGCCACCATCGCCTTCAACGCGGCCGCCTCCTGGGGCGACCCGCTCGGCATGGGGATGCACGCCGTCATCCCGGTGCTCTTCGTCGTCGTGGTCGAGGCCTCCCGCCACGCGGTCGGCCGGATCGCGGCGATCACGGCGGACCGCCACATGGAATCGGTCCGGGTGATGCGCTGGCTCCTGTCCCCGGTGCCGACCTTCCGGCTCTGGCGGCGGATGAAGCTCTGGGAGCTCCGCTCCTACGAGGAGGTCATCCGGCTGGAGCAGAACCGACTGGTCTACCGGGCGCAGCTGCGCTTCCGCTACGGCCGCGGCTGGCGCCGCTCGGCGCCGATCCAGGCGCTGCTGCCGCTCAAGCTCGCCAAGTTCGGCGTACCGCTGGACCCGGCGCTGCTCGACCGGCTGGACGACGAGGGCCGCGAGCGCGAGGCCAAGGATGCCCTGACGGTGCAGGAGCCGCAGGGGCTCGCGTCCCAGGAGGGCCGCACCGCCGCCATCGCTCCGGCGGGAGCCGCCCCGGCCGGTCCGCCGCAGCAGCTGCAGCCCACGCTGCAGGCGCCGCACACTCAGCAGGTCCAGCAGGTCCAGCAGGTCCAGCAGGCCCAGCAAGCCTGGCAGGCCCCCGAGCCCCAGCAAGCCCAGCCCCAGCAGCCCCAGCCCCAGGCGGAAGCCCCCGCGGCCGTCGCACCGCTGCCCGCCGAGGTGGCCGCGCCCATGCTGGCGAAGCTGGCGGCCGTTCGGCTGCGTGCCGCACAGGAGCCGGAGGAGGCGCCGGACGCGGCCCCGCAGCCGCGCCACGAGGAGCTGAACGTCTGGACCGAGCGCCCGGTCCGTACCACCGGTCACCCTGCCGACGCCGCCCCGGGCGGGCGGGTGCCCGGCCAGGCCTCGCCCTGGTTCAAGCCTCCGCGCCCCTCGGCCGAGGAGCCCGTCCCTGCCGCTGCCTCCCCTGCCGCTGTGCCCGCTGCCGCGTCCCAGCCGCAGGCCCAGCACCCGGCCGCCCCGCAGCAGGCGGGCCGACCCGTCGAGCCGCAGCAGCAGCACCAGCAGCCCCGCGAGGCCCGGCAGTCGGAGCATCCGGCCCAGCCGGACGCGCCGGTTCCGGCCGAGGAGCCCGTCCAAGCCGGGCAGTCCGAACCCCTCCCGGCGTCCTCGCGTCTCGACCCGGACCTCGCCTACGAGGCGCTCGTCACGTACATGGACAACCACGGCCACCAGCCCGACCCGCAGCGCCTCGCCGACTGGCTGACCAGGGAGTACGGCGTCGCGGGCAAGGGCCCCGACGGCTCGGTCCACCCCAAGGAGGTCGCCGAGCTGTACCCGGAGCTGCGCGACCGCTACGCCGCCGCCGGGAGGGACTGACCGGAGCGGGGCCCGCCGTCCAGCGCTCGGTCGGCCATTGACGCCCGACCTCGCCGGAGCTACCTTCACCTCAACAAATTGTTGAAGTGCTGGTTCGGCGTGGAGGAGTGCGGATGTCGCAGGTCGAGGTCGACGGAAGCGGGCCGACGGACGGGGCCTCCTTCTCCGCTGCCGCCCGAGCCGCCGTGGAGGCGCTGCTCGCCCCGGTCGACGCCGACCTGGCGCGCCGCTACCCGGGCGACTCCGGGACCAGGCAGCCGGTGCACACCGTCTACGTTCCGGCCGATGCCTTCGCCGCCGACACCGTACGGGAGTGGGGCCGTCAGGCCCTGGCGACCTTCGACACCCACGCCGGCACCCCCGCCGAGCTGGCCCGCGCCCTCGGCGTCGCCGACGACGAACTGCTCGCCGACGTGCACGCCCGGGTCCGCGCCAAGCTGGAGCGCGAGCCGATCGAGGACCTGCGGATCGACTTCGAGGACGGCTACGGCCCCCGCCCCGACGCGGAGGAGGACGCGGCCGCCGTCCGGGCCGCCGAACTGGTCGCCGCGGCCGTGGCCGAGGGCAGCGCCCCGCCGTACATCGGCATCCGGATCAAGTGCATGGAGGCGGCGGTCCGCGCCCGCGGCATCCGCACCCTGGAGCTGTTCCTGGCCACCCTGCCGGCGGCCGGCGGCCTGCCGGAGGGCCTGGTCCTGACCCTGCCCAAGGTCACCTACGCCGAGCAGGTCACCGCGCTGGTCCGGCTGCTGGAGGACTTCGAGCGCCGGGCCGGGCTGCCCGCCGGCCGGATCGGCTTCGAGATCCAGATCGAGACCACCCAGGCCATCCTCGGCCCGGACGGCCGGGCCACCGTCGCCCGGATGATCGAGGCCGCCGAGGGCCGCGCCACCGGCCTGCACTACGGCACCTTCGACTACAGCGCGGCCTGCGGCGTCAGCGCCGCCCACCAGAGCATGGACCACCCGGTCGCCGACCACGCGAAGGCGGTCATGCAGGTGGCCGCGGCCGGCACCGGGGTCCGGCTCTCCGACGGTTCGACCAACGTCATCCCGACCGGCTCCACCGAGCAGGTGCACGCCGCCTGGAAGCTCCACCACGACCTGGTCCGCCGCTCACTGGCCCGCGCCTACTACCAGGGCTGGGACATGCACCCGGCGCACCTGCCGACCCGCTACGTCGCGGTGTACTCCTTCTACCGCGAGGGCCTGGCGGCCGCCGCCGCCCGGCTGACCGCCTACGTCGCCAAGGCGGGCGGCGACGTGATGGACGAGCCGGCCACCGCCCGGGCGCTCAGCGGCTACCTGCTGCGCGGCCTGGACTGCGGAGCCGTCGACCTCGCCGAGGTCACCGCGCTGACCGGCCTGGACCGCGAGCAACTGGACGCCCTGTCCGGCCGCTGAACCGAGGCCGCTGCCGCCGGGAACGACCGTTCCCGAGAACGACCGTTCCCCGGAACCGACGTTCCCGGGTCGCCGACCCCGCGGCCGCTGATCGCTGCGCCCGTGCGCCAACTAGGCTGGCGGTGCCGCCCCGGCAACCCGGGGCGCGCCGCCAGCCTTCGCCGTTCCCGGGAGAACCACCGCGCCATGTCCGCCACGCCGGAGCCCACCGCCAGGCCGTACCTCACCATCCGGCGGGCCGGCAGCCACGAGATCGAGATCAAGAAGTCCCGGTTCATCTGCCACCTCGCCCGGGTTACCGACGAGGAGGAGGCGCAGGCCTTCATCGCCGGCATCCGCAAGCAGTACTGGGACGCCCGGCACAACTGCACCGCGTTCGTGGTCGGCGACGAGCAGCGCCGCGAGCGCTCCAGCGACGACGGCGAGCCCGGCGGCACGGCCGGGGTGCCGATGCTGGAGGTGCTGCGCCGACGCGGCCTGACCGACACGGTCGCCGTGGTCACCAGGTACTTCGGCGGGATCAAGCTCGGTGCGGGCGGCCTGGTGCGGGCGTACGGGAACGCGGTGTCGGAAGCGGTGGACGGGATCGGCCTGCTGGAGCGACGGCCGGTCGCGCTGCTCGCGGTGACGGTGGACCACGTCCGGGCCGGGCGGGTGGAGAACGACCTGAGGGCGGCCGGGTACACGGTGAGCGACCTGGCGTACGAGGCAGCCGGGGTGCGGATCGAAGTGGGCGTGCCGGAACCCGAGGTGGCAGCCTTCCACACCTGGCTGGCCGAGGCGACCGGGGGCACCGCGACGGGGATCCCGGCCGGTCGCACCTACGTCGAGGTGCCGGTCTGACGGTCCCGCCCGGCAGCGCCGCCCGGCGGGGTCGGCGGGCGGGGTCGGCGGGCGGGGTCGATGGGCGGGGTCGATGGGCGCAGTCGGCGCGCCTGGATTGGGAGACACATCCGGCCACATCGCCGCCGGCCCGTTTGGGTGTCCCGAGGGGCCTGCCCTAGGCTGAACCGGCCGTCGGCCAGGCGCCGCCCGGCAACCTCAGGACGCCTCCAGGAAGCCGTCGCGATGCCCGTCGTCCAGACCATCACCCTGCCTCCGGGCGCCGACACCGGCTGGCACTACCACCCGGGCCGGGTCGACGTGGTGGTGCTCTCCGGGACGCTGACCCGGACCCTGCACGACGGCCGGGTCGAGGTCAGCCGCGCCGGTGACTCCCTGGTCGAGGAGGCGGGGCCGGTCCACATCCACCTCGGCCGCAACCTCGGGACCGAACCCGTGGTACTGATCGCGAACTACGCCGCCCCGGCGGGCTGTCCGCTGGCCGTACCGGTCACGGAACCCGCCTGGAGCCGCAGCTCAGCCGGGCCTGCCGGAGCCTGAGTGAGGTTCCGGAGGATCCGGACGGGACAGCCCGTACGCGTCGCCCGCGCCGCTCGCACGGGCGGCGTCGCGTAGCCCAGGCTCCGCGCCACGCGGAAGACGGCTTGAACAGATTCACCCGAACGTAGGGTCATGGCCCGGACTTGGAACTTCCGCTCCGGGCCGTGGCGTTTCCTGGGCAAGGATCCGGCAGAACCGGACGAAACCCATCGATGGAGGACACAGGACCCCACCCCGCACCACGGAGGTATGCGCATGACCTCAGACCGCTGGACTCCAGACCGTTCGACCTCGACTCGCCCGACCTCGAACCGCTCCCGCTCGCACGCCGGTGCCGATCTCCCCGGCCCGCGCGGTCCCGCGACGCCCTACCGGATGACCGTCACCACGGCTCTCCCGCACGCCGAGGCGCTCGCCCTGGCCGACGAACAGCTCGCCTCCTGGCTGAAGCAGGAGGGTTGCGAGGAGCCCCCGCCGGCCGTTCACGCCCCCGCCGGCCTGCCCCTCACCGGCCAATCGTTTGCCGGACAACCCTTCGCTGGGCAACCCCCCGCCGCACCGGCGTTCGACGCACCGCCCCCCGAAGGCCCGGGGCTCGCCGAGCGCCTCCGCCTGGGCGAGCGCGTCCTGCTCGACCGTGACCACGGCCCGCTGCGCGGTGGCCCGGGCGCCGGCCGCTACGACCGCCGCCGCCTGCGCACCCCGGCCCCGCACGGCACCCGGCAGCTCACGCTCACCGTGGCCACCGGCGCCGACGGCCTCACCTGGGTCCGGCTGGAGGCCGAGACGCACAGCACCGGCAGCGGCGTGCGGACCCCGTGCCGGGTGCCGGTGCCCGAGCTGGCCCGCTCGCTGCTGCCGCTGCTCGACGCCACCGACGGCCCGGCCGCCGTCCACTCCTCACCCCGGGTGATCACGGCCGACGGGGTGGACGCCCTGATCGACGAGCTGTGCGACCCGGAACGCCGGCTGCCCACCGTGGTCGCCAGCGTCCCGGTGAACCTCCCGCTCGACCGCTGGGTGGAGGACGTGGTCGGCCCGCTCTGCCACCAGCTGCCCGGCCTCGCCACCGCCTACGTGCTGGATCCCGGCGCCCGCACCGGGTTCAACGTCGCGCTGGAGTACCACACCGTCTACGGCGGGGCGGTGCGCACCTACCTGCCCGAGGTCGACCCGGCCTCCCGGCAGGACGGCGCGCGGCATCCGGTGCTCGCCCGAGGCCGAATAGAAGAGGACCCGCGCCGCGCCGCCGGGCTGCTCGCCCGCGAACCGCGCCGCCTCGCCGCCGACCAGCCACTGCCGCCGCCGCTGGCGGCCGTCCCGGTGCTTCGCGTCCCGCCGCCGCTCCGCCCGGCCGCCGGGCAGGCCGTCGTCCGAGCCGAACTGGCCGACCTGGCCCACGAGGAGCAGCAGGACCGCGCCGATCAGCAGGCCAGGGCCGACGAGCTGGAGCAGGTCCGGCGCACCCTGCGCCTGGAGCGTCGTGACCGCCGTGACCGCCGAGAGGGGGGCGAGCGGGGGCAGGGCCGGGAGGGCCACGACACCCGGGACGCTCGGGAGGGCCGGCTCCGCCCCGGGGCCCGCTCCCTGACCGGCCGCCACTGCACCGCGTCGGGCACCGGCCAGGCCCTCGGGCAGCGCGCCGTCGCCCAGCCCGCCGAGCGCTGCGGAAAACCCGAGAGCTTCACCGAACTCATCGCCAGACTGGGCGAGTTCCCGCTGCTGAGCTTCACCGGGGACCAGAAGGCCGCACTCGCCCTGGACGAGCTCCAGCGCACCGGCGCCGGGTGGGCCCGGCTCGCCTGGGACGGCCTGACCGCCCTTCAGGAGTACGCCGAGGCGGCCGTGCGGGGCACGGCCGGCGGGGACTTCAAGCAGTGGTGCGAGCACACCCCGACGGGCTGCCACCGCTTCCCGCCCCGCAAGGCGGTGCGAGGGGAGTCCCGGACGGTGTTCAGCCACACCAAGTGGAAGCGCGAACGGATGCTGCCGGTGCCGGAATGCGTGGACGCCTCCCGGCGCGCGTTCATGGGCGCGCACCTGCGGATCGGCGGAGGCCGCACCGCGCCCCGGCTGCACTACCTGGACGATTGCTCCGGCAGCGGCCGGATCTACGTCGGCTACATCGGTCTGCACCTGACCAACACCCGGACCAACTGACCGGCTTGGCTGACCGCCGCGCCCGTTCGGTGGACAATGTCCGGCAGGGGGTGGGTCCGCGCGTTCGCCGACCGCCCCGGGCAGGCGCCGGACGAGCATGGGGGAACGACGACCGATGCAGCACTCAGCAGACGGCCGGTCCGACGGCACCACCACCGTCCGGGTCCCCCAACCGGGCTTCCTCGCCTCGGTCTTCCGCGACCTCGGTGTCGACGAGTCCCCGGCGCCGGACGGCGCCGCCACCGGTCGCCCCGGCGGGGGCCCGGCCGGTGACGGCCCGTCCGTCCCGGGCCCCGCCGGCGGCGCCGATCCCGACGCCGCCGACCCGGGCACGGCCGATCCCGGCACGGCCGACCCCGGCTCGGTCGATCCCGGCGCGGTCGACCCGGAAGAGGCCGTTGCGGCGCACGCCCGGGCCGCCGCCCTGACCCACCACCGCACGGTCACCGTGCGGGCCGAGCACGACCGGCTGACCGACCTGCTGCGGCGGGCCGCCCTGCCCGTCTCGGCCATGGACTTCGAGAGCCAGCTGCGCCACTACGAGGCCCGCCCCTACCCGGCCGACGGCCCCGGCGTCGCCGGCGTCCCGGAGCCCCGCTGGGAGGACTTCACGCCCGCCGAGCCTGCCTCCGCCGACCCCGAGCGCGGCCCGTCCCGCCGCCTGCTGGACTCCGGCTACCAGCGCGAACTGGCCCAGGCCCGGCTCTCCCACCAGCGCGCCCTGCGGGAGTGGCGCACCCGTCGGGCAGAGGCCGGCAGCCCGGCCGCCGACGAGTCCCGGCGCGCCCACGAGGCGGCCGAGGAGGCCCGCGCCCGCGCCGTGCGCGAGTACAACGAGAGCCTGGAGGAGTGCCGACGGGCCTACCGGCTGGCCGAGCCGGCCGCCGTGGAGTCACTACTGGAGCGGGCGCTGGCCGCCGCCGAGACCGCGACCCAGGACCTGCCCGCCCCCTGCCGGGCCGTGTTCCGCCCGCTCACCCGCACCGCCGTGCTGGACCTCGACCTGCCGCCGCTCGACCTGGTGCCCTCGCTCACCGGCTACCGGCTCGCCCCCGACGGCGACATCGTCCCGGTGCCGCGACCGCCGGCCGACCGGGCCACCGACTACCTGCGACTGGTCGCCCGGCTCGCCCTGCGTGCCCTACAGGCCGCCGACGCCGTCGACACCGACGAGATACTCGCCGGCGTCGTCCTCAACGGGTGGCTGCGCGAGCCCGGCGCGGCCGAGCCGCTCTGCCTGGTCAGCGTGGACGCCGACCGCGACGCGCTGGCCCGCACCCGGCTGCTGCCGCCGGAAACCGCGTACGAGGAGCGCGACGACGAGGGCGTCTACGCCGACTCCGAGCAGGACGAGGCCCTCGTCCGGCTGCGTCAGCTCGGCGCCGCCGTCACCCCGGACCCGTACGACCGGGCGGGCGTCCAGCCGGCCGCCCAGGCCGGGGCCACGGTGCCGGCCGCGCCCGACCTGTCCGCCAACGAGTTCGCCCAACTGGTGCGCGACCTGCTCACCCGGGGCGGGATCGCCGACTGGAGCGTCCGGCTGCGCGGACCGGCCGGGCTGGTGGCCACCGGCGCGGGCGCCCCCGGCAGCGCGCTGCCCGGCCGCTGGGTGGTCTGGGCCTCCCGGGGCCCCGAACCGGTCACCGCGGAGCAGATCACCACGCTGGCCGAGGCGGTCCGTGAGGAGTCCGCCGAGCGCGGCCTGCGGTTGACCACCGGCCGCTTCACCGACGAGGCCCTTGACCTCACCGCCGACGAGAGCCACCGTCACATCCACTTGGTCGACGGCGACGGAGTCCGCGAACTCGCCCGCACCCACCTCGGCCTGCCGCTCGCCGCCGGCCGCTGACCGTCCCCACCTGCCGGGACCACCCCGACGGCCCATCCGGCGGGCGCCCCACCAGGCCCGGACCGAGGCTGAGGAGCGGGCCCCGTCCGCGCCCGGCACCCCGGTCGACAACAGTCGAACGGCCGTCCGGTACGGTCGGCGGTCGGCCCGGTCACGGGCGGACCCCAGGGGGAGAGGAATGGGCAGAGCGCTCGGCAGACCACACGGCGGCACCGGCCAACCGGCCGCACCTGCGGCGGAGACGGCCCGATGACCGCCGTCCTGGTCGCCGCCGGGGCGTTCCTGATGACGCTGATCGGCGGCTTCGTCGCCCAGCGCACGGGCGACCGCCGCCACCTCGTGCTCGGCTTCGCGGCCGGCCTGATGCTCGGCGTGGTCGCCTTCGACCTGCTGCCCGAGGCGATCCACCAGGCGCCGGGCGAGGTGCACGGTGTGCCGCAGGCGCTGCTGATGTTCGCGGCCGGCTTCCTTGCCATCCACGTGGTCGAACGCGCGGTCGCCATCCACCGCGGCCACGAGGGCGAGTACGCCGAGCACACCCACGGCGGCCACCACCACGGACACGCCCACACCGCCGGGCACCAGGGCGTCGGGCTGACCGCCGCACTGGCCCTGGTCGGGCACAGCGTGATGGACGGCTTCGCGATCGGCGCCGCCTTCCAGGCCGGCACCACGGTCGGCACGGTCGTGGCCATCGCGGTCGTCGCACACGACTTCGCGGACGGCTTCAACACGTACACGATCACCCGGTTGTACGGGAACAACCGGCGGCGGGCGCTGACGCTGCTCGCGGCCGACGCGGTGGCCCCGGTGTCCGGTGCCGCGATCACCCTGGCGTTCACCATCCCGGAGCACATGCTCGGCCTCTACCTGGGCTTCTTCTCCGGCTTCCTGCTCTACCTGGCGACCTCCGACATCCTCCCCGAAGCCCACAGCCCGCACCCCTCGCGCAGCACCCTGCTGTGCACCGTCGCCGGGGTCGGCTTCATGTGGCTGGTGCTCGGCTTCGCCAAGTAGGACCGCTGAGGCGACCGGGGCCGCCGAGGGCCAGGGCCGGGGCCGGGGCTGCCGAGGGCTACCGCCGGCTCTGCCCCGTCCCCGTACGCCCCTGCTCCTGCTCCTGCAGCCGACCCCAGCACTTCCGCATCGAGGCCAGCGCCTCCGTGATGGCCGGCCGCCGGGAGGCCTGGGAGCGCCAGAGCGCGAAGACCCGGCGGCTCGGCTCCGGCGTCACCCGGCGGGCCGTCACCCCGGGCGGCAGCGGCCCCCGTCCGAGCCTCGGCACCAGGCCCATCCCGAGACCGGCCGCGACCAGCGCGATCTGGGTCTCGAACTCGCCGACCTGGTAGCGCACGTCCGGCTCCTCACCGGCCTCGCGCAGGGTGCGGACCAGCCAGTCGTGGCAGATGTTGCCCGGCGGCACGCTGATCCAGCGCTGCCCGCACAGCCGTTCCACCGGCACCGGGTCGAGCGCGGCCAGCTCGTCGCCGGCGGGCAGCAGCAGGTCCACCGGGTCCGTCCCGAGGTCCATCCGGGCGACCCCGTCCTGCACCGGCAGCGGCACGGTCGGCCAGTCCTGCACCAGAGCCAGATCCACCTCGCCCCGGGCCACCAGATCGGCCGCCGGGTACGGATCGCGCTCCAGCAGCCGCACGTCGAGCTCCGGGCAGCGCCGCCGCAGATCGGCGAGCACCCCGGGCATCAGCCCTCGCGCACCGGACGCGAACGCGGCCACCAGCAGCCGGCCGACCGCCTGGCCGCGCTGCTCCTCCAGCCGTACCTCGGCCTGCTCCACCAGCCCCAGCACGGTCTGCGCGGTGGCGGCCAGCTCGCGCGCCGCGTCGGTCAGCACCACGCCCCGGCCCTGCCGCTCCAGCAGCACCGTCCGGGTCTCCCGCTCCAGCTTGGCGATCTGCTGCGAGACCGCCGAGGGCGTGAACCCGAGCGCGGCCGCCGCCCCGCCGACCGAGCCGTGCACCGCCACCGCGTGTAGCGCCCGCAGGCGCCCCAGATCCATCATGCAGTGATCCTAAAGTGTCCTCTTCAGAATTCATCGCTAGTGCTACACGGTCCCGCGCCACCATGCTCGACCCATGACCGCGACACCCGCCGCCGCGAGCGGCACGAGCAGCACGACCACGAGCGGCAGCAGCACGAGCGGTACGGGCATGAGCGCGCCCCACATCGCGCTGGCCGTCCTGGTGGCCGCCATCTGGGGCCTCAACTTCGTCCTGATCCATGTTGGCCTCGACAACTTCCCGCCGCTGCTCTTCTGCGCCCTGCGATTCGCCGTCGTCGCCGTGCCGGCGGTCTTCTTCGTCGGCCCGCCCAAGGTGGCCTGGCGCTGGGTGGTGGCGGTCGGCGTGGTCCTCGGGGTGGTCAAGTTCGGGCTGCTCTTCCTCGGCATGCACGCCGGGATGCCCGCCGGCCTCTCCTCCCTGGCGCTCCAGGGGCAGGCCGGCTTCACCGCGCTGTTCGCCGCCGTGCTGCTGCGCGAACGCCCCGGCGGGCACCGGCTCCTGGGCCTGGCGATCGCCTTCGCGGGCATCGCGCTGAGCGCGTACGACCAGGGCGCCGGCGGCCCGCTGGGTGCCTTCGCGCTGGTCGTCCTGGCCGCCGTCGCCTGGGGTCTGGCCAACGTGCTGACCCGCAAGGCGGCGCCGCCGGACGCGCTGCGCTGGATGGTCTGGGTCAGCGCCGTCCCGCCGCTGCCACTGCTCGGCCTGTCCCTGCTGGTCGAGGGCCCGGAGGCGGACCTGCGCGCGCTGCGCGAGATCACCCCCGCCGGGCTCGGCGCGATCGGCTACGTCGGGCTCGTCTCCACCCTGCTGGGTTTCGTCGCCTGGAGCTTCCTGCTGCGCAGCTACGACGCCACCGCCGTCGCGCCCTACTCGCTGCTGGTGCCGGTGTTCGGGATGTCCTCGGCCTGGCTGCTGCTCGGCGAGCGGGTCAGCCCGACGGCCGCCGCGGCCGCGCTGCTGGTGATCGCCGGGATCGGGATCACCGCGCTGCGTCCGGGGGCGTCGAGCGCCGCGGCGGCCCGGCTGCGAGGAACCGGGCCTCGGCGGAGCGCAGCACTCGCAGCAGCACCTCCTCGTCGGCGGGGCTGACCTCACCGAAGTACTCCTGCGCCACCTCGTCCCGGACCTGCCCGATCCGTTCCACGGCCGCGCGGCCGGCCTCGGTCAGCAGGATCCGCACGGCCCGCCGGTCGGCCGGGTCGGGGCTGCGCTCGACCAGGCCGGCCTCCTCCAGCGCGTCGACCACGGTGGTGGCCGAGCGCGGGGCGATGTGCAGCTTGTCGGCGAGGTCGCTCAACCGCATCGCGTGGTCCGGCGTCTCGCAGCCCGGCACGTGGGCGAGGGTGCGCAGCGCTCGGGCCTGGCCGGGGGTGATGCCGTACGGCTCCAGCCGCCGGCCGGTCTGGCGGCGGATCCGTTTGATCGCCCGGGTCATCGCGTCCGCCAGTTCGGCGGTGGAGTCGGTGGAGTCGGTGGAGTCGGTGGAGTCGGCGGCGTCGGCGGAGCGGGGGGAGTCGGGCGGAGAGTCGAGGGAGCCGGGCCGGGGGTCGGAGGAGGGGCCCGCCGGGTCGTTGGTCGGCGTGGTGGTCATCGGCGGTCTCCTCGGCTGGGGTCCGGCCAAGCGTAGCGACCGGGTCCGGCGCTCTCGGTGGTCGGCCGACGAGGGTCGGGAAAATATGTTGAGCTTAGCTCAGTATCTGGGCTAGCGTAGGGCGAGTGAGGGGACCCTAAGTTCCCTCCCCGACCCTGGAGCCCCCATGCCCATTTCCACCGCACGTGTCGCCACCGACCGCCCCGGCCGCTACGCCAAGCAGCTCGCCGCCCACATGGGGCGCAAGATCGAGGCCGCCTACTCCGAGGAGACCGGCCGCGGCACCCTCGTCTTCAGCGCCGGCACCGCCACCCTGGAGGCACAGCCCGACGCCCTGCTACTCACCGTCGAGGGCGAGCGCGACAACCTGCCCGGCCTGGAGGACGTCGTCGGCCGCCACCTCGTCCGCTTCGGGGTCCGCGACGAACTCGTCGTCGAATGGCAGCGCGACAACGGCGAGGCGGGCCTGGTTCACCGCAACGAGGACCCCGAGGCCTGACGCCTCCCGATCCCGGCACCAGGCCGGGGCAGCCACCGGTCGAGCGGCCACACCACCAGGACGGCCAGGCACCAGCCGGCCGCCACGTCCAACAGCCAGTGGAAGTCGCTCCACACCAGCCCCGCGCCCACCCCGAGCGCCAGCAGCGCCGCGCCCGCCGCCAGCCCCTGGGCGGCGCGCGGCCCCGACACCCGGGCCAGCAACAATGCCGCCACCCCGTACGAGATCGCGGCGGTCGCGGTGTGCCCGGACGGGTACCAGCCCCACTGCCCCGGCGTCAGCGGATCCCCGAGCGGACCCGGCCGGGCGAAGGCCGCCTTCGCCGGCACCACCAACAGCGGGATCAGCCCCGCCGTCAGCACCGCCACCGGCAGCGGCAGCCACCAGCGACCGGCAGCCCCGGCCCGGCGGCACCGCCAGGCGGCCAGTGCGCCGGCCAGCAGCAGCACCGGGATCGCCGGGACGCTGCTGCCCAGGTCCGACAGGGCGTGGCCGAGGTGGTCGAGCAACGCGTTCGGGACGTCGTGGCGTGCTGTGTGCACGGCCCGACGGATCCAGCGGTCCAGCCCGAGCAGCGGCCCGTCCACCGCCACCTGCCACGACACCGCCAGCAGCACCACCGCCGCCACCACCGGCACGGCCACCGACCGCGCCGCCCTGGCGGCGCGATCTGCCCCGGCCGTGCGATCCGCCCCAGCCGTCCGCGCCGTCCGCTCCGGGACAAAGGACAGCCGCCCCGGAGCAGGGGGGAGAGCTCCGGGGCGGCTCTGATGATCGCCGTTCCGCGCGCCCCGGGGGGTGTGGGTCGGACGGTCGGTCGATCGGCCTGCGGTATGCGCCGCCCCTCCCGGGGTGGCCTGGTTGTCCTCGCGGGGCACACGCGGACCCGCCCCCGAGGGAGGCTCCGCGGACGACTCCGCCAATGGCTGAGGCTCGCTGTCCATCTGCGATGACACTACGTCAACAGCCCTTCCGCGCCGAGCGCCTTCAGCGATTCCGCACATCATCTTCACCCCGCCCCGGGCAACCTCCCGAGCCCTCCGTCGATCATGCCCGGCCACCGCACCGAGCCGCCGCGCCGGGCCCGCGCACGGCCTCCGAACACAACCGAACGGCCCGTGCGGACCAGAGGTCCCCACGGGCCGTTCAGCGCTGTCCGGACATCCCTCCGGCAGGCAGATGGCGCCTGGATCAGGCGGCGGTGACACCCTGGAGCGCGAAGGCGCCCTCGATGATGTCCAGACCCTCCTCGAGCAGGTGCTCCGGGATCACCAGCGGCGGCAGGAAACGCAGCACGTTGCCGTAGGTGCCGGCGGTCAGGACCACCAGGCCCTCGGCGTGGCAGGCCTTCGCCACGGCGGCGGTGACCTCCGCGTTCGGCTCCTTGGAGCCCGGCTTCACCAGCTCGATCGCGATCATCGCGCCGCGGCCGCGGACCTCGCCGATCACGTCGAACTTCTCCTGCATCGCCCGCAGGCGGCCCAGCATGACCTCGCCGATCCGCTGCGCCTTGCCGTTGAGGTCCTGCTCCTTCATGGTCTCGATGGAGCCCAGCGCGGCGGCGCACGCCACCGGGTTGCCACCGTAGGTGCCGCCCAGGCCACCCGCGTGCGCGGCGTCCATGATCTCGGCCCGGCCGGTCACCGCGGCCAGCGGCAGACCACCGGCGATGCCCTTGGCCGTGGTGATCAGATCCGGGACGATGCCCTCGTCGTCACACGCGAACCACTGGCCGGTACGGCAGAAACCGGTCTGGATCTCGTCCGCGACGAACACGATGCCGTTCGCCTTCGCGTACTCCACGATCGCCGGCAGGAAACCCTTGGCCGGCTCGATGAAGCCGCCCTCGCCCTGAATCGGCTCGATGATGATCGCCGCGACGTTCTCGGCACCGATCTGCTTGTTGATCATGTCGATCGCCTGCGCGGCGGCCTCGGCGGCGCAGTTCTCCGCGCCGGTCAGCCAACGGTAGGGGTAAGCCACCGGCACCCGGTAGATCTCCGGGGCGAACGGGCCGAAGCCCTGCTTGTACGGCATGTTCTTCGCCGTCAGGCCCATGGTGAGGTTCGTGCGGCCGTGGTAGCCGTGATCGAACACCACGACGGCGGTGCGCTTGGTGTAGGCGCGGGCGATCTTCACCGCGTTCTCGACCGCCTCGGCGCCCGAGTTGAACAGCGCGGTGCGCTTCTCGTGGTCACCCGGAGTCAGCTCGTTCAGCTGCTCGGCAACGGCCACGTAACCCTCGTACGGGGTCACCATGAAACACGTGTGGGTGAAGGCGGCCAGCTGCTCGCTCGCCTTGGCCACCACGGCCTCGGCGCTGTTGCCGACATTGGTCACGGCGATGCCGGAGCCGAAGTCGATCAGCGAGTTGCCGTCCACGTCCTCCAGCACACCGCCATTGGCACGGGACACGTACACCGGCAGGGTGGTGCCGACGCCGGCCGCCACCGCACCCAGCTTGCGGGCCTGCAGCTCCTGCGACTTCGGACCGGGGATCGCGGTGACCAGGCGGCGCTCCTGCGGGAGCGGCGTTGCGGCGCTCATGGGGTTTCTCCAGACTTCTCGGCTCGGTGCTTCGCAGGCTACGGCCGCCCTCCCCACCCAGGCATGCGCCACTCGGTAGCAGTGCGCCATCCGACTTGTCCGGCACGGCCAGCCCAGCCGACGCGACTACCCGCAGGCCCCGCTCCACTACCCTGAGCGCGGGCGTGTCGCCGGTACGGCGACATGGGTATGGCGGCACCGACGGCGGTCGGGCCGGGCGGGCGAGGGAGCGGGGCCGTACATGGCACACGACGGGTCACACCACCACGGCGAGCGCACCACCACCAGACCCCCGACCCCCCTGCCCCACCAGCGGCCCGGTACCTCCCCTTCCTCCTTCGACCTCCCCGGCTGGGCCTGCGCCCCGCGCCCCGAAGCCGAACCGGGCGTCTACCGGCTCGGCTACCGCCGACTCGACCCGGAGCGGGCGGAGGCAGCCAAGGTCGCGACCTGGCCGCTGCTGCTGCGGGCGGGGCTCAACGCGGTGGTGGCTTGGCTGGCCTTTGTCTACGGGGTGGAGTTCGCCACGGCCGGAACGACGATGATCGGTGTCCTTCCGTCGCAGTCGGCCTTCGTTGCCACGTCGGTGGTCCTGACACTGAACGTCCTGGTTCTCGGCATCGTCATCAAAGTCTTCGGCCGAATGGGCCGTTGGCCCGAGGTGTGGCGCCGGTACGTGTCGCCGCTGTTGTCGCGGACGGTGACACAGGAGCGGCGCGCCGAGGAGGACGCCCCGGCGGCGGCCGAGGCGGCGCGGCGGCGGGACCCGTGGGACGGGCTGCGGCGGGGTGGGGCGGCGGAGGCGGCGGCGCGGCTCGACGGGGAGGCCGTGGGGGATGTCGACTACGTGCGGATCCAGCGCGCCTGGGAGTCCGCGCAGGCGGATCCGGTGTTCGTGCCGGCGTTCATCGAGCAGGTGGCCGCCCGCGGCGGGGCGGCTTTCGCTCACCCCTCCGAGACGCGCGAGTTGTCCGGTCGGGCGGAGGAGCACGATCTGCTGCTCGGCCAGGTCCGGCTCGGTACCGCGCAGGACGTGCCGAAGAATCCGGTGAGCCACCGGGCGGCCGGTTTCGCGCTGGACCCGGCGCTGCTGGGCACTTCGGTGCTGGCGGTGGGCCCGGCCGGGACGGGGAAGACCGCACGGCTGGCCCGGCCGGTCGCGGAGGCGCTGTGCCTGCAGGCGCTGGCCGGTACCGCCTGTGTGGTGGTGATCGGGGCGGCCGACGCGGATCTCGGCCCGGACGCCTGGTACGACGTGGTGATCGCGCCCGGCGACCCGTCCTCGGTGTACGGGCTGGACCTCTACGGCGCCGCGCAGGACCCCGACGAGGCGGCTGCCCGGCTGGCCGAGGCGCTGCTGCCGGACGAGCTGACCGCCCGTACGGAGAACGCCCGCACCGCGCTGCAGCAGGTGGTGGGTCCGTTCCACGCCGCGTACGGCCGTTACCCGGGGGTGCGTGAGCTGCGGGCGCTGCTGGGCGGTGATCAGGACGCGCTGGCGGCCTTGGTGAAGGCGCTCGGTACGGCGGGCCGGCTGGCTCTCCACGAGCGGGACCTGGAGTACCGCGAGCGCCAGCGCGACCGGGCGGACGATCCGGGGTCGCTGCTGGCGGACCGGTTGGCGCTGCTGGAGCGGCCCGCGTTCGAGGGCGCTTTCGCGACCGACGGCACGGGCCGTCCCCCGTTCGCGATGCGGGTGCTGGACCATCCGTTGCGGGTGCGGGTGAAGCTGCCCGAGCGCAGTCACCCCGAGGCGGCCCGGATGCTGTCGCGGCTGGTGGTGGGGCAGTTCGTGCAGGCGGCCGGGGCCCGCGAGGACCGCTCGCTGTTCGCGGGCCTGGTGGTGGACGACGCCTCGGCGGCGCTGGACGCCACCGCGGTGCGCGGGCTGCAGCGGATGCGGGGCGCGAACGCGGGCACGGTGCTGCTGCTGCGGACTCTGGTGGACCTGCCGGAGGCGCTGCGGGCACCGCTGTTCGGCGCGGTCGGCTGCCGGATGGCGTTCCCGGGGATCGCGCCGTGGGACGGGCGGCTGTTCTCGGAGGCCTGGGGGACGCATCTGGTGCAGGAGACGGCGGTCACCCACACCCCCGACACCTCCGGGGGGGTGATACGGCGCGCCGGTCGGGTCGGGCGGAAGGCGTTGTCGGGGACGACGGCGCAGACGGAGTCGGTGACGACGCGGGATGTGGAGCGGTTGCGGTGGTCGCCGTCGGATCTGGCGCACGCGTTGCCGGCGGGGCATGCGGTGGTGTCGCTGACGGCGGTGTCGGGGGAGCAGGTGCCGCCGTTGTTGGTGGACCTGCGGGGGTGAGACCGGGGCCGGGACCGGGACGGGACCGGGCGTGGTGGGGCCGGGCCGGAAGTCGCCTTCGAGGTGGATTCGGCAGTGCCGGTTGTCCGGTGCGTCCATAATGAAGGGGAGAGACCCTCACCACTCCCACGTCCCTCTCCTCGCCCGGCCGCAATGGCGCGGTCAGGTCGATCCCCCGAAGGTGCCATGCCCCCCACACTCGCCTCCGTTGTCCGCAACAGCTCGCTTCATCTGACGGTTCTCGCCGGTGCGGACCATCTGGAGCGGCCGGTCCGCTGGGTGCACACCAGTGAGCTGGACGACCCGACGCCGTTCCTGGAGGGTGGTGAGCTGCTGCTCACCACCGGTATCAAGCTGGGCCGTACGGCGGCGCAGTTGCAGGCGTATGTGCACCGGCTGGCCGATGCCGGGGTGGTGGGGCTGGGGCTGGGGGTGGGGCTGTCGCACACGGAGGTGCCGCAGCCGTTGGTGGAGGCGGCGGCGCAGCGTGGGTTGCCGTTGCTGCGGGTGCCGGAGCCGACGCCGTTCATCGCGATCAGCAAGGTGGTGTCGGCGGCGTTGGCCGCGGAGCAGTACGAGGCGGTGACGACGAGCTTCGAGGCGCAGGAGGAGCTGACCAGGGCTGCGCTGGGCAAGGACGGGACGACGGCCGTGGTGCGTCGGCTGGCGGCGCGCCTGGGGGGCTGGGCGGCGCTGTACGACGGCTCGGGTGCGTTGTCCGTGGTGGCGCCGGACTGGGCGGCGCGTCGGGCGGGGCGGTTGGCGGCGGAGGTGGATCGGCTGCGTCGGCGGCCGGCGCCGTCGAGTGCCGCGTTGCAGGGGCGTGCGCCGGGGATAGACACGGCGGACGAGGACTACGTGGTGGTCCAGTCGCTGGGGGCGGACCGGCGGGCGCGGGGTTTTCTGGCGGTCGGGACCGAGGACCGGATCACGCCGACCGAGCGGTATGTGCTGAACGCGGCGGTGGCGCTGCTGACTCTGACGCTGGAGCGCTCGCGCGAGTTGCGGCAGGCGGAGGAGCGGATGGGTGCGGCGCTGCTGCGGATGGTGCTGGCCGGTGAGGTGGCGACGGCCCGGCAGGTCGCGGTGGGGCTGTTCGGCGGCATGCCGGAGGGGACGATACGGGTTCTGGTGGCGGGCGCGGGGGCGGCGAACGCGGATGCCGCGGAGGCGCTCGGGGAGTTGGGCGACCGGGCGGAGCAGGCGGGTTCCCGGGTGGGCGAGAAGCTGCTGGTGGCGCGGGAGGACGGCGCGCACGGGCTGCGGCTGATGGTGTTGGCGCTGGACAACGGCGCGGTGCACCGGGCGTGTCTGGGTGCGGTGGAGGAGCACGAGGGCCTGTCGTTGGGCGTGTCGGCGCCGGCCGCGTTGGAGGATGCCGGGACGGCGTACGCGCAGGCCGAGCGGGCGCTGGCGGTGGCGTTGCGGGGTGGTCGCCGGTCGGTGGACCACGAGGAGGTCGGCGCGGGTTCGTTGTTGCCGCTGCTCGGGGAGGACGCGGTGACGGCGTTCGCGGAGGGGTTGCTGCGGCCGCTGCGCGATCACGACCGGACGGCGCGTGGTGACCTGGTGGCTTCGCTGCGGGCGTGGCTGTCCCGGCACGGTCAGTGGGACGCGGCGGCGGCGGACCTGGGTGTGCACCGGCACACGTTGCGCTACCGGATGCGGCGGGTCGAGGAGTTGCTGGGCCGTTCGTTGGACGACACGGATGTGCGCATGGAGTTGTGGCTGGCGCTTCGTTCCGGCGAGGAATAGGCGCGGAGCCGATCCGGAACCGCGCGGAGCCGACCCGGAACCGCGCGGAACCGACCCGGAACCGACCCGGAACAGGCGCCAAACAGCGAGGAAGCGCCAGGAACGGATCGGTCGGCTGGACGCGGTGGAGTGGCCTAGGGGCCGAACGCTCCTAGTCGGCCAATCCGGTCGGCGCGCCGACGCACCTACTCTCGGGTTCTGGTCCCACGTCCGTGCGGGCCGTACGACGACGAGGAGAGGGCCGGTACCACGGTGACCACCACGTACGATTTCTGGCTCGCCGGCCGCCGGGCGAGCGGTGACGCCGACTTCGAGGTGCACAACAGCTGGGACGGCCGTCTGGTCGGCAAGGTGAGCATCCCGACCGAGGCCCAGGTCGAGGAGGCGCTGGACGCCGCCGTCGCCGCCCTGCCGGTGTTCGCCGCGACCCCGGCGCACCAGCGTGCCGCCGCCCTGGACCACGTGGCCAAGCGGCTGGCCGAGCGCACCGAGGAGCTCGCCCAGCTGATCACCGCCGAGAACGGCAAGCCGATCAAGTGGGCCCGCGGCGAGGTCGGCCGCGCGGTGTCGGTGTTCCGCTGGGCCGCCGAGGAGGCGCGCCGCACCAACGGCGAGACCATGCGGCTGGACACCGACCCGGGCGGCGTGGGCCGTTTCGCGGTGGTGCGCCGCTTCCCGCGCGGTGTGGTGCTGGGCATCGCCCCGTTCAACTTCCCGCTGAACCTGGTCGCGCACAAGGTCGCCCCGGCGATCGCGGTCGGTGCCCCGATCATCCTGAAGCCGGCCCCGGCGACGCCGCTGTCGGCGATGGTGCTGGGCGAGATCCTGGCCGAGACGGACCTGCCGGCCGGCTCCTGGTCGATCCTGACCGTGCCGAACGACCGGATGCCGGCGCTGGTGCAGGACGACCGCCTGCCGGTGATCTCGTTCACCGGTTCGGACAAGGTCGGCTACCAGATCATGGATTCGGTGCCGCGCAAGCACTGCACCCTGGAGCTGGGCGGCAACGCCGCGGCCGTGGTCCTCGCCGACTGGTCCTCGGAGGCCGACCTGGACTGGGCGGCCACCCGGATCGCGATGTTCGCCAACTACCAGGGCGGCCAGTCCTGCATCTCGGTGCAGCGGGTGATCGCCGACGCGTCGGTGTACGACGCGCTGGTGGAGAAGGTCGTGGCCAAGGTCAGGGCCCAGGTCACCGGTGACCCGAACGACGCCGGGACGGACGTCGGCCCGCTGGTCGACGAGAACGCCGCGAAGCGGGTGGAGTCCTGGGTGGAGGACGCGGTCGCCAAGGGTGCCAAGGTGCTGACCGGCGGCACCCGCGAGGGCGCGACCTACGCTCCGACCGTGCTGGCCGAGCTGCCCGAGGACGCGATCCTGGCCAAGGCCGAGGTGTTCGGCCCGGTCCTGTCGCTGCACAGGGTGGACGGCACGGAGGAGGCCTTCGCGGCCGTCAACGACTCGGCGTTCGGCCTGCAGGCGGGCGTGTTCACGCACGACGTGCAGACCGCCTTCCGGGCCCACCGGGAGCTGGAGGTCGGCGGTGTGATCATCGGCGACGCGCCGTCCTACCGCGCTGACCAGATGCCGTACGGCGGTGTGAAGGACTCCGGTGTCGGCCGTGAGGGCGTCAAGTACGCGATGGACGACTACACGGTCGAGAAGGTGCTGGTCCTGACCGGCCTCGACCTCTGAGGGACGACCCCCGAAAGACCGCGTGACGAAGACCGCTTGACGAAAGACCGCTTGACGCAAGACCGCTTGACGGAGGGCCCGGTTCGTCGAACCGGGCCCTCCGCGCGTTCAGCCGTCGTGCCCGGCCGCGGCGGCGACGGCCTCCTCGACGGTGGCGTTCCCGGCGACCAGCTCCAGGGTCAGTCCGGCGGTGCCGGGCTCGTGCAGCAGGGCGGCCAGGACGGCGGCCACGTCGGCCCGGTCCACCGTGCCGCGCCCGACCGAGGGGGCGAGGCGGACCAGGCCGGTGCCTGGGCCGTCGGTGAGCTGCCCGGGGCGCAGGACCGTCCAGTCCAGCGTGGTCCGGGCCCGTACGGCGTCGTCGGCGGCGCCCTTGGCCCGCAGGTAGGTCTCGAAGGTCTCGTCGGCGGGGTAGTGGGCGTCGGCGTCGGCGCCCATCGAGGAGATGATGAGGTACCGGCGGACGCCGGCGAGTTCGGCGGCGTCGGCGAGCAGTACCGCGGCGTCGCGGTCGACGGTGTTCTTGCGGGCGGCGCCGCTGCCCGGTCCGGCTCCGGCGGCGAAGACCACCGCGTCGGCGTCGGAGAGCAGTTCGGCGAGCTGCGGGGCGGTGGCGGCCTCCAGGTCGAGCAGAAGCGGCTCGGCTCCGGCGTCGGTCAGGTCCTGGGCCTGTTCGGGGCGGCGGATGATCCCGGCGGGGCGCTCGCCGCGTGCGGCGAGCAGCCGTTCCAGTTTCAGCGCGATCTTTCCGTGGCCCCCGGCGATGACGGTACGCATGGGTCCGACGGTAGCCCGAGGGGTGCCGGGTCGTCCTGGGGAAGTCCTGGGAGTGGCGCGGTCGCGGACAGGACACAATGGGCGCATGACTTCGCTCGCCCACCCGCAGCTGCGCTTCACGCCCACCGTGGCGGACCCCTCCGGCCCCCGGGAGCTGGTGATCCTCGGCTCGACCGGTTCGATCGGCACCCAGGCCATCGACGTGGTGCTCCGCAATCCGGACCGCTTCCGGGTGGTCGCCCTGTCGGCGGCCGGGGGCCGGGTGGAGCTGCTGGCCGAGCAGGCGCTGCGGCTGGGCGTGCACACCGTGGCGGTGGCCGACCCGGCGGCGGAGCCGGCGCTGCGGGAGGCGCTGGCCGCGAAGGCGGCGGGCCGTCCGCTGCCGGCCGTGCTGGCGGGCCCGGACGCGGCGACCGAGCTGGCCGCCGTGGAGTGCCACTCGGTGCTGAACGGCATCACCGGGTCGATCGGGCTGCGGCCGACGCTGGCCGCGCTGGCGGCGGGCCGGGTGCTGGTGCTGGCCAACAAGGAGTCGCTGATCGTCGGCGGTCCGCTGGTGAAGGCGGTGGCGAAGCCGGGCCAGATCGTGCCGGTGGACTCCGAGCACGCCGCGCTGTTCCAGGCGCTGGCCGGCGGGACCCGCGCCGAGGTGCGCAAGCTGGTGGTCACCGCCAGCGGCGGCCCGTTCCGCAGCCGCACCCGCGAGCAGCTGGCCGGGGTGACTCCGCAGGACGCGCTGGCGCACCCGACCTGGGCGATGGGCCCGGTCGTCACGATCAACTCGGCCACCCTGGTCAACAAGGGCCTGGAGGTGATCGAGGCGCACCTGCTGTACGACGTGCCCTTCGAGCGGATCGAGGTCGTGGTCCACCCGCAGTCGGTGGTGCACTCGATGGTGGAGTTCACCGACGGGTCGACGCTGGCGCAGGCCAGTCCGCCGGACATGCGGATGCCGATCGCGCTGGGGATGGGCTGGCCGGACCGGGTGCCGGACTCCGCTCCCGCCTGTGACTGGACGAAGGCCGCCACCTGGGAGTTCTTCCCGCTGGACAACGAGGCCTTCCCGGCGGTCGAGCTGGCCCGGGAGGTGGGAACCCTGGGCGGCACCGCCCCGGCGGTGTTCAACGCGGCGAACGAGGAATGTGTGGAGGCGTTCCTGAAGGGCGGTCTCGCCTTCACCGGAATCGTGGACACTGTTGCCAAGGTCGTGGCCGAGCACGGACAGTACGACGGCGGGCCGGCCGCGTCGGGAACTTCCCTGACGGTGGAGGACGTCCTGCACGCGGAGGACTGGGCGCGCGCCCGGGCCCGTGAGCTGGCGGCGGGCTGACGGCCTCGATTGCGGTAGGACGAGACGATGAGTGGAGCGGCATGACGGAGGACCAGCGGTGGCAACGGTTTTGACGGTGGTCGGCATCCTGGTCTTCGTCATCGGGTTGCTCATTTCGATCGCCTGGCACGAACTCGGCCACCTCTCCACGGCCAAGCTGTTCGGCATCCGGGTGCCGCAGTACATGGTCGGCTTCGGCCCGACCCTCTGGTCGCGCCGCAAGGGCGAGACCGAGTACGGCATCAAGGCGATCCCGTTCGGCGGGTACATCCGGATGATCGGGATGTTCCCGCCGGGCGAGGACGGCCGGATCACCAAGCGCAGCAGCTCGCCCTGGCGGACCATGATCGAGGACGCCCGCGAGGCCTCCTACGAGGAGCTCCAGGAGGGTGACGAGCACCGGCTCTTCTACACCCGCAAGCCGTGGAAGCGCGTCATCGTCATGTTCGCCGGGCCGTTCATGAACCTGATCCTGGCGTTCGGGCTCTTCCTGACCGTCATGATGGGCTTCGGCGTCTCCATGAACGTGCCGACGGTCAGCACCGTCGCCCAGTGCGTGGTCAAGGCGGGCCAGCCCACCGACAACTGCCCGGCGGACGCCCCGCAGACGCCGGCTGCCCAGGCCGGACTGAAGGCCGGGGACAAGATCCTCTCCTTCGACGGCGACCGGATCCGCACCTACGACCAGCTCCAGGCGGACATCCGCCGCTCGGCCGGGAAGGCCGTCCCGGTGGAGGTCGAGCGGGACGGGCAGCGGCTCACCCTCAACCCGACCATCGCGGTCAACGACGTCCAGAAGTACGACGGGAACAACGTTCCGCTCAAGGGGCAGACCGTCAAGGCAGGGTTCCTCGGGTTCACTCCTGCGAGTGGCGTGGTCCGGCTGGACTTCGGGCAGTCCCTCGACCGGATGTACGACATGACCGAGAACGGGGTGAAATCGCTGGTCGCCCTGCCCGGCAAGATCCCCGGGCTGTGGAACGCCATCGTCGGCGACGCCCCGCGCGAGCCGGACTCGCCGATCGGCATGGTCGGCGCCGCCCGGGTGAGCGGTCAGGTCTTCTCCCTCCCCGACGAGACGGCCACCCAGCGGGTCGCGTTCTTCGTTAACCTGCTGGCCGGCATCAACCTGTCGCTCTTCCTGTTCAACATGCTGCCGCTGCTCCCGCTGGACGGCGGCCACGTCGCCGGCGCGGTCTGGGAGGCGGTCCGGCGCCGCTTCGCACAGCTGTTCCGGCGGCCCGATCCGGGCCCGTTCGACGTCGCCAAGCTGATGCCGGTGGCGTACGTCGTGGCCAGCATCTTCATCGGCTTCACGCTGCTGGTGATGGTCGCCGACCTGGTGAACCCGGTGAAGATCAGCTAGGGCGTTCGGGTACGGCGGGTGTGCTGGGGCCCGTTGCGGTGCCGTACCGTGGAGGCCGGGTGCGCGATCGTCAGCGCGCCCGGCCTCGGCCGTTCCAACGGCCGGGCGGTCGACCACACCTCTACCCCGGGGAACCCTGCGCACATGACCGCGATCTCGCTCGGTATTCCGTCCCTGCCGCTCAAGCCGCTCGCCAAGCGTCGTTACTCCCGGCAGATCATGGTCGGCAACGTGCCGGTCGGCGGCGACGCCCCGGTCTCGGTGCAGTCGATGACCACCACGGTGACCGCGGACATCAACGCCACGCTGCAGCAGATCGCGGAGCTGACCGCGTCCGGCTGCCAGATCGTCCGGGTCGCGTGCCCGTCGCAGGACGACGCCGACGCGCTGCCGATCATCGCGAAGAAGTCGAAGATCCCGGTCATCGCGGACATCCACTTCCAGCCGAAGTACGTCTTCGCCGCGATCGACGCCGGCTGCGCCGCGGTGCGCGTCAACCCGGGCAACATCAAGGCCTTCGACGACAAGGTCGGCGAGATCGCCAAGGCCGCCAAGGACGCGGGCGTGCCGATCCGGATCGGCGTCAACGCCGGCTCGCTCGACAAGCGCCTGCTGGAGAAGTACGGCCGGGCCACCCCGGAGGCGCTGGTCGAGTCCGCGCTGTGGGAGTGCTCGCTGTTCGAGGAGCACGACTTCCGCGACATCAAGATCTCGGTCAAGCACAACGACCCGGTCGTGATGATCAACGCCTACCGCCAGCTCGCCGCCGCGTGCGACTATCCGCTGCACCTCGGCGTGACCGAGGCCGGGCCGGCCTTCCAGGGCACCATCAAGTCGGCGGTCGCCTTCGGGGCGCTGCTGGCCGAGGGCATCGGCGACACCATCCGGGTCTCGCTCTCCGCCCCGCCGGCCGAGGAGATCAAGGTCGGCAACCAGATCCTCGAGTCGCTCGGGCTGCGCGAGCGCGGCCTGGAGATCGTCTCCTGCCCGTCCTGCGGCCGCGCCCAGGTCGACGTCTACAAGCTCGCCGAGGAGGTCACCGCCGGCCTGGAGGGCATGGAGGTGCCGCTGCGGGTGGCCGTCATGGGCTGCGTCGTGAACGGGCCGGGCGAGGCGCGTGAGGCCGACCTGGGCGTCGCCTCCGGCAACGGCAAGGGCCAGATCTTCGTCAAGGGCGAGGTCATCAAGACCGTTCCCGAGTCGAAGATCGTCGAGACCCTGATCGAGGAGGCGCTCAAGCTCGCCGAGCAGATGCAGGCGGCCGGCGTCGAGGCGGGGGCGCCGAGCGTCGTCGCGGGGGAGTGAACCCTTCGTAGTCCGTCCTGATGGCGCGGGGAAGCCTGCGTGAAGTTTTCCGGAAGCGGGGCCGTCCGTTCGCGGACGGCCCCGCAGCCGTAGCCGGGTGGGGCCACGGAGTAGGGTGCGGCCAGAGTCGTCTCAGTGAGGTGCTGTCTCGATGCTCGATCGAGGTGTGATGCTCCCGAGCTCCTTCCAGGCCGCCCGGGCCCTGGCCACCACCCGCGTGCTGGAGCCGCCCGACCTCGCGGACGCCCTGGAGATCCTCCACCGCGACCCGGTCGCCAACGCCTTCGTCGCGACCCGGGTCGAGGCCGTCGGGCTCGACCCGTGGCGGCTCGGCGGGGAGCTGTGGGGCTGGTACGACGGGGACGGCGTCCTGGGCGCGCTCTGCTACGCCGGGGCGAACCTGGTCCTGGTCGACGCCGGGCCGCAGGCGGTCGCGGCCTTCGCCGAGCGGGCCCGTCGGCAGGGGCGGCGCTGCTCCTCGATCGTCGGGCCGGCCGAGGCCACCGCCGCGTTCTGGGCGCTGCTGGAGCGGAGTTGGGGTCCTGCGCGTGAAGTCCGGGGCCACCAGCCGCTGTTGGCCACCTCGGTGCCCTCGGCGGAGATCGCGCCGGATCCGTTGGTGCGGAGGGTGCGGCACACCGAGGTCGAGGCGCTGATGCCGGCGTGCGTGGCGATGTTCACCGAGGAGGTCGGGGTGTCGCCGCTGGCGGGCGACGGCGGGCTCCTGTACCAGGCTCGGGTGGCCGAACTCGTTTCCACCGGACGGTCGTTCGCGCGGTTCGGGGAGGACGGGCAGGTCGTCTTCAAGGCGGAGGTCGGGGCCGTGACGGAGGGCGCCTGCCAGATCCAGGGGGTCTGGGTCGCGCCCGAGCACCGGGGGCAGGGGCTGTCCGAGACGGGGATGGCGGCGGTCCTGGAGATCGCGCTGCGGGAGGTGGCGCCGGTGGTGTCGCTCTACGTCAACGACTTCAACCTGCGGGCCCGGGCGGCCTATCGGCGGGTGGGGTTCCGGGAGGTCGGGGCGTTCATGAGCGTGTTGTTCTGAGGGCGTCGCTCCCGAGGGGCGGCTGTGTTGGGATCTTCGGCCGCGTTCGGGGGCCGCTGGTAGTAACGTCCGGGGCATGGATCAGCTGACCGGGGTGACGATCGAGGCCATCGACCTTGCGGACTGGGCGCCGCAGGCGCTGGAGGTCCAGGCGGTGGCGTTCGGGCTCACGCCCGAGGAGGTCGCGGTACGGCTGCACATCGTCGGGCGGCACGCCCAGCAGTCGGGGGTGATCGCGCTCGGGGCGATGAGCGGGGGGCGGCTGGTCGGGTTCGGGTACGGGATGCCCAACCAGCGGGAGCACTGGTGGAGCACGGTGATCGAGCCCTACCTGACCGTCCGGGGGCACGGGGGCTGGCTGGACGGGGTCTTCGCCGTCACCGAACTGCACGTGCTGCCGGAGTTCCAAGGGCAGGGCGTCGGTTCGCGGCTCATCCGGACGCTGTGCGAGCGGTCCGGGCTGGAGCGGAGCATTCTCTCGGCGATCGACGCGGAGACGCCGGCACGGCGGTTGTACCGGGCGTTGGGGTACCAGGACCTGGCGCGGGCGGTGCGGTTCCCGGCGACGGACCGGCTGTACGCGGTGATGGGGGCCCGGTTGCCGCTGCGCGGGTCGGGCGTCTGAAGTCGGGTCCTGGTCCCGCCGCGCGGGCCGGGGCTCGGAGCGGGCCGAGTCCCGGCGCGCCGGGGATCAGAGCGAGCCGGGGATCAGAGCGAGCCGGCGAGTTCGAGGTGGAGTTCGGCGTCCTCGCGGCGGTCCGCGGCGAGGGAGCGCAGGGCCAGGTCGACGGCGCGGAACAGGGCCCAGCCGCGGAGGCGGTCCCGGTCCACGTCGAGCGCGTCGGAGAGCTGGTGGAGACGGCGGCGGACGGCGGCGGGTACGCCGGGGGAGCCGAGCAGGGTGTCGGCGCGGTCCAGCGCGAGGCGGGCCAGGTCGTAGGCGCGCTCGCCGACGACGGGGCGCGGGTCGATGGCCAGCCAGGGGGCGCGGTCGGCGGCGAGGACGTTGCCGTGGTGGAAGTCGCCGTGCAGGAGGAAGGACTCGTCGGTGGAGCCGGTCAGGCCCCGGGCGGTGTCCAGGGCCTCGGTGATCAGGGACTGCGCCTCGGTGGCGGCGGGGTGGGAGCGGTGTTCCTCGACCCGCTCGGCGGTGGCGGCGACCCGCTGCGCGATGGTGGGGAAGGGGTGCTCCGCGGGGAGCTCCGCCCAGAGCCGGTGCAGCAGGCTGGTGGCCTCCAGCATGGCCTTGGGCTCGGCGAGGGAGCGCAGCGGGATCTCGCCGTGGAGGCGTTCCAGTAGGAGGACGCCCTCGGAGGGGTCGGCGTCGAGGAGGAGGACGGCTCCCCGGCCGGCCCAGTGTCGGAGGGCGGCGTGCTCGTGGGTGGTCTCGGGGGTGAGCAGGCCGGTCTTGAGGACGGCGGGCGAGAGGTCGTCGCGGTGGACGTACGCGATCAGGCTGAGGCTGCCGCCGGGGTCGAGGACGCGTTCCAGGGTGAGGTCCCAGGCGGCGAGGTGGGCGGCCGCCCTGGTGGGGAGGGCGGCGAGCCATCGACGGCCGGCGTCGCCGTGGGTGGCGGTGACGGTGTGCGTCAGCCAGGTGGGGACGGTGATGGTGGGTGCGGCTCCCGACATGGGTCCATTGTCGGGGGTCGGGGGCGGAGTCTCAGCCGGTGGTGGCCGTGGGGGTGGGGATCCGGTCCGGTATGCCCGGGAAGGGCTGGTCGGGGGCGCCCCAGCGGTGGGCGCGCAGGGCGCACTCGCGCAGGGCGAGGGCGGCGGTGAGGCGGTGCGGGGTGGGGACGGCGGCGACCAGGTCGGCGTAGACGCCGGTCAGGCGGGCTTCCAGGTGGGCGGCGAGTCTGCCGGCGTCGGCGGGGGAGGTGACCGGGAAGGGGAGCCGGTAGCCGCCGGCGGCGGGCGTGGGGGCGCTGCCGAGGGAGTTGAGCAGGCGTTGCCAGGTGTCGCGTTGGGCCTGGTGGGCGGCGTAGGCGGTGCGGGCGTCGGTGCGCTGGGGGTCCTCGGGGAGGTGGGCGCCGACGACGCCGTAGCCGTAGACGGCGGCGTGTTCGGCGCCGAGCGCGTTCTGGAGGGCGGTGAGGGCGGCGGCGCCGGGGGTGGGGGCCGCCGAGGGGGAGGTGGCGGGTCGGGCGGTGACCGGTGGGGCGGGGGCGCCCAGGACCGTCGCGTGGAGGGTGTGGGCGGCGGCGATGGAGGCGAGCAGGCGGGCGAGGGGCGGGCCGGCGGCGTCGAGGTCGGCGAGGTGCGACTCGGCGGTCCGCAGTTCCAGCGCGGCCAGGCCGTCGGCGGCGGGCGCGGGAGTGACGGGCGTGGGAGTGCCGGGGGTGGGGGTGGGGCCGGTGGTCACGGGCGGTGACGGAAGGGCCGAGGCGGGCAGGCCCTCGGCGAGGGCGGCGCGGTGCCGGGTGTTCTCGGCGCGCAGGTCCGCGCTCCGGCCGCCGGGGGGTGCGGGCTGGGCGTCGTACCCGGCGAGGAGGACGTCGGTGGCGGCGATCGCGCGGAGGCGGATCGGGGCGTCCGGGTCGGGGCGGGGGCCGGTGGTGCCGGGGGTGGGGCCGGGGTGGTCGGTGGTGCAGGCGGCGGTGAGGGTGAGCAGTCCGAGGGACAGCAGGGTCCGTCGGCTGGGCGGCTGCATCGGGGTCACTCCGGGGCGTGTACGGGAGGACGGACTCCCCGCCTGCCCTCGTTGGCGTGAATGATTACAGAATCCCCACGATCTCGGGCCTGGTTCGGGCACACCGGGTCCCGGGCGGGCAGGTGTGAGCTTGCTCGCAGTGGGTGGTGTGCGAGCGGCCGGGGGTAGTCCGGAATCGGTGGTTGGGGGCTTCACCGGATAGGCTTTGGGCCGAGCTGCCGTGACCTGGTGTGGCGCCGGGGGCGCGGGGCGACCTTCTGACAACAGCAGACGCGGCCGAGGAGTCCACCCGGATGAGCACCACCCACACCGACCGGCTGCGAGCGTTGCTGGAGCCGCTGGCCGTGCAGGCCGGACTGGACCTGGAGGACGTCAGGGTCACCAAGGCGGGCAGCCGTCGGCAGGTGCAGATCGACGTCGACACCGACGGCGGTGTGGACATGGACGCCATCGCCGAGTTCAGCCGGGTGGTCGGCGAGGCCTTGGACGAGTCGGACCTGATGGGGGACGACGCCTACCTGCTGGAGGTCGGCTCGCCGGGTGCGGAGCGTCCGCTGGTGCTGCCCCGGCACTGGCAGCGGGCCGAGGGTCGGCTGGCCAAGATCCACCTGGTGGACGGCGGGGAGATCGTCGCCCGGGTGCTGGAGGCCGACGAGGACGGCGCGCTGGTCGAGGTGCAGCCGGTGAAGGGCCGCGGCCGTCCGAAGGAGCGCCGCCTGGAGTACGGCGAGGTGGCCCGGGCACGGGTCCAGGTCGAGTTCAACCGCAAGGACGACGAGAAGCTCCTGGACGAGGCCGCCGATTTCGACGAGGGGGACGACGGCGCCGAGTGATCCCGGGTGCCGTACGACCATGACGAACGTGACGAAAGACGAGGAGGCGTAGCCGTGGACATCGACATGAGTGCCCTGCGCACGCTGGTCAACGAGAAGAACATCCCTTTCGACCTGCTGGTCGAGTCCATCGAGTCCGCCCTCCTCACCGCGTACCACCGCACCGAGGGCTCGCGCCGCCGGGCCCGGGTGAACCTGGACCGCAAGAGCGGCCACGTCACCGTGTGGGCGATGGAGGACCCGACGGAGCTGGACGAGGGGGTCGAGCCGAAGGAGTTCGACGACACCCCGAACGGCTTCGGCCGGATCGCGTCCAGCATCGGTATCCAGGTGATGATGCAGCGCCTGCGTGACGCCGCCGACGACCAGACCTTCGGCGAGTACGCGGGCAAGGAGGGCGACATCGTCACCGGTGTCGTCCAGCAGGGCAACGACCCGAAGAACGTGCTGGTCGACATCGGCAAGCTGGAGGCCATCCTGCCGCCGCAGGAGCAGGTCCCGGGCGAGGACTACCGGCACGGCACCCGCCTGAAGTGCTACGTGGTGGCGGTCCGCCGCGGGGTCCGCGGGGCCTCGGTGACGCTGTCGCGCACCCACCCGAACCTGGTGAAGAAGCTGTTCGCGCTGGAGGTCCCGGAGATCGCGGACGGCAGCGTGGAGATCGCCGCCATCGCCCGCGAGGCCGGCCACCGCACCAAGATCGCGGTCTGGTCGCGCCGGGCCGGGCTGAACGCCAAGGGCGCCTGCATCGGTCCGATGGGCGCCCGGGTGCGCGCGGTGATGGGCGAGCTGCACGGCGAGAAGATCGACATCGTCGACTGGTCGGAGGACCCCCGGGACATGGTCGCCTCGGCGCTGTCCCCCGCGCGGGTGACCAGCGTGGAGATCGTGGACGCCGTCCAGCGTTCCGCGCGGGTGATCGTGCCGGACTACCAGCTGTCGCTGGCGATCGGCAAGGAGGGGCAGAACGCCCGTCTGGCCGCCCGTCTCACCGGGTGGCGGATCGACATCCGGCCGGACACCGAGGGCCAGTCGGAGGACGGCGACCGTCCTCAGTAGGAAAGAAATCGGGTGGCGGCCGACCGGTGGTCGGTGTTCTCCTGGCCGTCCCGTGGTCCCCTGGGATCTGCGGGGCGGCGCCATGTCGCTTCGGAGGGGTAGACTTGCCTTCGTCTGGCCGGACGCACGTCCGAGCACGCCCGGAACGCACCTGCGTGGGCTGCCGCAAGCGGGCGGCCAAGCATCAGCTGTTGCGTGTCACGGCGGTCGAGGGCGAGTGCGTCCCTGATCCCCGTGGCGCACTGCCGGGCCGGGGCGCTCACCTGCACCCCGATCCGGCCTGCCTCGACCTCGCGGTCCGCCGTCGGGCGTTCCCTCGGGCCTTCCGCCTCCAGGGCCCGCTCGACACGGAGCGGCTCCGCGAGTTCATCGGGGAGCGGGCAGGCGGAGCCTCCTAGGCGGGCCACCTCCCGTGACGGCCGTCGCTCCACGCGGCGGAGAACCACCGCAACAAGCACAGCGCGCGGGCAGCCGCGCGCCGTGCCACCAGTCAGGTACCTCGCGATGTGGAAGTAGGTCGAGATTGCGATGAGCACTCGATGAGTACGCGATGAGTACGCGATGGGTACGCCCATGAAGTAGCGACAGTCCGGCGGACGAGACCCCCGGACTCATAGACAGGAGTGAAGTGGCTAAGGTCCGGGTTTATGAACTCGCCAAGGAGCTTGGCTTGGAGAGCAAGGCCGTCATGGCCAAGCTCACCGAGCTCGGCGAGTTCGTCCGTTCGGCGTCCTCGACGATCGAGGCGCCGGTCGTGCGCAAGTTGACTGACGCGCTTGGTGTGGCCCCCACCGGTGGTGGTTCCGCTGCCAAGCCGGGTCCGCGGAAGTCCGCGGCGCCCTCCCCCGCTGCCGGCTCGGGTACCCCGAAGCCGGGTGGCCCGACCCCGGGTCCGCGCCCCAGCGCGACCCCTGGTCCCCGTCCGACCCCGGCCGCCGCGGCTCCCGCCGCTCCGGCCGCTCCCGCCGCTGCGGCGGCGGCCCCCGCGGCCGCCTCGAAGCCGGGCGCGCCGACCCCGGGCCCCCGCCCGGCCGCGCGTCCCGCTGCTCCGGCGGCCCCGGCCGCTCCCGCGGCCGAGTTCTCCTCGCCGGCTCCGGCCGGTGACACCCCGCGTCCGGCCGCCGATGCCCCGCGTCCGGCCGCCCAGGCCCCGCGTCCGAGCGGCGGCCAGGCCACCGGCGGCGCCCGTCCGGGCCCGCGTCCGGCCGGCCCGCGTCCGGGCAACAACCCGTTCACCTCGGGCAGCGCGACCGGCATGGGTCGCCCCGGCGAGCGCCGTCAGGGTGCGCCGGGTGCGCGTCCGGCCGGTGCGGGCGCCCAGGGTGGCGACCGTCCCCGTCCGGGTGGCGACCGTCCGCGTCCCGCCGGTGCCCCGGGTGCCGGTGCGCCGCGTCCCGGTGGCGACCGTCCGCGTCCCGCCGGTGCCCCGGGTGCCGGTGCGCCGCGTCCCGGTGGCGACCGTCCGCGTCCGGGTGGTCCGGGTGCCGGTGCTCCCCGTCCGGGTGGCGACCGTCCGCGTCCCGACGGCATGCCGCGTCCGGCCGCGCCGCGTCCCGGCGGCCCGACCCCGTCCGGCATGCCGCGCCCGAACCCGGGCATGATGCCGCAGCGTCCGGCTCCGGGCCCGCGTCCGGGCCCGGGTGGCCGTGGTCCCGGTGGCCCCGGCGGTCGTCCGGGTGGTCCGGGTGCCGGCGGTGCCCGTCCCGGCTTCCAGGGTCGTCCGGCCGGTCCGGGCTCGCGTCCGGCCGGTGGCGGCGGCTTCGGCGGCCCGCGTCCCGGTGGCGGTGCCCCCGGTGGCGGCGGCGGCTTCGGCCCGCGTCCCGGTGGCTTCAGCGGTCGCCCCGGCGGCCCGGGTGCCCGTGGTGGCACGCAGGGTGCCTTCGGTCGTGGCCCGGGCGGTCGCCCGGCGCGCGGTCGCAAGTCGAAGCGGGCGAAGCGCCAGGAGTACGAGGCCATGCAGGCCCCGTCCGTCGGCGGTGTGATGCTGCCTCGCGGCAACGGCCAGACCGTTCGCCTGTCGAGCGGCGCCTCGCTGATGGACTTCGCGGAGAAGATCAACGCCAACCCGGCCGCGCTCGTCTCCGTCATGTTCAACCTCGGTGAGATGGTCACCGCGACCCAGTCGGTCTCCGACGCGACCCTCGAGCTGCTGGCCGGCGAGATGGGCTTCATCCTGGAGATCGTCAGCCGGGACGACGAGGACCGCGAGCTGCTGGAGTCGTTCGACATCGACTTCGGTGCCAACGAGGGCGACGAGGACCAGCTGGCCCCGCGCCCGCCGGTCGTCACCGTCATGGGTCACGTCGACCACGGTAAGACCCGCCTGCTGGACGCGATCCGCAAGTCCAACGTGGTGGCCGGCGAGGCCGGTGGCATCACCCAGCACATCGGTGCCTACCAGGTCGCCACCGTGGTGAACGGCGAAGAGCGCCCGATCACCTTCCTCGACACCCCGGGTCACGAGGCGTTCTCCGCCATGCGTGCCCGTGGTGCCAAGTCCACCGACATCGCGATCCTGGTGGTCGCGGCCAACGACGGTGTCATGCCGCAGACGGTCGAGGCGCTGAACCACGCCAAGGCCGCCGGTGTGCCGATCGTGGTCGCGGTCAACAAGATCGACGTCGAGGGCGCCGACCCGACCAAGGTCCGCGGTCAGCTGACCGAGTTCGGTCTGGTGGCCGAGGAGTACGGCGGCGACACCATGTTCGTCGACATCTCCGCGCGCCAGGGTCTGAACATCGACCAGCTGCTGGAGGCCGTGGTCCTGACCGCGGACGCCTCGCTCGACCTGCGGGCCAACCCCGAGCAGGACGCGCAGGGTATCGCCATCGAGGCGCACCTCGACAAGGGCCGCGGCGCCATGGCGACCGTGCTCGTGCAGCGCGGTACGCTCCGCGTCGGCGACTCGATCGTCGTGGGCGACGCCTACGGCCGCGTCCGCGCGATGCTCGACGAGAACGGCAACCACCTCACCGAGGCCGGTCCGTCCCGTCCGGTGCTGCTGCTCGGTCTGACCTCGGTGCCCCGCGCCGGCGACAGCTTCATCGTCGTCGACGAGGACCGCACCGCGCGTCAGATCGCCGAGAAGCGCTCGGCCCGCGACCGCAACGCCGCCTTCGCGCAGCGCCGGGTCCGGGTGTCCCTGGAGGACCTCGACAAGGCCATCGCGGCCGGCGAGATCGAGCAGCTCAACCTCATCATCAAGGGTGACGTCTCCGGTTCCGTGGAGGCCCTGGAGGACGCCCTCGTCAAGCTGGACGTCGGCGAGGAGGTCGAGCTCCGCATCCTGCACCGCGGTGTGGGTGCGATCACCGAGTCCGACGTCAACCTGGCGATGGGCTCCGACGCCATCATCATCGGCTTCAACGTGCGCGCCGAAGGCCGTGCCCGTACCGCGGCCGACAAGGAAGGCGTGGACGTCCGGTACTACTCGGTCATCTACCAGGCGATCGAGGAGATCGAGAACGCCCTCAAGGGCATGCTCAAGCCGGAGTACGAGGAGGTGCGCCTCGGTTCCGCGGAGATCCGCGAGGTGTTCCGTTCCTCCAAGTTCGGCAACATCGCGGGTGTCATCGTCCGCGAGGGCCTGCTGCGCCGCAACGCCAAGGCACGCCTCATCCGCGACGGCAAGGTCGTGGCGGAGAGCCTCACCATCGAGGGCCTGCGTCGTTTCAAGGACGACGCGACCGAGGTCCGCGAGGGCTTCGAGGCCGGTGTGACCCTCGGGTCGTTCAACGACATCAAGACCGAGGACGTCATCGAGACCTACGAGATGCGCGAGAAGCCGCGCGCGTAAGCGGGTGGCTGCCGGGGCCGGTCGACGGGTGGTATTTCCGTCGACCGGCCCCGGTCTCGCTGTGTAGGGTCCCGGGGTAAGTCAGATGTAGCAGTACCAGCCCGGTTCAGGGCTGTCCCCGAGGCCTTCCAGGTCGGCGAGACCTGTCATACATGTTCGTGGGAACACTCACCTTCGACCTGCTGCTGGGCGACGTCCACTCGCTCAAGGAGAAGCGTTCGATCGTGCGGCCCATCGTGGCCGAACTGCAGCGCAAGTACAGCGTGTGCGCTGCCGAGACCGGGAACCAGGATCTGCACCGCCGGGCCGAGATCGGCCTCGCGGTGGTGTCCGGCGATGCCGGGTACATCACCGAGATCCTGGACAGCTGTGAGCGGTTGGTCGCCGGCCGCCCCGAGGTACAACTCCTCTCCGCGAGGAGGAGGTACCACAACGACGACGATGAATGAGAGCTGTGGAGCCGGTCGGCGGAAGTCGCCGTTCTCACACAGATCAGGACCGAGAGCGCCCGCAAGGCCGGGCGCGGGCCGGTACTTTGGGGCGTGGGCCCCGACGGGTGCGCAGCTCGCCCGGGTACCGGGCCCACTGCACGAGGAGGCAACGTGACCGACACCGCAAGGGCGCGCAAGCTCGCCGACCGCATCCAGGTGGTCGTCGCCCAGACCCTGGAACGGCGGATCAAGGACCCCCGACTGGGGTTCGTGACCATCACCGACACCCGGGTGACCGGCGACCTGCGCGAGGCCACCGTCTTCTACACCGTCTACGGTGACGAGACCGAGCGCCAGGCCAGCGCGGCCGCGCTGGAGAGCGCCAAGGGCGTGCTCCGCTCCGAGGTCGGCAAGCAGACCGGGGTGCGTTTCACCCCGTCGCTGACCTTCGTCGCGGACGCGCTGCCGGAGAACGCCCGGAACATCGACGACCTGCTCGACCGGGCCCGGAGCTCCGACGCCGCGGTGCGCACGCAGGCCGCCGGGGCGAGCTTCGCCGGCGACGCGGACCCGTACCGGGTTCCGGCGTCCGAGCGTGACGACGAGGACGAGTAGTCATGGCGGGTGAGCCGGCGCAGGCCGCCTCGCGAGCCGGAACGACCACGGGGGCGTCTTCCACCAGCACGGTGGAGGGTGCCCTCGCGGCGCTTCCGGGGCCGCGCGCCGAGGAGAGCGGGTTCGAGCTGCTCTGGCAGCAGGTGGTGGCGGAGATCGGGCGAGCCCGTTCGATCGACCTGATCTGCCACATCTGCCCGGACGGCGACGCGCTGGGTTCCTCGCTGGCGGCCGCGCTGGCGCTGCGCGCGCTCGGCAAGCAGGTGCGGGTCTCCTTCGGTGACGACCCGCAGATCGTGCCCGAGTCGCTGTCCTTCCTGCCCGGCCAGGAGCTGATCGTGCCGGCCGCCGAGGTGCCGGACGTGCCCGAGCTGGTGCTCTGCTTCGACGTGGCCGCGGAGAGCCGGCTCGGCCTGCTGCACGACAAGGCCTTCGCCGCGCCCGTCCTGGTGGTGTTCGACCACCACGCCTCCAACCCGGGCTTCGGCACCCACCAGCTGATCGACCCGGCCGCGCCGGCCACCGCCGTGCTGGTCGACGAACTGCTGCGCCGGCTCGGCGTCGAACTCGACCGGGACCTGGCCACCTGCCTCTACACCGGCGTCGCCACCGACACCGGCTCGTTCAGGTACCGGGCCACCACGCCCGCCACCCACGAATTCGCCGGCCGGCTGCTGGCCACCGGCATCCGGCACGACCTGATCTCCCGGCAGTTGTGGGACACCTCCTCCTTCGGCTACCTCAAGGTGCTCGCGGGCGCGCTCGACCGGGCCGTCTACGAGCCGGAGGCGGCCGGCGGCCTCGGCCTGGTGTGGACCTGGGTGCCGTACCAGGACCTGGCGCTGTTCAGCGTCACGGTCGAGGAGATCGAGGGGCTGATCGACATCCTGCGCCGCCCGGCCGAGGCCGAGGTGGCGCTGGTGCTCAAGCAGGACCCGGACGGCACGCTACGCGGTTCCTCGCGCTCCAAGGGGGCGGTGGACGTTGCCGCGGCCTGCGCCGAACTGGGCGGCGGGGGGCATGTCTACGCGGCCGGATTCAGCGTCCGGGAGGACGTGGCCGGCGTGGTCGAGCGGTTCCGGGACGCGCTGCGGCCGGTACGTTGATCATCTCCTGACGTTTTCCGACGCTTTCAGGTCCGACGCTTTGAGAGAAAGAACCCGATGAAGCGCAAAGGCACCGGCCCGGACGGCCTGGTGATCGTCGACAAGCCCGAGGGCATCACCTCCCACGGGGTCGTCGCCAAGATGCGGTGGCTGGCCGGGACCCGGAAGGTCGGGCACGCCGGCACGCTGGACCCGATGGCCACCGGCGTACTGGTGATCGGTGTCGAGCGGGCCACCCGGCTGCTCGGCCACCTGATGCTCACCGCCAAGACGTACGAGGCGACCGTCCGGCTCGGCCAGACCACTGTCACCGACGACCGGGAGGGCGAGGTCACCGCCTCGACCCCGGCCGACGCCGTCACCCGGGAGGCGATCGACGCCGGGATCGCGGCACTCACCGGCGAGATCATGCAGGTGCCGTCCAAGGTCAGCGCGATCAAGATCGACGGCAAGCGCTCGTACGCCCGGGTGCGCGAGGGCGAGGACTTCGAACTCGCGGCCCGGCCGACCACGATCCACTCCTTCACCGTGCACGAGCAGCGCCCGGCGGTCGCCGAGGACGGCACACCGGTGATCGACCTGGACGTGACCGTCGAGTGCTCCTCCGGCACCTACATCCGGGCGCTGGCCCGGGACCTGGGCGCCGGGCTGGGCGTCGGCGGGCACCTGACCGCGCTGCGGCGCACCAAGGTCGGGCCGTACGGGGTGGAGTCGGCGCGCACCCTGGAGCAGCTCGAGGCCACCGTCACCGGCGACTCCGCCACGGGGCTGGAGGTGCTGCCGATCGCGGAGGCCGCGGCGGCCGCCTTCCCGCGCTGGGACCTGGACGAGGCCTCGGCGCAGAAGCTGTCGCACGGCTCCCGCCTCAAGGCGCCCGGGCTGGGCGTGGACGGGCCGATCGCGGTGTTCGGGCCGGACGGGCGCTTCCTCGCCCTGGTCGAGGAGAAGGACGGGCAGGCGAAGCCGGTCGCGGTGTTCGTCGGCTGACCGCCCTTGGCGCCGCCGTCGGCTGACGGCCCGCAGTGCCGCTCGAGATCCCCCGTCGGGAGTCCTCCCGACGGGGGATCTCCGCTTTCCGGGGGCCCCATCACTCGACCGGGAAAGGTCACCCGCACGAGGGAGCGCGCGAGGTGAACGCCCGTGGTGAGCGGCGTGGGCGCGGTCGGGGCGCCGCCCCGGCGGGCAGGCTCCCGGCGGTGGGCGAGCGACGGGCGAAGGGGCACTCATGCCGGGGTTTCTGGAGGGCGATCCGGGGCGGTACCTGCTGCGGATCCGCGACCTCAACGGGCGGCTGCACGGCTTAGGGTTCGTCGCCGACCCGCAGGGCGGGGTGCTCACCGCGCACGAGAGCGTGGCCGGGCTGGACCGGGTCGTCCTGCACACCCCCGGCGGACAGACCAGGGTGCTCGGCCCGGACGCCGTCCTGTTGCTGCCCGAGCACGGGCTCGCGCTGCTGCGCACCGACGCGGTCGGCGGGCTGCCGGTGCCGCCGCTGCCGGTGGCCGCCCTCGGGGGCGGGCACGAGGTGCTGCTACCCGCGCTGGCGGGCGAGGACGGCCGGGCGGTCGCACTGCGCTGCGGGCTGCTCGGGGTCACCGGCGCCGGGTACGGCGGGCACCGGCTGTGCGGGGTGCTGCTGCTGGACGTGCCGGTGGTCGGCGGCGTCGTGGTGCCGGCCGGCTCGCCGGTGCTGGACGCCCGCAGCGGGGCGGTGGTCGCGCTGGCCGCGCCCGCCCTCCGGGGCCCGCAGCACGGCGGGGCGCTGCCGGCGGTGGCGGCCGGCGGTGGGGTGGAGGTCGCCGAGGCCTTGGCCGGGCTGCTGGCCCGCAACGCGGCGGCCGTGCCCGCGTACGGGCCGGCGCTCAACCTGGCCGGGGTGCTGCGGCTGACCGCGGCCCAGCTCGCGGCCGCCGGCGCCGGACCGGGGCGGGTGGCCGGGCTGGCCGCGGACCGGGTGGACCGGCCGGACGGCCTGGCCGGGGACGAGCCGGCCGCGACCGTCACCGCGCTGGTCGGTGCCCCCGGCAGCGGGCGCTCCACCGAACTGGCCGCGCTGGCCGCCCGCCGCTCCGGCGGCGCCCACCCGCTGCCCACCCTCTGGCTGCGCGGCGCCGACCTGCGCGCCGAGGACCGTTCGCTCGCCGAACCGGTGGAGCGGGCGCTGGCCGCGGCGGCGGCCGAACTGGGCACCCCGGCGCCCGCGCCCGAGCCGGTGGCGGCGCTGTGCGCGGCGGCCGGGCGGGCGCTGCTGGTCGTCCTGGACGGCCCGGAGGAGGCCCCGGCGCGGCTGGACGCGCGCTGGCTGCGCGGCGCCGGGCAGTGGCTGACCGGCTGCGGGGCGCGGCTGCTGACCGCCTGCGGCGAGGAACTCTGGGAGCGGCTGGCCGCCGAGACCTGGGGGAGCGGCACGTTCGGCGCGGGCCGCGCGGAGGAGGCGCACCCGGACGGCGACCTGAGCAGCGCCCCCACCGTGCGGATGGACGGCGGCGGCCCGGGCGGGCCGAGCCTGGCCGGGCACCGGCTCGGCCCGCTGCCGGTCGAGGCCGCCGAGCGGGTGCGCCGCCGCTACGGGCTGCCGCCCGGCCGCCCGGCCGCCGCCGAGGACGCCCGGCACCCGCTGGCCGTCCGGCTGGCCGGGGAGCTGTGGGCCGAGGGGTTGCATGACGGGCCGGTGCGCCGGGGCGAGCTGTTCGGCGCCTTCCTGGACCTGCGCTGCCTGCGGGTGGCCCAACGGCTGGCCGAGGACGGCCGCCCTCGCCGCCCGGGCGCGCACCGCCGGGGCGCTGCCCGACCGGTGGGACCGCGCCACGGGCGGGTGCGCCGGCTCGCCGCGGCGGTGGCGGGCCGGGTCCACGAGGCGGCCCGGCGGATGCTCGGCAGCGAGCCGGGCGGGCTCGGCCGGGCCGCCTTCGAGGAACTGTTCCCGGTCGACGGCGGCTGGGCCACGGCGGTGCTCGCCGAGGGCCTGTTCGTGCCCGCCGGGCCCGGATACCGGTTCGCGCACGGGGAGTTCGCCGACTGGTTGCAGGGCCTGCACCTGGACCTGGACGCGGCGCTGCGGCTGCTGCTCGGCGAGGCCGAGGACACGCCCCCCACGCCCGCCTCGCCCCCCACGCCCGCCGACGCAACGGTGGGGCCCGGCCGGGCCGCGGGGGCGAACACCGTCCCCCGGCACCGGATCGGCCCGGTCGTCGCCGCACTGCGCCGGGTGGCCGAGACCTGGGGCGCGCCCGCCCTGGACCCGTGGCTGCACCGGATCTGGCGCGCGCTGGACCTGCGCCCGCCCGGCAGTGAACCCGCCTGGTGGGCGGGGCGGCTGCTCACCGCCGGCCTGGCCGCCAGCCCGGACCGGGCCGAACACCGGGCGCTGCTCGACCAGTTGGCCGGCCGGATCGCCGAACGGGCTGCTGCGGCGGGCGGGGCTCCGGGTGGGGCGGCGGTCGGGGCGGCGGCGCTCCCGGCCGCCGGGCTCGGCCGCTTCGGCCCGGCGTTCTGGACCGGCCTCGGCCTGCCGCTCGAGGCCGAACTCGCCCTGCTGCGAACGCTGGTGGCGGCCGACGGCCCCGGGCAGCGGTTCCTCGGCGCGGTGGCGGAGCGGCTGCGGAACGATCCGGTCGCGGTGTTCCCGCTGCTGTGCGCCTGGTTCGACGACCCGCGCGGCCTGCCGGGCCGCCCCGGCTGCACCGTCGCCGACCTCGCGCACGACCTGCTGCACGCCCACCGCTGGCTCGCCCTGGACGAGTTGGCCGACGCGCTGGCCGACGCCGCGCACCCGAGGGCCGACGCGCTGCTCACCGTGCTCGCCGCCGAGGAGCCGTCCGCGCTCTGCCGCGCGGTGGACCGCTGGAGCCACGACCGGCGGCCCGAGCGGCATGTCGCGGCCGCCGTGCACGCGCTGCGGACCGCCCCGTACGCGACCGGGGCCGCGGCCGAACTGCTGAGGTTCACCGCGCTGACCCTGCTCGCCCGCGAGGACGAGCCCGGCCTGCACGGCGCGGCGCTGGCCCTGCTGGTCGGCGACCCGGCGACCCGGGCCGAGCACCTCCCGGCCGCGCTCGCCCTGCACCGGGCGGGCGGTGACGCCTTCCTCACCCCGAGGGCGCTCGCCCCGGCCCTGGAGAGCGACCCGGAGCCCGTCCTGGCCGCACTCGCCGACCGGCTGGCGGCGCCCGGCACGGCCACCGCCGAGACGCTGCGGGTGCTGGCCGACGCCGCCGCCCCGGTGGCCGTCCGGCGGGGCGCCGAACTGGCCGCCCGGCTGCTGCGCGCGCACCCGGGGCTGGCCGGCCCGGTCGCCGTCGACTACCTCGGCCGCCGGCTGGCGCGCACCGCGGCCGTCGGCCCGGCCGACCGGCTGCAGCTGCGGGTGCTGCTCGGCACCGCGCTGGCCGCCCGGAGGGCGGCGGTGCGGCGGCCGTTCGCCGAGGCGCTGTCCGTCCCGGTGGCCGACCCGGCGGCGGACGCGCTGCGCTGCGAGCTGCTGGACATCCTGCTCGCCACCGAGGCCGACCCGGTGGTGCTGGCCGCCGTCGTGGAGCGGCTGGCCGAGCACTGCGCGGCCGAGAATCCGGCCCGGGCCCGCGCGGTGCTGGCCCGGACGGCCGCCGCGCTGCCGGGTTCCGACGAGTTGCTGGTGCGCTGCGCCGGACGCTCCGCGGCCTTCGCCCGGCTGCTCGCCCGGTGGCCGCGCGACGCCGCCCCGACCGCGCCGGACGGCCCCCGGCTGGCCCGGATGCGGGCCCTGACGGCGGCCGGACGGGACCCGCAGTACGCCGCCGCGGAGGCCGAGCGGACCTCGCCGGAGCGGGTCGTACGGCCGCCGGTGCGCTCAACCCGTATTCCGGTGCCTGAGCCGGGGCAGGCGCATGGCACGCTATAGGGGTTCGGGTTTTGAGCGTTTGAGCGTACAGAGGGTACGCGCCGTACGGAACAAGGAGCGGTCAGGTGCAGCGCTGGCGTGGCCTGGAGGAGATCCCCGGTGACTGGGGACGCAGCGTCGTCACCATCGGCTCGTTCGACGGGGTGCACCGCGGGCATCAGCTGATCATCGGACGGGCGGTCGAGCGCGCCCGCGAACTCGGCCTGCCCTCGGTCGTGGTGACCTTCGACCCGCACCCGCGTGAGGTCATCCGCCCGGGCAGCCACCCGCCGCTGCTCGCGCCGCACCCGCGCCGGGCCGAGCTGATCGCGGAGCTCGGGGTGGACGCGGTGCTGGTGCTGCCGTTCACCACCGAGTTCTCGAAGGAGTCCCCGGAGACCTTCGTCCGGCAGGTCCTGGTGGACGCGCTGCACGCGCGGGTCGTCATCGAGGGCCCCAACTTCCGCTTCGGGCACAAGGCCGCGGGGGACGTCGCGCTGCTCGCCGAGCTGGGCCGGGCGGACGACTACGAGGTCGAGCTGATCGACCTGCAGGTGTGCGGCACGGCCGGGGACGGCCAGCCGTTCTCCTCCAGCCTGACCCGCCGGCTGGTCGAGGCCGGGGACATGGCGGGCGCCAACGAGGTGCTGGGCCGCCCGCACCGGGTCGAGGGCGAGGTGGTGCGCGGCGCGCAGCGCGGCCGCGAGCTGGGCTTCCCGACCGCCAACGTCGAGACCGTCCCGCACAGCGCGGTCCCGGCCGACGGCGTGTACGCGGGCTGGCTGACCGCGGACGGCGAGCGGATGCCGGCCGCGATCTCGGTCGGCACCAACCCGACCTTCGACGGCACCGCCCGCACCGTCGAGGCGTACGCCATCGACCGGGTCGGCCTGGACCTGTACGGGCTGCACGTCGCGGTGGACTTCCTGGCCTACCTGCGCGGGATGGAGAAGTTCGACTCCATCGAGGCGCTGCTGGACCGGATGGCCGACGACGTCAAGCGCGCCCGCGAGCTGACCGACGGGATCTGACCGAGCGGAGCGAAGCTTCGGCAGGGGCGCCTGAGCCCCGGTGACGCCGGAAGGGCCCGCCGACTGGTGTCGGCGGGCCCTTCCGTGTCGTCACTGCTGGGGTGCCTGCGGCGGGTAGCCGTAGCCCGGCGGCGGGGGCCGGTACCCGTCCGGCTCGGCGGGCGGGGCGGGCACCGGCGGCTGCCCCTGGGCGGACGGGTAGCCGTAGCCCGGGTTGGGCTGTGGAGCGCCCTGCTGCGGCGGCCAGGGCTGCTGCTGCGGGTAGCCGTATCCGGGCGGGGGCGGCGGGGCCTGGCCGGGCTGCGGCGCCCACGGCGCACCGGGGGCGGGCGGCGGGGCCTGCGCGGCCTGGCCCTGGTAGGGCTGCGGCTGCGGGGCCTGCGGCTGCTGCCAGGTGGACTGCTGGGCGGCGGCCTGCTGGGCCCGGATGATGTCCTCGCCGACCAGGGTGGCCAGCTCGAAGTACGCCTCGCGGACCTTGGGCCGCATCATGTCGAGGTTGACCTCGGCGCCGGCCGCCAGGCTCTCGTCGAACGGCACCACGACCACGCCGCGGCAGCGGGTCTGGAAGTGCGCGACGATGTCCTCGACCTTGATCATCTTGCTGGTCTCGCGAACCCCGGAGACCACCGTGATGCTGCGCTGCACCAGATCCGCGTAGCCGTGCGCGGAGAGCCAGTCCAGGGTGGTCGAGGCGCTGGAGGCGCCGTCCACGCTGGGGGTGGAGACGATGATCAGCTGGTCGGCCAGGTCCAGCACCCCGCGCATCGCGCTGTACAGCAGGCCGGTGCCGGAGTCGGTCAGGATGATCGGGTACTGGCGGCCCAGCACGTCGATGACCTGGCGGTAGTCCGAGTCGTTGAAGGTGGTGGAGACCGCCGGGTCGACGTCGTTCGCCAGGATCTCCAGGCCCGAGTTCAGGTCCTGCGAGGTGAACTGACGGATGTCCATGTAGCTGCGCAGGTGCGGGATGGCCGTCACCAGGTCGCGGATGGTCGCGCCGGTCTGGCGCTTGACCCGGCGGCCCAGGGTGCCGGCGTCCGGGTTGGCGTCGATCGCGATCACCTTGTCCTGGCGCTCGCTGGCCAGGGTCGCGCCGAGCGCGGTGGTGGTCGTCGTCTTGCCGACCCCGCCCTTGAGGCTGATCACGGCGATCCGGTAGCAGCTCATCACCGGGGTGCGGATGATCTCCAGCCGGCGGGCCTTCTCGGCCGCCGCGGCCTTGCCGCCGAACTGGAACCGCGGCTGCTGGCGCTGCTGCTTGGGCTGGCTGCGCAGCAGCCGGTCCGAGGACAGCTCGACGGCGGCGGTGTAGCCGAGCGGCGCGCCGTGCGCGGTCTGCTGCGGGGCGGCGGACTGCTGGAACGCGGCGGGCTGCGACGCCGGCGGCTGCTGCTGCCACGGCTGCGCGGGGCCCGGCGGCTGCGCCTGCTGCGGCTGGACGGGCTGGCCCGGGAGCGGCTGGCCGGGCTGGGGCTGCGCGGGCTGCGGCTGGCCCGGCTGCTGGTACGCGGCGGGCTGCGGCCACCCACCCTGGCGCGGGTCCACCGGGCCGGGCTGCGGGGCCGGAACAGGCTGCGGGGCCGGGACGGGCTGCTGCTGGGCGGCGGGGGCAGGCTGGGCCTGGGCCGCCGCCTGCTGGGCCGCCCACGCGGCCTGCGGATCCCAGGCGGCCTGCTGGTCCTGCGGGCTCTGGGGGTTCTGGGGGTTCTGCGGCGGGACCGGCTGGGCGGGCGGCTGCGCGTACGACTGCGGCGGGACGGGCTGCCCCGGCTGCGCGGTCGCGGGGGGCATCGGGGCCGCCGGGTACGGCTGGGGCGCGGGCGGCTGCGCCAGGGCCTCCGCCGTCGGCCAGGCCGGGGCGGCGGGCTGCGGCTGCTCGGGGGTGGGAACGGGCGCGGGAACAGGCGCGGGGGAGGCCGTCGGGAACGGGACGTGCTGGGCCTCGGCCTGCACGGGCGCCGGGGCGGCGGCAGGCGCGGCGATCGGCGCGGCCTCGGCCGTCGGAGTCGGGACCGGGGCGGCCGTCGGATCCTGGGCCTGGTACGGGGCCGGAGCCTGGACCTGCGCCGGAGCCTGCGCCGCCACCGGAGCCGGGGCGGCCGGGTACGCCGTCTCCGCAGCGGGCGCGGGCATGGACTTGAGCGCGTCGGCCGGACCGGCGGCCGGGCTCACCGGTGCCGCCGCCGAGGCCGTTGGGGCCGCCGCGGCCATGGGAGCCGTCGGAGCCGCCGGGGCCTCCGTCTGCACGTACCAGGACGGGGGAGTGTAGTCAGGCGCGTCCGACCAGTCGTCGTCGTCCTCTGCCGCGTTGTCGCCGACGTAGACGCCGTCCCGATCGCTACTCACTCTGGCTCCCTCGTGTTCGCCGCCGCTTGTTCAGCGGTGCCGTTGCCGCATCAAAGACTAGGCCGTACGGCAACCCCCGTTGAAGGCGGCTTCGGTTCCGCGGCGGCCCGCCGGGTGCGGCGAGCCGCGGCTCAGTCCGTCCGGTCAGTCCATCCGGCGCGGGCCGCCGAGCACCTGCTGCTCGGCCTGTCCGGCCACGGCCCGTACGTACTGGCGCCGCATCCGGGTCGCCCACAGGGTGAGGTCGTCGCCGAGGGTGGGCAGCGTGGCCACGTCCTCCGGCGGGAGCGACAGCACCCGGCCGGTCAGTTCCGCCTCCTGCGGGGAGATCCGCTGCACGCCGACCAGGTCGGCCGCGTTGAGCACCCGGGCGGCGTTCGGGCCCAGGTACGGCAGCAGCGTCAGGGTGGTCTGCCAGGGCGCGGCGGAGAGCCGGCTGCGCGGCGGACGGGCGCCGAGGTCGCGCACCACCAGCACCGGCGAGGCCACCGAGGCGCCCTGCGGGCCGAGCCTGCCGACCTGGTGGATCGTCACGCACGGCTGCCCGCCGCCGGCGGCCTGCGCCATCGGGCCCCACAGCTGCCCGCGGGCGGTCTCCACCGCGACCCGGGCGCCGATCGCGGCCGCCCGCAGCGCGATGACCTGCGCCGTCCACATGCCGCCGACCAGCACCAGGTCGTACGCGCTGGGGCGGAAGAGGCCGAGCACCGCGGGCAGTCCCTGCGGGTCGACGCCGATGACCACGCCGTCGTCGCCGACCGGGAAGGCCAGCGCGGCGAGGTCGGCGGGTTCGAGCACGTGCTTCTCCCGGCGCGGGCCGCGCAGCCCGAAGCCGGGCAGGATCCGCGGCCGGGTCCGGCGCTGCTCGGCGCCGGGCTGCGGGCCGACGGCGGGATAGCTCTGGTACGCCATCAGGACGCTCCTCCCAGCGGCAGGGTGGCGAGCATGCCGGGGGCCTGCTCCAGGTCGAGCCGGACGAGGCCGAGGCCGGCGCTCTGCGCCCGGGTCTCCACCTGGCGGCCGACCTGGCCGACCTCGCTCTCGCTGCGCCCGGTCACCCGCAGGTGCCCGCTGACGGTCACCGAGTCGCCGGTGCCGTGTCCGGCGGTCAGGCTGAAGGTGCTGGCCAGGGCCGGGGATCCGGTCATCAGGTTGACCAGGTCCGGTGCGGCGATCCGGCCGGGGGCGCCGCCGGGGCGGCTGAGCTGCGGCCAGCGGGAGATCCAGTAGGTGGTGTGCCAGCGGTCGTCGATCCGCCAGAACCGGTTGCCCTCCTGGGTGCGGCGGTTGGTGCCGCCGCCGCTGCCGGTGCCCTGGCGGCCGGCTACCGCGATCGGGTTGGCGCAGGCGGAGATGGACAGGGCGGCGATCAGCTCGCGCTCGTCCAGCACGGTCGCGTTGAAGCCGGCGCTGTTGAGCCGGCCGGCCAGCTGGTCGGTCACCCGCTGCAGCGCCTTGCGGGCGCCATCCTCGCCGCCGCCGCGGGCCCGGACGGCGGTCGCCGCGCGTTCCGGGTCGAGCTTGAGGGCGATCCAGGTCAGCCGCAGCCCGGGGGTGGAGGTGCCGTCCGGCAGCTCGCGGTAGGCGCGGGCGGCCAGGGACTGCTCGGGCAGGTGCGGGGCCGGGGCGGGCTGGGTGTGCTGGACCAGCTGCACCGACTCCAGGGTGATGTCGTCCACCGTGAGGGCCGAGCAGATCACGTCCAGCGGCAGCGGCAGCGCGGTGCGCACCGGGCGCAGCGGCTGGTCCTTGGCCTGGACGAGCAGGACCGAGCTGAGGAAGGTGCCGTCGCCGACCATTCCGGTCTCGCGGCGCACCGGGCGGCCGCCGAACTCGGCCTCGGTGGCGTGGGTGCAGGTGCGCAGCCCCGGTTCGAGCTCCAGCGCCGGCGCCAGTGCCGGGTCGGTGCCGGCCGGCGGCAGCAGCGTACGGGCCTGCTTGCGGCGGGACTTGAGGGCGGAGCGCACCCGGAGCAGCTCGGGGATGGTACGGCCGCGCACCGGGATGGCGGCGAGGACGAGCAGCACCAGCGCGACCGCGCCGAAGCCGGCCGCGACCGGGCGGCTGATGGTCCAGCCGACCGCGACCAGTGCCACCGCGACCTCGACCAGGACGAGCTGCTGGAGCTTCAACCGGCCGCCGAGCAGCCCGGGTCGGGGATTGACGCGGACCTGGACGGCACCGCCGCCACCCGCGTTCGGCGGTGACTGGACGGGCCCCGCCTCGGCGGCTCGGCCGCCGCGCTGCGGCCGGCCGGACCGGCGCGACCTCCCGCCGCCCGCGCTGCGCCGGCGTCCTGGAGCGGTCTGGCTTGGCATCCCCCGGTGGCCCTCTCTGATCCTTTGTCGCGGCCCGGCTGGCTGGTTCGCGGACCGTACCCGTACCGTACTCACCGTCTGCTGCCGCATCGTAGAGGGTTCGCACCGGTTCGCGCCCGGCGGGTGGACCACGGGGCAGGTCGGTCTGACAACGTCCGACAACGTCTGACTAGGGGGACGACGAGGATGGCATCGCGCCGGGACGAGCTCAACGCGTACACCTTCGCCCGCAAGCGAACGGTGGGCGCCTTTCTGCTGCCCGCCGGCGGCGGGAGTGACGAGGACGCGCCGCGTCCGGTGAAGGCGGTGCTCCCGAGCATCCTGGCCGGCGCCGTGGTCGTGGCCGGGTTCGGGGTCTGGGGGGTGTTCAAGCCCAGTGCCCCGCTGAAGTGGGACGACGGCAAGAACATCATCCAGGGCAAGCAGTCGACCACCCGGTACGTGGTGCTGACCGACCCGGACGGCACGACCAAGCGGCTGCACCAGGTGCTCAACATGTCCTCGGCGCGGCTGGTGCTGCCCGTCGACGCCAAGGTCGTGGTGGTCGACGACGGGGTGCTCGACCGGTACCCCAACCACGGTCCGACCATCGGTATCCCGTACGCGCCGGACAAGTTGCCGACCAAGGACAACGCGAGCCAGTCGATGAAGTGGGCGGTCTGTGACCGCCCGGGCTCGGACGAGAAGCAGGAGACCGTCAACCAGGCGGTGTTCGTGACGGCCGGCCCGGACGCGGCGACGCTGGCGGCCAAGGACCGGATGCTCGGCCCGGACCAGCTGATGCTGGTGCAGCAGGCGGACGAGCAGCAGGTTTCGGCCGCGCCGGCGCCGGGTCAGCAGGCCGCCTCGGGGGCGAAGGTCTACCTGGTCGACGCGCAGGGCCGCAAGCACGAGATCGGCTCCCCGCAGTCGGACGACAAGGAGCGCAAGTCGCTGATCACCGCGGTCTTCGGGCCCAACGCGGTGCCGCAGCGGGTCAAGCGGGACTGGCTGGACACCCTGGTCAACGGCACCCCGATCACCTTCCCGCAGATCGCGGAGATGGCCGACAGCCCGAACCCCAACTCCACGGTGCAGCTGGGGAACGCCGCCGACCGCCGGATCGGCCGGCTGGTGCACTACCAGGACCGCCAGTACGTGGTCGGCAAGGACCGGCTCTTCCTGGTCACCCCGTTCCAGGCGGAGCTGATCCGGCAGAACCCGGCGTTCCAGATGCTCTACAAGTACGACCAGGACAAGAAGCCGCGCAGTGACGAGATGACCCCGGCCGACCAGTCCCAGGTCGGCAGCGAGACGCCGCTGCCGGGCACCGTGGCCGACTGGCCGATGAAGTCCGGTGCGCCGGTGAACAACTGGCAGGACCGCCAGGGCGCCCGGCTGGTCGTGTGCAGCACCTTCGACGGCGTCGCCGAGGACGGCAAGACGCCCAAGCGCAGCGTCTGGGCCGGGACCTCGTACCCCGCGCAGTACAACAACGGTGCCGGCGCCGCGTACGTGACGCCCGGTCACGGCCTGTTCTACCGCGCGCTGAACAACACCACCGGCGGCTCCGGCACCGACTTCCTGATCACCGAGACGGGGCTGCGGTACGCCGTCCCGGCCAACGGTGACGGCGGCCGCGGCGCCACCCCCGCGCCGGGTGCGCAGCCCGGCCAGAGCGGCGCCCCGAAGACGCCGGCCCCGCAGCCGGGCACCCCGACCCCGGCGTCGCCGGACCAGCAGTCCGGCCAGCAGCCGGGTCAGCAGCAGGACGAAACCGGCGGCAACCAGGCCCGGTTGGGCTACCAGGGGATCCGGCCGCTGCCGGTGCCGCACGAGTGGTCGGACCTGGTGCCGGCCGGCCCGCCGCTGACCGCGAAGAGCGCCGTCCAGCCGCAAAACGCCTGACCGGCCAAGCGCGGCAAAGGAATTGGCCGCAGTGTCATGGTCTGGTAACTACTCAGTGCTCGGTGTTGGGCGAGCTGCGTGTGCCGACTACAGTGCTGCTGGGCATCACACAGGTGATGCGGCGGTGGGGCCCTTCGGGGCTCTCCGTGTACGCAATGTTGTCTCATGGGGGACGGTGGAGCATGGCTCAGGGTCAGTTCACGATGACTGCTCAGGAGATGCTGGCTTTCGCCAATCAGATCGAGCAGGCGATCGGCAAGATCGAGGCTGAGAAGAACAAGCTGAACAGCACGGTCACGGGCATCACCAGCGGCTGGCAGGGTCAGGCGGCGACCGCCTACACGAACCTGCAGAACCGGGTCAACGGGGACATCGCGAAGCTCAAGGAGTCGCTGTCCGCGATCAAGCACGCGATCGAGCAGACCACCAAGCACTACGCGAGCACCGAGGAAGAGCAGAAGGCGATGTTCGCCGACTCCCAGGGCTGATCGCCGCAAGCGCGCTGATCACCGGTCTGTTCCGAACCGCCGCTCGGCGGGGTGTCCGCCACTGACCGCGGGACGCTCCGCACCCTCGTCAAGGGAGACAACGTGTCCGACCACATTCTCGTCAACTTCGAGACCGTTCACCACGCCGCCGAAGAGGTCAAGGCCTCGGCGGCCCGCATCGAGCAGCTGCTGAGCGACCTGAAGAAGGACGTCACCCGCATCGCCCAGAGCTGGCAGGGCAAGGCCCAGGAGGGCTACAAGGTCCAGCAGGCCAACTGGGACTCGGCGGCCAACGACCTGCACTCGGCCTGCACGCAGATCGCGACCTCGCTGGAGAACGCCGCGCAGAGCTACCGGACCACCGAGGACAGCAACGCCAAGCTCTGGCACTGACCAGGCGTTCCCCCAGCGGGAACGACAGGGGGCGGGTACCCGGACTCCGGGCACCCGCCCTTCGGCGCGTGGCACGGGTAGACGACATGAGGGGTGGCAGGGTGTCCGGACGCGGGTACCGGAAGACGGCTGCGGCACTGGCCGCGCTCGCGGTGCTGGGCGGCCCGCTCGCCGCCCCGGCGTACGCCGACAGCGGAACCGGGCTGGCCGCCGCGGGCGACTGCCCCAAGAACGCGCCCGACGTGCAGACCGTGCCGTGGTCGCTGCAGCGCCTGCTGCTGGACGAGCTGTGGCAGGGCGGGCGGACCACCGGCAAGGGCGTGTTGGTCGCGGTCATCGACACCGGTGTGGACGACCGGAACCCGCAGCTGGCCGGAAAGGTCGTGCAGGGCTCCAACCTGCTGGTCGACAAGGAGACCAAGCAGCCGGTCGGAGGCACCGCCAAGGACGACCCGGTCGGCCACGGCACCAAGGTGGCGGGCATCATCGCGGCCGGCCGCAACGACAAGACCGGGTTCGTCGGCCTGGCCCCCGACGCGCAGATCTACTCGATCCGGCAGAACGACAGCGAGGGCAACGGCGACGTCTCCACGCTCGTGAAGGCCATCCAGGAGGCGGTCGCGGCCAAGGCCAAGGTCATCAACATCTCCCAGGACGTGCGCGGCGCGGGCGACGCCCACTTCGGCGGCTTCCAGGAGCTGAAGGCCGCGATCCAGACCGCCGAGCAAGCCGGCACCGTGGTGGTCGCCTCCACCGGGAACGACGGCAAGGAAGGCGACACCTACCCGGGCGCCTTCCCGACCGTGCTGGCCGTCGGTGCCTCAGACCGCAACAACGAGCGCGCCCCGTTCTCCCAGTACGGCTCCTTCGTGAAGGTCGCCGCGCCCGGCGTCGACATGCTCTCCACCGTGCCCGGGAGCGGGCAGTGCGTGGACAACGGCACCAGCTTCGCCGCCCCGTACGTCTCCGGGCTGGCCGCGCTGCTGTTCGGCGCGCACCCGGGCTGGTCGCCGGCCCAGGTGCGGGCCTGGATCGAGCAGACCGCCCAGCGCACCCAGCGCGACCCGGACCAGTTCGTCGGCTGGGGCGTGGTGGACCCGGTCAAGGCCGTCACCACGGCCCCCGACGACGCGCCGTCCGCCCCCACCCCGGACGCCCCGGTGCAGCTCGCCTCCGCGCCGATCGTGCCGCGGCCGGTCGGCCTCGGAGAGACCCAGGCCGACCGCGACGGCCGCACCGCGACGTACGTCCTCGGCGTCGGCGCGCTGCTGGTCGCCCTGCTGATCGGTGGCGGCGTGGTGCTGCGCGACCACCGGCGCAAGTCCGCCGACCGAGCCGGACGCGACTGACCCGGGCGCGGCCGATCGTGCCGCGGCCGATCGGGGCCCCACCGATCGGGGCCCCACCGATCGGGGCCCCACCGATCGGGGCCCCACCGATCGGGACGTCTCGAAAGTTCCTCCGGAACGGCTGTAACACCGCCGCCCGCCCACCGCATCGATGAAGTGTCAGGGAGGGCGGACCGCGGGGGGCAGCGCGCATGGGGTGGATCGGGGCGGGCCGGGAGGCCAAGGACGCCGAGTTCCTGGAACTCGTCGCAGGCCGCACCGGCCACCTGTACCGCTCGGCCTGCCTGCTCACCAGCGGTGACACCCACTACGCCGAGGACCTCGTCCAGGAGGCCCTCGGGCGGATGTACGTGCTCTGGCGGCGCAGCGCCTTCACCGGCGGCCGGGACCGGATCGCCAACCCGGCGGCCTACACCCACACCGTCATGGTGCGCACGTTCCTCGCCCAGCAGCGCCGACGCTCCAGCGGCGAGCGCCCCACCGACGCCCTTCCGGAGGCGGCGGGGCAGGACACCGACAGCAGCCTGCGGCTGACCCTCCTCGACGCACTCGGCCGGATGCCGCCCAAGGACCGCGCCGTCCTGGTGCTGCGCTACTGGGAGGACCGCAGCGTCGAGGAGACCGCCGACGTGATGCGGGTGTCCTCCGGCGCCGTCCGGACCCGCACCACCCGGGCGCTGGCCCGGCTGCGCACCCTGCTCGGCGACTCACTGGGCGAGCTCGCCACCCGCTGAGGGCGGTGGCGGTCGGTGGCCCTCCCGGGGCGACGTGGCGGTCGGTGGCCCTCCCTTTCAAATACTGCCCGTGACGCAAGGAGACGGTGAACACCCATGCCCGAGCCGGACAAGTTCGAGGACGATCTTCTCTACGCCCTCACCCGTACGGGTGAAGGCTTCCGCACCGAGCAGGCCGAGCTGGTCGCGGGCGGCTACCAGCGCGGGCGCCGCCGCTGGCGCCGCCGCTCGACCGCCGCCGTGGTGGGCGGCGCGGCCGCGCTGGCCCTGGTGGGCACCGGCGCGGTGTACCTGGCCGGTGCTCCGGGGGCGAAGGGCGCGGGCACCGTGGCCGCGGCCTCCGCCCCGACGGCCGCCGCCGGCAGTGGCAGCGGAAGTCCTGCGGCCACGCCGACGACGGCGGGGTCCTCGGCCCCGACCGTGATCAGCGGTGACGAGGTGCTGGCGACCTTCCGGGCCCTGCTGCCCAAGGGCGAGACCACCGACGCGAAGGGCCGCGGCACCGACGACGACAAGGCGAACGGCACCTTCGTCGGGGCGGACGTGGTCTTCGACGACGGCCAGGGCAAGTCGCTGGTCGAGATCGGCATCCAGAAGCACCGGCCCGGTCAGGGGCAGCCGCGCAGCTGCCCGACGGACTTCAAGCTCGCCCGGGTCGACTCCTGCGCCGTCACCACCCTGGCGGACGGCTCCCAGCTGATGCTCGAGCAGGGGTACGAGTACTCGGACAACCGGGCCGACACCAAGGAGTGGAGCGCCTCGCTGGTCGGTCCGGACGGCCGGGAGATCAACGTGAGCGAGTGGAACGCGCCTCAGGAGAAGGGCGCGCCGGACAGCCGCCCGACCCCGCCGCTCACCCTCGACCAGCTGAAGGCGATCGTCGTCGACAAGTCCTGGGACCGGGTCGTGGCGGCGGTCAAGTTCGACGGCATCGACGTGACGGCGGTCGACCCGGGCCTGTCGCTGGCGGACCGGGAGGCCGCCCTGGCCGGGCTGCTGCCCGCCGGGGTGACCGTGACCGGCCGCACCGGCAGCCCGCTGGTGGCCACCTTCCAGCTCGCGCAGGGCCAGACCACCGGCTCGGTGGTGCTGCGGGTGGAGAACTGGGCGAAGTCCGTGGACAACCCGGGGCAGCAGGCGTTCAAGGACGCGCTCACCCTGCCCGACGGCAACAAGGTGCTCACCAGGGGCGGCCCGGACACCAAGGAGAAGATGCCGCTGACGGTGAACGTCCTGCACCCGGACGGCACCGAGGTCATGGTCGCCCAGGGCCCGACCGGGAAGCCGCTGCTCACCCTGGAGCAGCTGAAGGCGATCGCCACCGGCGCCGTGTGGAAGGCCAAGAAGTAGCACTGGCCCGGAAGTAGCACTGGCCCGGAAGTAGCGGTGGCTCAGAAGGAGGTGGCGGCCTGAACGCGGCGGTGCCCCGGGCTGGGGGAGGCCCGGGGCACCGCCGCGTGGGGGAGGGGTGGGGGTCAGTCCTGCTGGTCCTCGGGGAGGCTGATCACCCAGCGGGTGTCCTGCCGGGGGCGCAGGTAGAACAGCCAGTAGAGGGTGGCGGCGGCGGTGATGCCGCCGGTCCACAGCAGGGGCTCGGTGTCCAGCTGGGTCATCACGTAGACCAGGACGGCGACCAGGACGACCGGGACGGCCGGCCACAGCGGCATCCGCCAGGCGGCGGCGTGCTTGTGGTGGCCGCGGCGGGAGAGCAGCGCGGCGATCGCGACCAGCAGGTACATCCCGGTGACGGCGACGCCGGTGATGTTGCTCAGCAGCTCGCCCTTGACGAAGCAGAGGGCGGCGCCGGGCAGGCCGACGGCCAGGGTGGCGACCCAGGGGGAGCCGAAGCGGCCGAGGGTGCCGAAGGCCTTGTTGACCGGCTCCGGCCAGGCCTTGTCGCGGGCGGAGGCGAACAGCACCCGGGAGTTCTGGATGACCATGACGATGCCGGCGTTGATGATGGCCAGCGCGACGCAGAGGCTGATGAAGGTGCCGACCGCGGAGTTGCTCCAGGCGGTGACCATGCCGGAGATGTCGCCGGAGGTCAGGGTCTGCAGGTCGGGGGCGCCCATGGTGATGGCGACGACCGGGATCAGGATGACGGCGGAGGAGATGCCGAGCGTCCACAGCACGGTGCGCGAGACGTTGCGGCGGGGGTTCTCCAGCTCCTCGGACAGGTAGACGGCGGTGGAGAAGCCCTGGGTGATGAAGAGGGCGATGCCGAGCGCGCCGACGATGGCGCCCACGCTCACCGTGGTGGTGGCGCCGTTGTCCCCGGCGACCACGCCGTGCAGCAGGCTGGGGGCGTGGCTGTTGGTGTGGGCGAAGCCGAGCACCGAGACCACGCCGGCCGCGATGACCTCGAGGACCAGGAAGATGCCGGTGATCCAGGCGTTGGCGCGCAGGTCGAGCAGGCCGGCCAGGGTGGCGGCCAGCATCACGGCGGCGCCGGCGATGGCCTTGTCCACGTGCAGGACGGGGGCGAGGTAGTCGGCGGTGCCGAGTGCGATGACCGAGGGGACGATCATCACCACGATCAGGGAGAGCACGAAGACCAGCCAGCCCGCCAGCCGTCCAGCCAGGGTGCCGACCATCGCGTACTCGCCGCCGGCGCTGGGGATCAGGGTGCCGAGCTCGGAGTAGCAGAACGCGACGGCGACGCAGAGCACGGTGCCGATGGCGATGGCCAGGGCGGTGGCGCTGCCGATGCTGGAGAACAGTTCCGGCACGATCACGAAGAGCGTCGACGCCGGGGTGACGCACGACAGCGTGAGCAGTGTTCCGCCCACGACGCCGATCGAACGCTTGAGCTGCTGGGGCGCGGCTGCCCCGGCCGCCGATGCGGCTACGGTCTGTGGCGGGCGAAGCGTGTCGGTCATGTGGCTTCCGATCGGCTCTGTGCGGTCTTTGGGGTGGGAGCGGTATCGCCTCCGCTGGCTGGTTGCTCGGGTCCTGGTCCAGTCGCTCCCGGGCCGCAATGGAACCTTGGGCGTATTGATCGCGTCAACGTCGGAACTGCTTCGGAATCCGTTGCGGCGGAGGGCATAAACATGCGATCCGATGATCACGTTCAGTCATTGCGTGCTATGTCCGACTTGTTACCTTGGCCCCATCGCGATTGAATCGAAGGTAAACAAAGCGTTGAAGGCTGAGATTCAAAGGCCTGGATCCGGGTGAACGGCAATACGCCCAGGCGCCTCTCTAAGGCGCGGCAACGCCCCGGCCGGGTGCGGGAACCGCAGCACCCGCCCGGAAAGATCTAGGTAACGTTTCAGCACCTGGGACGCCGAAGGGGTCGGACTCCTGTGAGTCCGACCCCTTCGATCACCGTCCGTGACGGCCGTCGTGGCTACACCACCGGCAGCCAGCCCGTCTGGACCATCTGCCCGGCGGTCGCGCGGCGTGACACGTACACCCCGCGGCCCGGCGGCAGTGCCTGCGGCTTGACCGTCCCCAGCAGCGCGCCCTCGTCCCGGTTCCCGGAGAGGATCACGCCCTGGCCGCCCAGCTCGCGCATCCGCTGCATCACCGGCTCGTACAGCGAGCGCCCCGCGCCGCCCGCGCTGCGGGCCACGATCACCCGCAGGCCGATGTCCCGGGCGAACGGCAGGAACTCGGCCAGCGGCGCCAGCGGGTTGCCCGAGCTGGTGGCGACCAGCTCGTAGTCGTCGACGATCACGAACATGTCCTTGCCGCTGTACCAGCTGCGGTTGCGCAGCTGCTCGGCGGTCACGTCCGGGCCGGGCAGCCGGCGGGAACAGGCCCCGCGGAGCATGTCCACGATGGCCGTCATGGCGGGCTGAGCGGCCGCGTACTCGACCAGGTACTCCGGCGGCACCGTGCCCAGCAGCGCGCGCCGGTAGTCGCCGACCACGATGCCCGCCTGGTCCGGCGAGTAGCGCTCGGTGATCTGCTTGATCAGCATCCGCAGTACCGCCGACTTCCCGGACTCGGTGTCGCCGAACACGATGAACAGCGGGTCGGTCTCGAAGTTGACGAAGGTCGGCGCCAGCTCCGCCTCGTCCACGGCGAAGGCCACGCCGCGCTCCGGGTGCTCGAAGCCCTTCGGCAGCGAGTTCCCGTCCAGGACGGCCGGCAGCATCCGCACCTGCGGGGCGCGCGGCCCGGACCAGGCCCCGTCGATCGCGCCGACCAGCCCGGCCACGCCGTCCTGCAGGTCGTCGACGCTGGAGGAGCCGTCCAGGCGCGGCAGGCCGGACAGGAAGTGCAGCCGCTCCGGGGTGACGCCGCGACCGGCCTGCGGCGGGACGTTCTGCGCCACCCGGCGGTCCACCTCGGACTCCATCGCGTCACCGAGCTTCAGCTCGGTGCGGTTCTGCAGCAGGTCCTTCAGCGCCGGGCGGACCTCCGCGTAGCGGGCCGCGGTGATGATCAGGTGGACGCCGTAGCCGAGGCCGCGCTGGGCGATGTCGCCGATCACCGGCTCCAGGCCCTCGAACTCCTGCTTGAAGGTGTTCCAGCCGTCGATCGCCAGGAACACGTCGCCGAAGGCCTCGTCCGGCAGCTGCCCGGCCGCCCGGCGGGCCCGGTACGTGCCGATGGTGTCGATCCCGGCGACCCGGAACAGCTCCTCGCGGCGGTTCATCACCCCGTGCACCTCGGAGACCATCCGACGCACCTTGTCCACGTCCAGGCGCCCGGCCACGCCGCCGACGTGCGGCAGCCCGGCCAGTGACTGGAAGCTGCCCGCCCCGAAGTCCAGCAGGTAGAACTGCACCTCGAGCGGGGTGTGGGTGAGGGCGAACGAGGTCACCGCGGTGCGCACCACGGTCGACTTGCCCGAGCGCGGGCCGCCCACGATCAGGCCGTGGCCGGCCGCCCCGGCGTAGTCGACCTCCAGGATGTCCGTCTTCTGCTCGCGCGGCTTGTCCACGATGCCGATCGGCGCCCGCAGCCGGCCCACCGGGTAGCCGGGGGCGGTCAGCCCGCGCTCCGGCGCGACCTGCAGCGGCGGCAGCAGGTGGTCCATGCTCGGCGCCTCCTCCAGCGGCGGCAGCCACACCTGGTGCGCGGCCGGGCCCTGGCCGGCCATCCGCTGGACGAACACGTCCAGCACGGTGTCCACCAGCGCGTCGTCCTGCTCGGGTACCTGCGGCGCCTCCTCCTCCACCGGGTCCGGCAGCTCCACGAAGGCCGCGGTGAACTCCACCGGGTGGGCGGCGACCCGCCGCCCGCCGGTCGACCGCTGCTGCCCCGGCGCCCGGTACGGCCCCGAGACGTAGGCGGCCTTGAACCGGTCCATCACGTCCTCGCCGAACTTGAGGTAGCCGACGCCCGGCACCGGCGGCAGGTGGTAGGCGTCCGGCACGCCGATCGCCGCCCGCGACTCGGCCGCCGAGAAGGTACGCAGACCGATCCGGTACGAGAGGTAGGTGTCCAGGCCGCGCAGCTTGCCCTCCTCGAGGCGCTGCGAGGCCAGCAGCAGGTGCACGCCCAGCGACCGGCCGATCCGGCCGATCTGGATGAACATCTCGATGAAGTCCGGCTTGGCGCTGAGGAGCTCGGAGAACTCGTCGATGATCAGCACCAGCGAGGGCAGCGGGTCCAGCGCCGCACCGGCCGCCCGGGCCCGCTCGTACTCGTGGATGTTGGCGTAGTTGCCGGCCGAGCGCAGCAGTTCCTGGCGGCGGTGCAGCTCTCCCTCGATCGCGTCGCGCATGCGGTCGACCAGGGTGAGCTCGCCCTCCAGGTTGGTGATCACCGCGGAGGTGTGCGGCATGTCCGCCATGCCGGAGAAGGTCGCACCGCCCTTGAAGTCGGCGAGGACGAAGTTCAGGATCTCCGAGGAGTGCGTCATCGCGAGCGCGAGCACCAGGGTGCGCAGCAGCTCCGACTTGCCGGAACCGGTCGCGCCCACGCACAGGCCGTGCGGGCCCATGCCCTCCAGCGCGGCTTCCTTGATGTCCAGGTAGACGTGCTCGCCGTTGGCGCCGACGCCGATCGGCACCCGCATCCGCTCGTGCTGGGCGCGCTGGCGCCAGCTGCGGTTCACGTCGAAGGAGCCCGGGTCGCCCGAGCTCATCATGTCGGTGAAGTCCAGGTTGGACAGCAGCGGCTCGTCGTCCCCGCCGGCCGAGATCCGGTACGGCGCCAACTGCCGCGCCAGCGCCTCGGACTGCCACACCGAGAGCAGGTCCGGCTTGCCGGTGTACGTCGCGCCGGAGGCCGAACGCAGCACCAGCTCCTCGGAGTTGACCGTCACCATCAGGTGCCCGCTGGGCTCGTCGACCTCGCCCGGGACCACCTCGATGACCGTCACGCCCTGGACGCCCTCCGGGCTCGCCAGCAGCGAGTCGTGCGGCACCCCGGCGCCGTCCATGACGACCACCAGGTGCGGCTGGTCCGCCGCGGGCGCCGCGTCCCGGACGAAGCGCTGGCGCCCGGCCAGCTCGTCCTGCAGCAGGACCTCCAGGTCACCCAGGTCGGTGGCGAACAGCCGGCGCGAGCCCGCGCCGTCGGCCTCCTTGCGGTGCTGGTTGTGCGGGAGCCACTTGGTCCACTCCCACTCCTCGGCCGCGCCGGGCGCCGCCGCGACGGCCACCATCAGGTCGTCCGGCGAGTGCAGGGTGGTCAACTGGGAGAGCATCGCGCGCACGTTGCCGTACACCGAGTCCGGGTCTCCGCACACCGTGATGTGGTAGAACGCCCGCAGCGACACCGCCAGCGGCAGGTCCTGCAGGGTGCCGTGCGCCTTCAGGAAGGAGTGCATGGCGGCCGCCGAAAGCGGCTCCAGCTCGTCCATCGGCGCGGTCTGCGGCGCCACCAGCGGCGTGGACAGCTGCACCGGCCCGAGGCCGACCCGGATCTGCGCGAAGTCGCCGTCCCCGGTGCGCCGCTCCCACAGTCGCCGCCCGTCCTCGACGATCGACCACAGCTGGTCCGGCGCCGGGTTCAGGAACAGCAGCGCGCCGCGCTGGCGCTCCGCCGTGCGACGCACCTGGCGGCGCGTCTGCTGCAGGTACTTGAGGTAGTCGCGCCGCTCGTCCGCCATCGCGGTCGAGCCGCCCTTGCGGGCCCGCACGATCTGGGCCAGCGCCATGCCGACCGTCGAGACGATCATCAGACCGCCCATGATCTTCATCGGGGCGGCCGCGCCGGGCGAGAAGAAGAACACCGCCGACCCGCCCATGCCGAGCATCGGCAGGATGCTCATCAGCCAGTCCTCGCCGCCCTGCCGGGGCAGTTCGGGTGGGCTCACCAGCTCCACCGGCTCGTCCGGCACGGTGGGCGGATACGCCCTTGCCGGTCGCTTGACCGTGATCACACCCATGTGTCATCCACCCCGCGGCGTCGATCGATCACTTCGGCATCAGCCCTCACGCGACTGCGTACGGTCCGTACGGGAATCCGGCGGCTGAGGACGCCCCACACAGCGCAGCCCCCGTACCTTCGCGCAGGCGCCGATCCTAACGGTCGCCCCCGCACCGCCCGCCAGGCCCCGGTCACCTGTCGAACGGGTAGGGTAACGCCGCGCCAACTCGCGGCCCGGCCGGGCCGGTTCCACAGCCACACCGAGCGCCGCCGTGCCTCGGCACCGTCAACAAGGGGGAGCGCCAAGTGCGTCGAAGGATCGAGGCGGGAGCATGAGCAACGCTGCCGCGACCGGCTACTGCCGGGTGACGGTCGTCGCCCCGGACCGCCGGATCGACGTCGCCCTGCCCGAGGACATCCCGCTCGCGGACGTCTACCCCGAGGTGCTGCGCCTGGCCAACCAGAGCCAGCCCGACGGCACCCCCACCGGCTTCCACCTGGTCCGCCGCGACGGCACCGTCCTCGACAGCGGACTGCCGCTGGCCGCCCAGCAGGTCCGCGACGGCGACCTGCTCGCGCTGCGCCCCTTCGCCGAGTCCCTCCCGCCGGCCGTCTACGACGACGTCGCCGACGCCATCGCCAGCGCCGTCGAGGCCGACCGCCGGTTCTGGACCGCCGAGCTGATGCGCGGCTTCGGCCTGATCGGCGCCGGGGTGCTGCTCACCCTGCTCGGCTTCGCACTCTGGTTCTCCGACCTGCGCCACGACATGCACGGCCTGCCCGGCGTCCTGGCCGGTGTCACCGCCGTCGTGCTCACCGCGCTGGCCGGCGTGCGCGCCCGGGTCTACCAGGACGCCCACGCCGCCCTCGCCCTCGGCCTCGGCGCGCTGCCGCACGCCATGATCGGCGGCAGCGGCCTCATCGCCGTCGCCCACCCGTGGGACGGCCCCGGCCGGATCCAGTTCCTGGCGGGCTGCGTCGCCGTCCTGGTGGTCGCCGTGCTGCTGGTCGGCCTGCTGCCGGAGAAGGACGCGGTGTTCGTCGCCGCCGCCCTGGTCGCCGCCGCCGGCGCGCTCGCCACCTTCGCCGCCGTCCTGATGCCCGGGACCCCGGCCGGACACATCGCCGCCGTCACCGGTGTCGCCGCCGTCGCCGTGGTCGGCTTCCTGCCCGGCCTCTCCGCCCGCTTCGCCCGGCTGCCGGTCGGCTTCAGCGCCCCCGGCCAGACCCGCACCCGCAGCCGCGACTACGACGAGGAGGCCGAGCGCGCCGAGGCCGTCCAGTACGAGAAGATCGCCCACCAGGCCCGCCGCGGCCACGAGGTGCTGGTCGGCCTGGTCGGCGGCTGCGCCGCGGTCGTGGTCGGCGCCTGCGCCGTCCTCGGCTTCACCGACGAGACCTTCCCCGAGCTGCTCGCGCTCGCCCTGGGCCTGGCCACCATGCTGCGCGCCCGGCTGTTCCGCTACACCGCGCAGGTCCTCAGCCTCACCGTGGCCGGTCTGCTCGGTCTGTGTCTGCTGATCGTCGGGTTGTCCCTGCACACCCCGCAGTTCTTCCTGCGGGTGGCCGGCTCCACCACCCAGCTCGACCTGCGCACCATCTGGCTGGCGATTTCCATCGCCTTCGGGGCCGCGCTTCTCGTCGCGATCTCCCTGGTGGTGCCCCGGCTCGGCGTCTCCCCGTTCTGGGGGCGCATCCTGGACCTGGTGGACAGTCTCACCCTGATCTCGCTCGTCCCGCTGGCGCTGGCCGTCCTGGACATCTACCGGCTGGTCCGCGGCGCCACCGGCTGACCCGCCCGGCCCGCTCCGTGCCGCCCACCGGCCCCGCGAACCGACCGGATGGGCGGCACTGGTACGCTTGGCCTTCGAGCGCAGCCGTGTGTCCGCCGCCCCGTCGTGGGCTGCAGAGCGGCGGCCGCGCTCACGGCACCGAGTTCTCGCAGAGTTCCTGTGTTGTCGACCAGGACCGCTCGGTACACCCAAAGGAGTTGCAGTGGCTCTCGCCTCTGACGTCAAGAAGCAGATCATCGCCGAGTTCGGCCAGAAGGAGGGGGACACCGGTTCCCCCGAGGTTCAGGTGGCCATGCTCTCCCGTCGCATCTCGGACCTGACCGAGCACCTGAAGGCGCACAAGCACGACCACCACTCGCGTCGTGGCCTGCTGATCCTGGTCGGCCAGCGCCGCCGCCTGCTGCAGTACCTGGCCAAGAAGGACATCGAGCGCTTCCGTACGCTCGTCGACCGCCTGGGCATCCGCCGCGGTGCCGCCGGCGGCGCCCGCTAAGACCGCCGCTCGGGGCGGCTCCCCACACCGGGGAGCCGCCCCTCGCGCGTATGCCGCGGCCCTTCGGCCGCGGCGCCCGGCCATAACAACTCGCGCGCACCTCCCCGGGTGCCCGAGGATTGCACCGTAGGGTTGTGGGCATGCCGGGTGATGGCGCACCAGCGCGCCACCCGGGCAGACGAACCCGAACCCCCCCCGCGGGCCGAAGGCTTCAAACGGAAGCCGCCCGCATCCGAGAGAGCGTCCAGACGCGAACCGCCCGCCCCGGCCCGGCAGCCGTGAGGCGCCGGTCCTCGGTAGTGGCCGTCGGAACCCCCGCAGACCGAGCGGGGCACTCCGGAGGCTTCGATCGAAGACCGGCCCGACTGCCGCCCTCCCTGACGAGGGCCCGGGCCGACCCCGAGGCAGTGCGCGGGGACGCTCTCCCGGAAACGTACGAAAGAGGAGATCTTCCAGGTGGAAGAGAACGTGTTCTACGCCGAGGCCGTGATCGACAACGGTTCCTTCGGCACCCGTACCATCCGCTTCGAGACGGGCCGCCTGGCCCGTCAGGCCGCCGGCTCCGTCGTGGCCTACCTGGACGACGACACCATGGTGCTGTCGGCCACCAGCGCGTCCAAGCAGCCGAAGGAGCACTTCGACTTCTTCCCGCTGACCGTGGACGTCGAGGAGCGGATGTACGCCGCGGGCCGCATCCCCGGCTCGTTCTTCCGTCGCGAGGGCCGGCCCTCCGAGGACGCGATCCTCACCTGCCGCCTGATCGACCGCCCGCTGCGCCCGTCCTTCGTCAAGGGCCTGCGCAACGAGGTCCAGGTCGTCTGCACCGTGATGGCGCTCAACCCCGACCACCTGTACGACGTGGTCGCGATCAACGCCGCCTCCGCCTCCACCCAGCTGGCGGGCCTGCCGTTCTCCGGCCCGATCGGTGGCGTGCGCGTCGCGCTGATCAACGGCCAGTGGGTGGCCTTCCCGACCCACAGCGAGCTTGAGTCGGCCGTCTTCGACATGGTCGTCGCCGGTCGCGCCCTGCCGGACGGCGACGTCGCGATCATGATGGTCGAGGCCGAGGCCACCGACAAGACCATCAAGCTGGTCGAGGGCGGCGCCGAGGCGCCGACCGAGGAGGTCGTCGCGGCCGGTCTGGACGCCGCGAAGCCGTTCATCAAGGTCCTCTGCGCCGCGCAGGCCCAGCTGGCCGCCCAGGCCGCCAAGCCGACCGGCGAGTTCCCGGTCTTCCTGGACTACCAGGACGACGTCCTCGCCGCGCTGACCGCCGCCGTCAAGGACGAGCTCGCCCAGGCCCTCACCATCCCGGGCAAGCAGGAGCGCAACAACGAGCTGGACCGCGTCAAGGCGCTGGCCGCCGAGAAGCTGCTCCCCGAGTTCGAGGGCCGCGAGAAGGAGATCAGCGCCGCCTACAACGCGCTGACCAAGAAGATCGTCCGCGAGCGCGTCATCACGGACAAGGTCCGCATCGACGGCCGTGGCGTCACCGACATCCGCACCCTGGCCGCCGAGGTCGAGGCCATCCCGCGGGTGCACGGCTCGGCCCTGTTCGAGCGCGGCGAGACCCAGATCCTGGGTGTCACCACGCTGAACATGCTGCGCATGGAACAGCAGCTGGACACGCTCTCCCCGGAGACGCGCCGCCGCTACATGCACAACTACAACTTCCCGCCGTACTCCGTGGGCGAGACCGGCCGCGTGGGCGCCCCCAAGCGCCGCGAGATCGGCCACGGCGCGCTGGCCGAGCGGGCCATCCTGCCCGTGCTGCCCTCCCGCGAGGACTTCCCGTACGCCATCCGTCAGGTGTCCGAGGCGCTCAGCTCCAACGGCTCCACCTCGATGGGCTCGGTCTGCGCCTCGACCATGTCGCTGCTGAACGCCGGTGTGCCGCTGAAGGCCGCCGTCGCCGGCATCGCCATGGGCCTGATCTCCCAGGAGATCGACGGTGAGACCCACTACGTCACGCTGACCGACATCCTCGGTGCCGAGGACGCGTACGGCGACATGGACTTCAAGGTCGCCGGTACCCGCAACTTCATCACCGCCCTCCAGCTGGACACCAAGCTGAACGGCATCCCGGCGTCGGTGCTCGCCGCCGCGCTGAAGCAGGCCAAGGACGCCCGCCTGCACATCCTCGACGTGATGAACGAGGCCATCGACTCCCCGGACGAGATGTCCCCGAACGCGCCGCGCATCATCACCATCAAGATCCCGGTGGACAAGATCGGTGAGGTCATCGGCCCCAAGGGCAAGATGATCAACCAGATCCAGGAGGACACCGGCGCCGAGATCACGATCGAGGACGACGGCACCATCTACATCGGTGCCGCCGACGGCCCGGCCGCCGAGGCCGCCCGCACCACGATCAACCAGATCGCCAACCCGACCATGCCGGAGGTCGGCGAGCGCTACCTGGGCACCGTGGTCAAGACCACGACCTTCGGCGCGTTCGTGTCGCTGATGCCGGGCAAGGACGGCCTGCTGCACATCTCGCAGATCCGCAAGCTGGCCGGCGGCAAGCGCGTGGAGAACGTCGAGGACGTTCTCGGCGTCGGCGCCAAGGTGCAGGTCGAGATCGCCGAGATCGACCCGCGCGGCAAGCTCTCGCTGATCCCGGTCGTCGAGGGCGAGGAAGGCGGCGAGGCCGCTTCCGAGTGAAGCGCCGCTAGCTGACCCCTGCGGCCCGTACGCCTCGCGGCGTGCGGGCCGCACCCCGTTGTCCACGCTTTCGTCCGTACGTGCCTTCGCCACGTGCGTTTCCTCTGGAGGTACCCCCCGTGGCGCAGGCCCCGGCGGTAAAGCAGCGTCCCGGCACCACCCGGACCCTGCTCAAGGGCGTCGACGGCGCCGGCACGGTGCGCCGCACCGTCCTCCCCGGCGGCCTGCGGGTCGTCACCGAGACCCTGCCGACGGTGCGCTCCGCGACCTTCGGCATCTGGGTCGGCGTCGGCTCGCGGGACGAGACCCCGCAGCTCAACGGCGCTACCCACTACCTGGAGCACCTGCTCTTCAAGGGCACCGAGCGGCGCAGCGCGCTGGACATCTCGGCGGCCCTGGACGCGGTCGGCGGCGAGATGAACGCCTTCACCGCGAAGGAGAACACCTGCTACTACGCCCGGGTCCTGGACACCGACCTGCCGCTGGCCATCGACGTGGTCTGCGACATGCTCACCGGCTCGCTGATCCGCACCGAGGACGTGGAGGCCGAGCGCGGCGTCATCCTCGAGGAGATGGCGATGGCCGAGGACGACCCGGGCGACGTGGTGCACGACCTGTTCGCCAAGGTGATCTTCGGCAGCGGCCCGCTCGGCCGCCCGATCCTCGGCACCCAGGAGACCATCAAGACGCTCACCCGGGACCAGATCGCCGGGTTCTACCACCGCCGCTACCGCCCCGAGCACCTGGTCGTCTCGGCGGCCGGCAACCTCGACCACCGCAAGGTGGTCAAGCAGGTCGAGCAGGCCTTCGCCCCGGTGCTGGCCCGCTCCACCGCGGCCCCCGCCGAGGCCCGTCGCGGCGTCAAGGCGCTGCGGACGGCCGGCAAGGTCGAGGTGCTCAACCGCTCCACCGAGCAGGCCCACCTGGTGCTGGGCGTGCCCGGCGTGCCGCGGCACGACGAGCGCCGCTGGGCGATGGGCGTGCTCAACGCGGCCCTGGGCGGCGGGATGAGCTCCCGGCTGTTCCAGGAGGTCCGCGAGAAGCGCGGCCTGGCGTACTCGGTCTACTCGTACTCCTCGTCGTACGCGGACAGCGGCCTGTTCGGCATCTACGCCGGCTGCCAGCCCAAGCGGGTCGAGGAGGTGCTGCGGATCTGCCGCACCGAGCTGGCCAAGGTGGTCGCCGAGGGCATCACCGAGGAGGAGCTGCAGCGCGCGATCGGGCAGATCTCCGGCTCCACCGTGCTCGGCATGGAGGACACCGGTTCGCTGATGAACCGGATCGGCAAGGCCGAGCTCAGTTACGGGCACCACCTGTCGGTGGACGAGATGCTGGAGCGGATCGCGGAGGTGACCCTGGAGGACGTCCACGAGGTCGCCCGTGATGTGCTGGGCGCGTACCGGCCGTCGCTGGCGCTGATCGGCCCGGTCAACGACAAGCGGGCCGCCAAGCTCGCCGATCTGCTGGTGTGAGAGGACGTTTCCCCATGACGCTGCGTGTCGCCGTGATCGGCGCCAAGGGCCGGATCGGCTCCGAGGCGGTCAAGGCCGTCGAGGCCGCTCCGGACCTGGACCTGGTGGCCACCCTCGGCCGCGGGTCGAAGCTGGAGGAGCTGACCGAGGCCGGGGCGCAGGTCGTCGTCGAGCTGACCCACCCGGACTCGGTGATGGGCAACCTCGACTACTGCCTGCGGCACGGCATCCACGTGGTCACCGGCACCACCGGCTGGACGGACGAGCGGCTCGCCACCGTCCGCGGCCGGCTGGACCAGGCCCCGGAGCTCGGCCTGCTGATCGCGCCGAACTTCTCCATCGGCGCGATCCTCGGCATGAAGTTCTCCCAGATCGCCGCCCGGTACTTCGAGTCGGTCGAGGTGGTCGAGCTGCACCACGACCGCAAGGCCGACGCCCCCAGCGGCACCGCCACCCGGACGGCGCAGCTGATCGCGGCCGCCCGGGCCGAGGCCGGCCGCCCGCCGCAGCAGGACCCGACCACCCACAGCCTGCCCGGCGCGCGCGGCGCCGACGTGGACGGGGTGCCGGTGCACGCCGTCCGGCTGCGCGGCCTGCTGGCCCACCAGCAGGTGATGTTCGGCGACACCGGCGAGACGCTCACCATCCGGCACGACTCGCTGCACCACAGCAGCTTCATGCCGGGGATCCTGCTGGGCGTGCGCAAGGTCGTCGAGACGCCGGGGCTGACCTTCGGCCTCGAGCACTTCCTGGACCTGTGACCGTGGTGACTTCCAGGAGCGTGTCATGACCTCCCGTACCGGCTTCTTCGCCCTGTCCGGCGTGCTGCTGCTGGTCGCCCTGCTCTGCGTGGGGGAGGGCGTCCAGCTGATCGCCACCGGCAAGCCGCTCGGCATCGGCATCGGCGTCTGCGCCTTCGTCATCCCGGTGATCGGCGTCTGGTTCCTACGCCAGACCGTCCGCTTCGGGCGGGACAGCGAGCGGCTCGCCCGCGAGCTGGAGGCCGAGGGCGGCCTGCCGGTGGACGAGCTGAAGCGCAGTACGGGCGGGCGGATCGACCGGGCCTCGGCCGACGCGGTCTTCGCCCGCCGCCAGGAGGAGGCGGAGGTCGCGCCGGGCGACTGGCGGGTCTGGTTCCGCCTCGCGGTGGCCTACGCCGACGCCGGTGACACCCCGCGCGCCCGCAAGACCATGCAGCACGCCATCAAGCTGCACAGCACCGAACCCGCAAGGAGCAACGCGTGAGCGACGAACCGACGGCCCCCAGCTTCCGCAGCGACGTGACGGTGGAGCTGGTCCGCAGCGCCGCCGCCGACTCGGACGTCATCTGGGCGGCCCGTGTCTCGACCGCGGGGGAGCAGTCCCTGGAGGCGCTCTCGCAGGACCCGGAGAAGTCCAAGGGTCTGATCAACTTCCTGATGCGCGACCGGCACGGCACGCCCTTCGAGCACAACTCGATGACCTTCTTCATCAGCGCGCCCATCTTCGTGTTCCGGGAGTTCCACCGGCACCGCAGCGGCTGGTCGTACAACGAGGAGTCCGGCCGCTACCGCGAGCTGCAGCCGGTCTTCTACGTCCCGGCCGAGGAGCGCAAGCTGGTCCAGGAAGGCCGCCCGGGCAAGTACGAGTTCACCGAGGGCACGCCCGAGCAGCACAAGACCACCACCGAGGCGATGGAGGCCGCGTACCGCGAGTCCTACGCCCGCTACCAGGAGATGCTGGCGGCCGGGGTGGCCCGCGAGGTGGCCCGCGCGGTGCTGCCGGTCGGCCTGTTCTCCTCGATGTACGCGACCTGCAACTCGCGTTCGCTGATGCACTTCCTGTCGCTGCGGACCAGGCGGGAGAACTCGGCGGTGCCGTCGTTCCCGCAGCGCGAGATCGAGATGGTCGCCGAGCAGATGGAGGAGCAGTGGGCGCGGCTCATGCCGCTCACCCATGCGGCCTTCGAGAAGCACGGCCGAGTCGCCCCCTGACCTGGGACGACAGGCATATGGGCTGAGTGTCTGGCATGTCTGGATTGCGGCTTTTCTAGCCGCTCCCTACATTCGTGAGCACGGATTCCGGTGCTGGCCGAACCCCCGAGCGGGCAGCACCGGAATCCCACTTCACCGCCTGTTTCCACCGCTCATCGCCGCTGCCCCCTGTCCGAACCCTGGACCGGTGTGGATACCGCCCCACCGCCTACGAGTAGTTTTGGACACATGGCTCCGACCTCCACCCCCCAGACGCCGTTCGGCCGGGTCCTGACCGCGATGGTCACCCCGTTCACCGCCGACGGCGGACTCGACCTCGACGGCGCCCAGCGCCTCGCCACGCACCTCGTCGACTCCGGGAACGACGGCCTCGTCGTCAACGGCACCACCGGTGAGTCCCCGACCACCAGCGATGCCGAGAAGGCCCGACTGGTCCGCGCCGTGGTGGAGGCGGTCGGGGATCGCGCCCACGTGGTGGCCGGCGTCGGCACCAACGACACCCACCACAGCATCGAGCTGGCCCGGCAGGCGCAGGCCGCCGGCGCGCACGGCCTGCTGGCCGTCACGCCGTACTACAGCAAGCCCCCACAGGAGGGCCTGTACCGGCACACCGTCGCCCTCGCCGACGCCACCGAGCTGCCGGTCATGCTGTACGACATCCCGGGCCGCAGCGCGGTGGCGCTGAGCCACGAGACGCTGGTCCGCCTCGGCGAGCACCCCCGGATCGTCGCCAACAAGGACGCCAAGGGCGACCTCGGCGCCGCGTCCTGGGCGATCGCCCGCTCCGACCTGGCCTGGTACTCCGGCGACGACATCCTGAACCTGCCGCTGCTGTCCGTCGGCGCCGCCGGCGTGGTCAGCGTCGTCGGGCACGTCGTGGCCGGCGAGCTGCGCGCGATGGTCGACGCCTACCTGGCGGGCGATGTGGTCAAGGCCACCAGCGTCCACCAGCGCCTGCTGCCGGTGTTCAGCGGTATGTTCCGCACCCAGGGCGTGATCCTGACCAAGGCCGCCCTGGAGCTCCAAGGCCTGCCGGCCGGCCCGCTGCGGCTGCCGCTGATCGGCGCGACGCCCGAGGAGATCGCGAAATTGAAGCAGGATCTCGCCGCCGGCGGGGTACACCTGTAGCAGACACAGACGTGCGCGCCCCGGCTCGCCGGACCTCCCCGGGTCCGTCGCTGGACCGGACCGAAGGCGCGAGTGCACACACCCGGACCCAGTAGGAAACGACACTGAGTACGCACGCCATATGTCTCCAGGGGAGGACCCCGGGCATATGGCGTGCGTCGTGAGGAGAGTCTTTTGAGCCACCCGCATCCTGAGCTCGGCGCGCCCCCGGCCCTGAAGGAGGGCGCCCTCCGTATCACTCCGCTTGGCGGCCTCGGCGAGATCGGCCGCAACATGACGGTCCTCGAGTACGGGGACCGCATCCTGATCATCGACTGCGGCGTCCTCTTCCCCGAGGACGAGCAGCCCGGCGTGGACCTGATCCTCCCGGACTTCAGCTACATCCGGGACCGCCTCGACAAGGTCGACGGCATCGTCCTCACCCACGGCCACGAGGACCACATCGGCGCCGTCCCGTTCCTCCTGCGGGAGAACCCGGACATCCCGCTGATCGGCTCCAAGCTGACCCTGGCCCTGATCGAGGCCAAGCTCGCCGAGCACCGGATCCGCCCGTACGTGCTGGAGGTCAAGGAGGGCGAGCGCGAGCGCATCGGCCCCTTCGACTGCGAGTTCATCGCGGTCAACCACTCCATCCCGGACGCCCTCGCCGTGGCCGTCCGCACCCCCGCCGGCATGGTCGTGGCCACCGGTGACTTCAAGATGGACCAGCTGCCGCTCGACGGCCGCCTCACCGACCTGCCGACCTTCGCCAAGCTGGCGGAGGAGGGCATGGACCTGCTGCTGGTGGACTCCACCAACGCCGAGGTCCCCGGCTTCATCCCGCACGAGCGCGACATCTCGGCGGCGCTGCGAAACGTTTTCGCGAACGCCGACAAGCGGATCATCGTCGCCTCCTTCGCCAGCCACGTGCACCGCATCCAGCAGGTCCTGGACGCCGCGCACGAGTACAAGCGCAAGGTCGCCTTCGTCGGCCGCTCGATGGTCCGCAACATGGGCATCGCCCGCGACCTCGGCTACCTGAAGGTCCCCGGCAACATGGTCGTGGACGTCAAGCAGCTGGACGACCTGCCGGACAAGGAGGTCGTGCTGATCTGCACCGGTTCGCAGGGCGAGCCGATGGCCGCGCTGTCCCGGATGGCCAACCGCGACCACCAGATCCGCATCGTCGAGGGCGACACCGTCGTCCTGGCGTCCTCCCTGATCCCGGGCAACGAGAACGCCGTCTACCGGGTGATCAACGGCCTGACCCGCTGGGGCGCCAAGGTCGTGCACAAGGGCAACGCCAAGGTGCACGTCTCCGGCCACGCCTCGGCCGGCGAGCTGCTCTACTTCTTCAACATCTGCAAGCCGCGCAACCTGATGCCGGTCCACGGCGAGTGGCGCCACCTGCGCGCGGCCGCCGAGCTGGGCGTCGCCACCGGGGTGCCGCGCAACCGCGTGGTCATCGCCGAGGACGGCGTCTGCGTCGACCTGGAGGGCGGCGTCGCCCGGATCGTCGGCAAGGTACAGGCCGGGTACGTCTACGTGGACGGTGCCTCGGTCGGCGACATCAGCGAGGCCTCGCTCAAGGACCGCAAGATCCTCGGCGAGGAGGGCTTCATCTCGGTCTTCGTCGCAGTCGACTCGACCAACGGCAAGATGGTCGGCGGCCCGACCATTCAGGCCCGCGGCTCCGGCATCGACGACAACGCGTTCGTCCCGGTCGTCGCCAAGCTCCAGGAAGCCCTGGACCGTTCGGCGAGCGACGGGGTGCTGGAGCCCCGCCAGGTGCAGCAGCTGGTCCGCCGGACCATCGGTAAGTGGGTCGCGGACAACTACCGCCGCCGGCCGATGATCCTGCCGGTCGTGGTCGAGGTCTGACGCTCGCTCGTCGAGCCCTGACGCTCGTTCGTCCCCGGCCGAGGTCGGTTTGACGTGGGGCGGCCCGGTGCGTAGTGTTCTCCGGGTTGCCCCACGGGACGGCCCCTCGGAAACTGGCTCGAATCTGAATTCGAGAACAACCGGGGAAAACGGCCCGAGAAACTCTGGTAGAGTTCGGGAGCGCCGAAAGGCAAAAAGCCGATTGGATGAAAGAAACTCCGGAAAACGGAGCGGAAAACATCTGATAAGCTTGAAACACGAAAGAACGAAGCCCGGAGGGCCCGCTGGAAGGCGGTCCGAAGGAAGC
>NZ_JBVISA010000040.1:0-74637 GCF_055575755.1 Kitasatospora sp. NPDC034035 | reverse complement strand
AGACCGCAGACTCCCGCCCACGACCAGCACGAGCACCCCGGAGAACCGTCACGCCAGCCCCTCCGACCAGCACGTTCGAAGATGGCGAAGGCTCAGTAACCATCGGCGGCCAGTCGACTCCCCACTGACTGGCCGCCGATGGGGAATTCCAACCGGCCACTGTCACTCACCACCGGCCACTGTCACTCACCGAGCTGAGGGGCGCGTGGGTGACCCTCCGGGACGCCGTGCTGGCCGAACTCGGCGACGAGTATCCGCAACCGGCGGCCAATCCGGTGGGTAGTTCGGGTGATTTCAGGCGGTGAAGTCGCCGCCCGCCGTCCCGATGATGAGACGGGACGGCGCGATCGGGGTATCGAAGCCGATCGCCGCGACACAGAGGAGCGAAATTCCGATGCCGAAGACCACCGTGTGCGGCTGGTCCAGGACAAATGTATTCTGCCCGTCGAGTCCGGTCCGATGCTCCCCCTTGCTGGTCGGCGCCCTGCGTATCCGCCCGCACCACCAGGACCCCGCACCCGGGGCCGACGTGGTGGCCCTGCGCCAGGTCGCCGCCAACCCGCACTGAGCGGCCGACCCCACCCCGCGGCGGGTGGGCGTCGACCGCCGTACCGAGGAGCACAAGCATGCGCGCCGCCCGCACCGGACCACCCAGCGGACGCCAGAAGGAAGCCGACCGCAACGACGAGCGGGTCCTGCGCGCGGCACGCGAAGTCTTCGCCGAGCACGGCTGGAACGCTCCCGTCTCAGAGATCGCCCGCCGCGCCGGTGTGGGCATGGGCAGCCTCTACCGGCGCTACCCCGCCAAGGAGGACCTCGCCCAGGCCCTGCGCGTGCAGGGCATGGACGAGCTGGCCTCCCTGGCCCGCAGTGCCAAAGCCGACCACACCGACCCCTGGACCGCAATGCGGTCTTCCTGCGAACAGCTCTGTCCGCTCCCGACGCCGTCTCCCTCCTCCCCCTCATCGGCGGTCGCCTCCCGGCCACCGACGAGATCGACGCCGCATCCGACCGCCTCAAGGCCGCACTCGACGACCTGGTCGACGCCGCCCACCGGTCCGGCGCACTGCGTGCGGACATCACGTGTGCGGACATCAGCTCCGCGGACCTACCCCTGCTGCTCAGCCACCTCGGCACCCGCCTGCCCACGACCGCAGAGCGCGCCCTCGAACTGCACCTGCGCTACCTGGACCTCATCCTGAGCGGCCTTCAGAACCCCGCGACGCCGCACACGCAACCCGTCAGCCCGCCCAACTGGACCGAGCTGAACGACCTCTGGAACACCCCGTGACCGCGCCTGCCGCCATGCACTGACGTACCACCAGCCGCACCAGCTGCCCGACCACCTCCAGAACGCCGCCGCCCGCACCGAGCAGGACGACTCCCCTGCGCTGGGGTGTTGCAACAACCATGAGAACTCAGGGGAGTTGATGCGGACTTTGGCCTGCGCCGACTGCGGCCGCGAGCAGTGGGCCCGTCGCCCGTGAGGCCGTTACTGATTCTGGAGCGCGCCGAGAAGGGCTCGGGGCCGCTGGTGCTGCCCGCACCGACCCGGCGGGAGCTGGTGGCTGCGCTGGTCTCCGCTCCGGGTGATCCGTGGTGGGAGGACCGGGTGCTCCACGCGGAGCTCTACCCGGTGAAGGGCCGCCGGGTAGGCCAGGCGACTGGCCGCTGTGAACCCGCGAAGGGGCCCGCCGCCAGCCGGCGGTGGGCCCCTTTCTTGTGCTGGGCGCCGTCAAGTTCAGCAGACGCTGCCCACATCGATGCGCAGGCCCGTGATGGTCGGCGAGCCCGCCGCCGCGTACATCTGACCGTTGGGGGGCACGCAGGCAGTGAACGAGTTGCCATAGGCCGTGTACTGAATCTCTACGCTGTCCTGATTACGCGTGTTGACGACGCTGAACGGGGTCCTGGGGCTCACGTACTGGAAGTAGCTGGTCTGGTCCCGGTACGCCGCCGAGAACTCGGGGCTCGACCTCCGGCCGCCCGCTCGCCGCTCGGCGCGCCGCTCGTCGCCCGGACGTCCGGCCCCTGCCGGCCCGCCGTCGGCCGCGGCTCGTCGCGCCGGTTCCCTGCACCGTCCGTCATCCGACCGCCGGCTGGTCGGGCCGGTACCGCAGCCCTTGCACTGCGCGGCGAGGATCAGGTCTGGCCGACTCGTCCGAGCGTGTGCCGCCGGATGCGAACCGTGGCAGGCCACTGACGCCGCGCCGGCCGGCACTCCCTGCTCGAAGCCCTGGACAACCCGGACAAGGTGCCGCCTACGACCAGCGCCAGGAGGAGAGAAGAAGCCCCGCCAGGCGGTCTGGTAGTTGTGCTGGGCTTGGACCAGTGACGTGCTGTTCGTGCCGCCGGCTGTGTCGGCCACCGCAGCTGGGTCAGGTCGTCCTCCCAGAAGCAGATGGGGCAGGTCTCCCACGTGCCGATGGCTTTCAGGGCCAGGTGTCCGCAGCAGGGACACGGGAATTGCTCACTCACGCGGACACTGAACGACCGCCTCGTCGTTCGGCGAGCCGTTTTGCGTTTCCTGTCGCACTGGCTTTCCAGACAGCGGGTGCGGGCGGTTCAGGTGTCGCGGCCGATGCTGCGGGTCCAGACCTGGAACGGGGATGGCGCGGATTCGTCATCCACCCGGCCCTCGTCGTTAGGTCCGACAGCGGTGAGTTCAGTCCACGGGATCAGGCCGGGTTCGTCGGCGTCGAGGTAGGCGGCGACGATCGGCTCGAGGGTGTCGGTCACCGTATAGGCGCCGCCGAACGGCAGGGATCCTGGAGACTGTGAGGAGGTTGAACAGCGCAGTTGTCCGGCCTGCTCGTCGTGCCAGACGTAGAACGTGGCGGTTCCGTCGAACCCGAGGTCTCGGACACGGTCGCGCAGAGCCTCCGCGGTGCGGCCGAAGGCGGCAGCCACCTGTCCTGCCGACAGCGTCGCCCGTTCCTCCGGGTCTGCCGACAGCCGCCAGGTGTTGCTCTGCGACTCCGCCACTTGATCGTCCGGGTTCAGGACCACGGGTTCGTCCGCGACCTCGGCGATGAACTTCAACAGCATCGGCTCAGTGTGCACCATGGCCGGTGGCCGCCTCGCCGAGGTGTGACGGCCACCGGGCAGGTGCGGGTCATTCGGGCGGGGACAGGATCCGGGCTTCGAGGTCGGCGACGCGGCGGTCTTGGAAGCGCAGGTTGGAGCGGGCGGCCTTGAGGCGTTCGTCGAGGGTGCGGTTGTCGGTGGTCAGCTGGCGGACGCGTTGCTTGAGGGTGGTGTTCTCGGTGGTGATCCGCTGGCTGGCCTCCTGGGTCCATTCGGCTTCCAGATCGCGGAGCTGGCCGAGGAGTTCGCTGATGCGAGTGCGTTGGGTGAGGATCTCGGTGTGGGCGGCTTTGAGGGCTTCCTCGGCGTTCAGCGCGCGTTCGCGCCAGGTGGCCTCGTGCTCGTCGTTCTGTTCAGCGAGCGTGCGGGACCGGTGTTCGCCGGCCTCAGTCATCGCCGCGGAGACCGCCGTCTGCGCCCGTGAGGCCGCCCGCCGGGCCCGCCAGACCATCGTCGCCGTCCACCGCCGTCTCGCGGGCCCCGCCGCCCAGCCCCTCTACACCGCCTTGGACCGCGCCGGCCTCCACACGCTGACCGACGGCGACCACCAGGCCGTCCGCGAACTCACCCGCCACCTCGACCCCGCCACGCTGCGCCGGGTCATGAGCTGGCTGGAGCGTACCCGTACCGCTGCCCTCGCGCTGCGTGGCACCGTGCAGGACCGGCCCGCGCGGCCCGTCGTACGGCGTGCCAGTTCTGACAGGCCGCAAGGCGCTGGCCACCACCAGGGTGGTCGGTGCCTTTTTGCGCTGCGTCACCCTGACCGCCAAGAACTCGCTGCCCGACGCCGATATCGCCAAGTACGTCGCCCAGCTGGAACGCGCCAAGCACACGATTGAATGCCGCGAACTGGGGCCGGACGACGCTCGACTGCGTTTCGGGCTGTTCGCCGACCTTGGCGAGGGTCGCATGGTGATCCTGATCGACGCGGATCAGCTCCTTGCTCAGCACCCTCAGAATGCCTACCTTCACCAACTGGTCCGCGCAGTCCGGGAGAGAGGGCCCGCTGTGAACGTGGCCCTGGTGTCGCCGAGTCCGTGATCGAAGGTTTGAGCACAGCTCCTCACCGCCGGGCCCAGGTCTTGCAGGCTGGCTCGTGCCAGGTGGTGCGCACGACCATGCCTCCGGGGGAGATGTGCTCGCTGGACCTTCTCTGCACCAACATGCTGGACATGACGGACAGGCGAATCGAGTCCCCGCGAGGCACATGGCCGTCGCGTTCGCCCACTTCACGACATGGCACGATGCCGGGGTGGAGAGTAGAGAACGTGCAGAGAGCCTGTCTGAACTCGGCGACCTGCTGACGTCGCTGTCGAACCGGCCCGTCGTCTCCGTGCCGTACGGCCGATTCCCGGATGGCGCGACTCCTGGTCACGGACTGGGGCCACTTGCCGACCAGGTGCACGACCTTGTCGCCGAGATTCACCCGTTGTGGGAGCAATACGTCGGCATGATCTGGTCCAAGCACGCCAACGCCTGGGAACGCGGCAACGCCTACGCCCACGCCTGGGCCGCCCACCACGGCCACCTCGCGATCCCCGCCACCGAGAAGCTGGACGGCTACGCGGTCGGCGCGTGAATGCGCCGCCAGCGCAAGGCCGAGGCCCTCACCGCCGACCAGGCCGCGAAGCTCGACGCGCTGGACGAGCTGTGGCGCCTGGAACCAACTGGAAACGCTCCTACCGCCGCCTGCTCGCCTACCTCGCCGCCGGCGGCACCCTGGATGGCCCCGCCAACCGCACCGGTCTCGGTGACGACCCGGCGTTTCGGCCCGGCGCCTGGCTGCGCAAGCAGGACAAGGCCCGCATCGACGGGAAGCTGACCGAGCAGCAGACCGCGCTCCTGGACGTACTCACCCGGCACGCCGAGACCGTGATGGGCTGACCCGCCCCGCAACCAGCAGCTGACCTGACCCGCGGGGCCTGAACAGCATGACCGAGGTCGAGACCGCCTCCGAGGACATCTGGCACGCCCCCGCGTACGGCGGCGACGCCGTCCACGCCCGCGACCACCACCGCGCGCTGCCGGTCGTGACCACCACCCTGCCGCTGCTGCGCCGCCACGGGGCCGACGCCCCGGTGTGGCACCGGTTCGGTCGCCGCGGCTGGCACACCCTCACCGACGCGCTTGACAACCCGGACGGCGACGAGCTGCTGGCCGTCGAGCGGGCGGAGGCGGATCGGGCCGCCGGGCGCGGGAGGCGGGGAGCGGGAGAGGCGCCGTCCGGCCTGTCGCCGCTGCTCGGCGCCGTTCTCGGATGAGCGGTGGGAGGAGAAGGAACGGGGCTGGAACGACGACGGGCTGTGCGCCGGCTGCCGCCAGGCTGACGCCGACCGGAAGTCGCGGGAGGCCGCCGAGCGCGAGCGGGCCGCCGCCGAAGCCGCAGCCGCCGAGGCGAAGCGCACCAGCTCTTGGTGGCGCCGGTCCTGACCCGGCCTCACCCCGAGCGCAGGCCGCCGACCTGCACTGGGGAGTTTCGGAACCCCCGCTGACCTAATTCCTTATTAGCGGGCTGTGGGAAGCAGAGCGGTTGCCGCCTCCCTGGCCCGCAGGGGTGGTGTGGTGAGCGGCCAGGGAGACACCTGCATACGACCCGGCCACAGAGGCCTTCTGTGAGATCGGTGCCACCCTGGCCCATCGCCACACAGCCACCTGCCGTCGGCCGGGGCACCGAGCGGACGCATGTCTCTTACCTGTAGGTTCTTCGGCGTCACGAGGCCGATCCGCTGAGGACCGACGGGCCACCACAGAAGTTGAGCCAGAACCTAATTCGGGAGCCAGTTAGGCAACGGAATCGAGAGCCACCTGCAACCTGGACCATCGAGACTGGTTGAGTGCTGGGGTAGATGGTGCGGGCGAGCCTCGGCTACGCCACTTGGCCGAGCTGTGGTGCCGCAGAGTGCGCGAGGGCGGGCAACGCGAACCCGTCGCGCAAGCATGGTCTTCTGGCTGTGGGGTCGGACCGGTCTGGTGGGGCCTGGCAGGGTGCCGATCCGGCGGGAGACCCGCCCGGGTCACACCATGTCCGTCTGCGTCGGCAGGTCGGACGTGACGCACCGGGCCTACCGCCCGGGTCGGCTGGTCAGCCGGCCCGGAGGGGGCCCGTGCTCTCAGTAGGTCAGTACAAGGCAGCCACTCTGGCCGGCCTTACCGTCCTCACCCGGCTTGGGGTAGAAGTTGTCATAGTTCCGGTTCCAGTCCCCCGCGTTCCCGCCGCGTCCGCCGTCGCCGCCCTTCCCGCGCGCGTTCTCGGGGCAGGGCGCCATGCTCGGCAGTGGAACCTCCGCGTTCCAGGGCGTCTCCACACCGGCGGCCCCGCCGTGTCCGCCGTCAGCTCCGCGGCCGTCTCCCCGGTCGTGGCTGCCGTCCTCCCCGTTCCGACCGGGATCCCCATGCTTGCCGCCCCTGGCCAGCGCATCGTTGGCGCATTTGGGGCCGCGAGTGTCCCACGTCCCGCCACCGACCCTGTCGTTGGACGGGCCGCCCTTGCCGCCCTTACCGCTCAGATCGCGGGTGGTTTGCGAGCTCCCCTTCGCCGACTCTCCTCCCCCTCCGCCCCACGCGCCCAGGCCGCCCCTGGCCCTGATGGAGTTGTTCGTCGTCTTGTCCCACACCCACGAATCGTCGCCGTAGTCGCCGCCGTAGCCGCCCTCGCCGTTGTAGCGGTTCTCGGGGTCCCAGCTGTGGCTACCGCGGCCGCCGGGGTAGCCCTTCCCCACGGCGAGGTGGATGACCTGTCCGGGCTTGACCGGGAAGACGCACTCGACAGCCCCGCCGCCGTTGCCGCCGGCGCCTCCACCGCCGCCGCCACCGAACTGGAACTGGTTCCCGTTGCCGCCGGAGCCTCCACCGCCTCCGCTGCCGCCGGCGCCGACCGCCGTGGCCGTCAGCTGGGTGACGCCCTTCGGGACGGTGAACTCGTACGTGCCCGGTGTCGCGTACACCTTCGTCACCGGTGCCGCCGCAGCGGCATCACGGGCAGGCGCCTGCGCCCGCGCCTGCGCGGGCATCGCCGAACCGCTCAGCACCGCCGCGACCACCAGCACCGCTGCCTGGCCGGCCCGGCCGCTGCCGCGGCCCCTGCTCAGGAACCCACCGATATACAGACCAGACCGTCCGGCCACGCCGTTCTCCTCTCGCTCGCATCTGGACCAGGCCTCAGGACGCCGAAGCGTCCAGGCCCGGGGAAGGCGGCAGCCGAGCCGCACACCACGCCGCCCCGGACCACCACGACCGGGGCACCGCACAACTCGGTTGTCCAAGCTGCTTCAACGACCCGGGTACACGCCGGTCACCGCCCGGACAGCCCTGGAACACTTGGCTGATTCGGCGGCAGCCGAATGGCCGGGCCGGCTCCTCCAGGCCGCTGCAGAACCGGGCGACGTCTGCCTTCAGGACGGTCCGTCTGATCGGGCCCCGCCCCCGAGCCGGCCTGATACGGCGTCGCTCGAACGAGGTACCGACAGTGTGAACGGCCAGCCTCGATCACTCCGACACAGAAGCCGTTCACGAGTTCACAATTGACTCTCGAACTCGTTGCCCAGGTGGCTCCCGTTCTACCTGTCGAAAACAGGCGGGGTGGGCAGAGCCTGCGACATGACGACACCCATGACCAGGCGCCGTCGCTGCCGTCCGGCCGCGCTCACCGCGTCCGCGCCCGTCTCTCCGGTCCGCGTCGGATGGCCGCCGGCCCCGGCCCGGCCGGGCAGCACCGCGTGCTGCCGGACGTGGTCGAGCGAGCACCTGACCCCGGGCGGGGTGGTCGTCCGCACCACCTGGCACGAGCCCGCCTGCCCGGCCTGGACAACGCGGTGACCACCAAGGCGGTGGCCGGGCCGGTGCGGGTGTGCGCGGTGCTGGTCTACGACGGCCGCCTGGCCCTGATCCGCCGCCAGCGCTCGGCCGGCCTCCAGCACTCGCTGCCCGGCGGCCTGGTCGAGGACGAGGACGGCGAAGAACCCGAGACCGCGCTGCGCCGGGAGCTCCTCGAGGAGCTCGGCCTCCGCCTGGCGGTGCTGCCCGCGCCGCCGGAGCTGCGCTTCGTCCAGGACCAGGAGACCGAGCGGCCGGGCGAGGCGGAGCCCTTCCGGCGCCGGCACCTGGTCTACGTTGCCCACCTGCCCGACCCCCTGGTGGCGGCCGTCGCCGCGGTCGAGCAGGACGACCCGGACCAGGCCCCGGTGGTGTGGCTGCCGGTGGCCGACGCGGCCGGCCTCCACCTGTACCCGGACGTCGGCGCCGTCCTCGCCCAGGCCGTCCGGCCCGACACCGCCGCGACCGGCGGCCCGCTGCTGCTCCCGGCGATGACCGGCGCGTCCTACCAGTGGCGCTGACCTCCCGAGCGCAGGCCGCTGTGACCGTGCGCCGTAGATGGCCAGAGTTTTCGCGCTACTTTTTTGGCCGCTGGCCCTGGCTCTGACCAGAGCGAACGCCTTGGGAACCGCAGATTATCGGTGTCGCGGAGGCTTGGCCGTCCCGGCCTCAGTCGACGTCCCGACCATGTACCGCGCTTCGCGGAGGCGCGCTGACCAGGAGCAGGGAGACGGAGCCGACTTCCTGGTGCTGCGCGCCGAGGCGTGACGGTTTGTCCGCTGACCTGGGCCCGGGAGAGGGCGTTGCGGTCAGCCTCCGTGCGCGGTGAGCGTGTAGCCTTCGGGGCCCTCGAAGGAGAACATCGGCCCGAACGGGCTGTCCGCCATGGGGGTCAGGATCCTGACTCCGGCGGCGGTGAGCTGGTCGCGGAGCTGGCGGGCGTCCGTGGTCCGGAACCAGAGCACTACGCCCAGACCGGGCCGTGCGGTGTCGGCGAGGTCGACGCCCGGGAGGAGCGCGCGGACGGCGAACGGGGTCGGCTTGGTGTCGAACACGACCGCGTGGGGCGGCGAGACGGCGGCCCGGCGCAGGCCCAGGTGCTGTTCACAGAAGGTCGCTGCTGCTTGCACGTCGCGTACTTGCAGGGCGACGAAGTCGGGGCCGTCGATGGTGGCAGGCATGGGTACTCCTCGATCCTTGATGTCAGAACTTTGACATAGGGGAGACTAGGATCCCGAGAAACCCATGTCAAAATGCTGACATGATGGAGAGCCCGTTCGCCGAGCCGCCCCACCCCGCCAAGGACGTCACCCAACACGTGGGCTACATGCTCAAACGCGCCCAGGCCGCCCTGCGCAGCGCTATGGACAAGGGCCTGCGCGAGCACGGATTGACCGTGCCGCAGTACGCCACTCTCGAACTCCTGGCCCTGCACCCCGGCATGTCCAACGCCGACCTCGCCCGCGCGACCTTCGTCACCCGGCAGTCCGGAAACGTTGTTCTGCGGGGCCTGCAGGAAGCGGGACTGATCACCCGCCCCGCCACCGCCGACCACGGCCGAGCCCGGCCCGCCCACCTCACCGAGGAAGGCCACACACGCCTGTCCGCGGTCCAAGCCGCCGTCTACGCCATCGAAGAGCGCATGGTGGAGGCGATCCCGCCACAGCGCATGGCCGCGCTGCTCTCTGACCTCGACCGCATCGCGGCAGCCCTGGAGAAATGACCCGGGCTCCCGATTGTTTCGGGCCGGTCCGAGGCGGTGCCTGTGGTGGCAGGGTCGGCGCCGAAGGCCGCCGGTTGCTGCTCGGTCGGAGACCCACCCGCTTCTGACCCGTGGCCAACCAGGCCGGCGCGACAACCTACCCGTCACGCGAACTCGATGAAGCTTCAAACAACGGCATTGCCGGAGAAGGAGAAAGTGGTGCTGCCCGAGGGACGGCTGGCGCGGCGCACTCGCGAGCGTCACGCCGCCGTCCACGCGCTGATGAAGAAGGGAATGGGGCACAGCCAGATCGTCGCCGAGCTGGGCCTGGACCCGAAGACGGCGAGGAAGTTCATGCGCGCCACCACCGTGGAGGAGCTCATAGGCGCGGGGCCCACCGGCGGCCGGCAGACCAGCTTGGACGGCCACGCCGCCTACCTGATCGCCCGGTTCAACGAGGGCTGCACCAGCGCCGACCGTCTCCACCGCGAACTCGCCGAGCGTGGCCTGACCGTCAGCGAGCGCACCGTCCGCCGATTCGTGCACCGGCTGCGCGACCTCGCCAAGCCGACCGCCCGGCCGCCGGCCCCCAAGGTCCGTGAGGTGACCAGGCTGATCCTTGCCCACCCCGACAATCGGCCGGAGGCCGGGAGTGTCCTCATGATGGAACTCCGCGACCGCTGCGGTGAGTTGGACGATGCCTGCGACCTCATCGCGCGATCTACCTCGATGCTCGTCAACCGCCAAGGCCGGGAAGAACTTGTGCAGTGGACTGCGGACGCCGAGGCCAGCCGCCTCCCCGAACTGCGCGGGTTCGCCACTGGCCTGCGCAAGGACTGGGACGCCGTCATGGCCGGCCTCACGCTCCGCTGGAACTCCGGCCCGGTCGAGGGCCACGTCAACCGCATCAAGATGATCAAGAGGCAGATGTTCGGACGCGCCAAGCTGGACCTCCTCCGCAAGCGCGTCCTCCTCTCCACGCGATGACTGTCTTCCCATACGATCAGTGCTTTCCGGACCTTGCGAGGAGACCCCTCTTGGAGATGTTTCGCTGCGACCGTTCGGAGAAGGTCATCGATCGCTTCGACAGTGTGGATGCCACTGCTACCCGCGTCGCCGCCGGAAAGGGGCCTGTTCATCTGACCTGCCTGGCCATCGAGCCCGGTGGAACCATCGGCTCGCACCCCGCCCCGGTGAGCCAGCTCTTCCTTGTCATCACGGGCGAAGGCTGGGTCGCGGGCCCAGACAGGCGCCAGATCTCCGTTTCAGCCGGCGACGGTGTCCGCTGGGAGCCCGGTGAGGAACACGCATCCGGCACCACCACCGGCCTCACCGCCATCGCCCTCGAAGGCCCGTCGCTGGACCTCTTCGCCCCGGACTTGCGCGGCCCCCGCCACCTGCCCTGACCTGACTGCTGGACGGGCAGCTTTCACGGAATTCGCGCCAGAGCCAGTCTGCCGCGTCCGCTGACAGGGCCTCGAGAAGCCGCACCCGATCGTTCTCGAAAAGGACCTTGTACACATCAGGTGCTACCTGAACAGCGTCAGCTGCCATGGGGATCTCCCGATCGTTGGGGCGGAGCGTAGTTAATTGATGGCGACCGTAGTCCCGGGCAGACGACCGCACGCGGTGGAAAACCAGGCAGGCGACCCGGGGGCCACCAAGCCGGACATGCGGTGTCAGCGCCGGCGAGCGGTCCCGCCGGCCGGGCGTCTTGGTCCCGAAGGTGCGGGTCTCGCCAACGGACGCCGACAACGGCCACCGGGCGTCCGTGCGAGCGATGAGACCTGCGCACGGTCCCAACAGCCCCGACAGCCGGCAGGGGTGCGGGAGCGGGAGCGGGTACGGCGACGAGATATCGCCTTCACTCGACAGGTGTCCTTGCAGGTAGAGCGATCAGGCGTAGAGAACCTCGATCATCTCGAACCCGCAGGGACACCTGTCGTCGTATCAGCCACCGAAGTCCGCCACTACCCGCGGATTCGGGTCAGACTTCGACGAACTGATGAGGATTTCCGAAAACGGCCAGGCCCGCTCTCGGTTCCCTAGTTGGTTGGGCCGTTCAACGGTCTGGGGGGAGTCGGGAGTGGGGAGCGGGGAGACGGGCGTATGTCGGCGATGAGTTGTTGCGGCCTGGTGGGTCGGGTACGGCCTTCCCGGCCCGGCTCAGGTCTGTCGAGCATCCTTACGCCTCTTCCGCGGGGATGGCCTGCCGTGTTGCGTAGCGGTTGCGCATCGCGTCGCTCGCTGCGGGACCTGCGGTGAAGACGTAGGTGCCGCTGTCGTCGAGTCGGCGGCCGGTCTTGGCGTCGACGACGACGGGCTCGACCTCCTCGCCGCTGCGCGCGTCGATGAGGATCATGCTGCGCTCGGCCGGTGTGAGACGGGAGTTGCCCCATGCGGCCAGGGCGACGATCACCGGACGCAGGGAGTGCCCGAGTTCGGTGAGGACGTACTCGTGGCGCACGGGGTTGGTCTGGTAGGGCCGGCGCTCCAGGAGTCCGTCCGCGACGAGGGTTTTCAGCCGGGTGGTGAGCATGCTGGAGGAGATGCCCAGGCTCTCCTGGAACTGGTCGAAGCGGGTGTAGCCGTCGAAGGCGTCGTGGAGGATCAGCAGCGTCCACCACTCGCCGACGTGTTCCACCGTCGTGGACAGCGGGCACTCCCGGTCCTCCAGCCTGATCCGGCTTGCCACGGCGACCATCCCCTCAGTTACTGCTAAAGTAGAAGTAAGTAGCTTCTATTCTAGCAGTCATAGCGGGAGCGGTCCTTTCCGTGCCCGCACCCGGGGACGGAGCACACCGTGACCACATACATCAGCGAATCCCTCGAAGGCCGACGCGCTCTGGTCACCGGCGGCACCAAGGGCACCGGAGCCGCCATCGCCCGACGGCTCGCCGAGGCCGGCGCGATCGTGCTGGTGACCGCCCGTACCCGCCCGGACGACGCCGACGAGAAGGCGTTCATCACCGCCGACCTGTCCACCGCCCAGGGCGCGGCCCACGTCGCCGCCGAGGTGGACGCCCGCGTGGGAGGTGTCGACATCCTGGTCAACACCCTCGGCGGTTCCGAGGCACCGGCTGGAGGGTTCGCGGCGCTCGGCGAGGACGACTGGGCCAGGGAGCTGAACACGAACCTGCTGGCCGCCGTCCGCCTGGACCGCGCACTCCTGCCGCACATGATCGCCACGGGCAAGGGCGCGGTCGTGCACGTCACCTCGATCCAGCGCCGCATGCCGCTGTGGAACGGCACCTTGGCCTACGCCGCCGCCAAGGCCGCCCTGACCACCTACAGCAAGGGCCTGGCCAACCAGGTCGCCCCGCACGGCGTCCGCGTCAACACCGTCTCGCCAGGCTTCGTCCAGACCTCGGCCGCCGACAACCTCGTCGCCCGGATCGCCCACGACGCGGACATCACCCAGGAAGCGGCGCTGGGCCGGCTCATGGACTCCCTGGGCGGCATCCCGCTCGGCCGTCCCAACCGGCCCGAGGAGGTCGCCGAGCTCGTCGCCTTCCTCGTCTCCGACCGCGCCTCGGCCATCGTCGGCGCCGAACACGTCATCGACGGCGGCACCACCCCCACCGTCTGAACCCGCCACCACCCCAAGGATCGTCATGCACGACAACCAGCCCCTAACCCCGGACGCCCTGCCCGAGGTGATCACCCGCTACCTCCAAGCGCACCGCGCCCACGACACCGCCACCGCGGTCACAGCGTTCACCGGCGAAGCCACAGTGATCGACGACGGCAACACCTACCAGGGCACCGAGGAGATCGAGGGGTGGCTCGGCCGATCCGCCACCGAATTCACCTACACCATCCACCTCACGAACGCCCAGCAGAGCGACGCGACCCACTACATCGCCACCCACCACCTCGAAGGCAACTTCCCCGGCGGCACCATCGATCTGCGCTACCAGTTCACACTCCGCGACGACCTCATCGAACGCCTCGTCATCGAGCCCTGAGTCCGCCCACTGCTGCCGCCTGCGCGACAAGCCCCGCTCACCTGGACCGCCCGTCCCGGCCGTCGTGCCAAGCCGGCCACTCGGCCACCAGGCCAGCCCTCACATTCGGCATCCACCCGCAGGGTCTACCGCCTGACCGGGAACGTGCACTGGGCGACAGCGCATGCCAGCCGGTGAACGATGTCGGAAAGCCGTGTGCGGGAGAACTGCATGCACGGTTTGAAGCGGCGGGGACTGGAACGGAGCATCACGCCACCGCGCCAGTCCCCGACCCTACTCAGAGAGCGCCATCAGAACAGGCACCCGCAGCCGACGGCAGCTGCGCGCGGTGCCGCGAGCGGCCCGACGAACTCGCGCGCAGCGACCGGGTACCGCAACCCCGGCGACCGAGACCACCAGCTCCAGGGTCACCAGGTCTCGCGCGTACTGGCGGTACACCAGGTCCGCCGACGCCGTCCGCCAGGTCGGCGAACACCGACTCGCCGACCTCCTCGCCAGCCGCCTCCGGGTGTCCGCCCTGCTGTGCGGGCGGGCCGCTGCCTACGTGATGTGGCGCAGCAGGGCGGTGACGGCCGCAGACACCTGTCCGCGGGGATGCACCACCATCACCTTCCAGGTCGGTGCGTTCTGGGCGAAGCGGCGGGTCGTCAGGTCGGGAAAGCGGGCGGCCAGGGATTGGGGCATGATGCACACGCCCAGGTCGTGGCGGACCAGGTCGGTGGCGCTGAGAATGTCGTTGACCTCGAAGGTGGCGACGCGGTCGACGAGGGCCGTACGAAAGGCGCGGTCGACGGAGTGCCGGATCGCCCAGCCGACGGGGTGTTTTTACCGGGGTGAAGTAGAGCCACGGCTTCGGTCTGTTGGGGAGCCAGTGGTTCTCCGGCGAGATCGGGAGCCAGTCGGTGTGATGGTGTGGAACATGCCGCCTTCGGAGTAATCGTGGGGGCTTGGGCTGTTCGGCCGTCACGCTGTGCCTGTTGATCACGGTCCAGGTCAGGGAGACCGCTGGTGCACAGGTCACGGGAGTGGCTGTTCGAGAAGATCCGCCGGGCCCAGCGTGAGCAAGGGCTGTCGGGGCGGGAGCTCGCCGCGCGGTTCAAGGTGTCGCGGAACACGGTGAAGAAGGCGTTGGAGTCGCCGGTGCCGCCGAAACGCAAGTCGCCGCCGCCGCGCAAGAGTGTTCTGGAGCCGGTGAAGGGCTTCATCGACGCGATGCTGCGCGAGGACCTGGACGCTCCGGCGAAGCAGAAGCACACGATTCCGCGAATCATGGAGCGTCTGGCCGCGGAGCACGACTTCGAGCTGGGTCGGCAGACCACGGTGTGGGAGTACGTGAGGAAGCGGCGCCCCGAGATCAAGGCAGAGGCGTTGGAAGGCCGCCGGCACCTTGACGGGATAGTCCCGCAGGCGAAGAGGCCCGGCGAAGAGGCGGAGGTCGACTTCGCGGACTTCTGGCTGGACCTGGCCGGGCAGCGGCGCAAGTGTGTGCTGTTCACGCTGCGGCTGTCCTACTCGGGCAAGGCGGTGCACCGCGTCTACGCGACCGCCTCCCAGGAGGCCTTCCTGGAAGGGCACGTGGAGGCGTTCACGGTGCTGGGCGGAGTGCCGTCGGTGCACATCCGCTACGACAACTTGAAGCCGGCGGTCAAGCAGGTGCTGTTCGGCCGCTCCAGGTTGGAGTCGGCGCGGTGGGCGTCGTTCAAGTCCTGGTACCAGTTCTCGGCGTTCTACTGCGCGCCCGGCGAGGACGGCGCCCACGAGAAGGGCGGGGTCGAGCACGAGGGCGGCAGGTTCCGCCGCAAGCACCTGGTCCCACCACCGCAGGTGGAGTCGCTGGCGGAGCTGAACGAGCGCCTGGCCGCGATCGACGTCGCCGAAGACGCCCGGCACATTCACGGCCGGCCGACCTCGATCGGGTTCGACTTCGAGGCCGAGCGCGAGCGGCTGCGACCGCTGCCGGCGGACGACTACGACTGTGGGATCGACCTGACGCCGACGGTCGCGCGCAACTCCCGGATCACGGTGCGGCAGTGCTACTACTCGGTGCCGGCGAAGTTCATCGGCGCCAAGGTGCGGGTCAAGCTGCGGGCGAACGAGTTGTGGGTGTTCGACGGGCGCCAGGTCGTCGCCCGCCACCCGAGGCTGACCCGCCGTTACACCTACCACGACCTGCTGGACCACTACCTGGAGATCCTGCTGGTCAAGCCGGGCGCGTTCGCCGGGGCCTCGGCGCTCGCGCAGGCCCGCGCGGAGGGCGGCTTCACCAAGATCCACGAGGCGTTCTGGGCGGCGGCGAAGAAGAAGGCCGGCGACCGCGAGGGCACCCGGATGCTGATCGAAGTGCTGCTGCTGCACCGTCAGCTCCCGCCGGAGGCGCTGGTCGCGGCGATGGAGACCTGTCTGCGGATCGGGTCGGTCTCCACCGACCTGGTCGCCATCGAGGCCCGCAAGGCGATGGAGGGCACCGACGCGGACGACGCCGAGTTGCTGGGCGACGCCGACGGGGAGGGCAAGGACAGTCCGGAGGACGCGCTGGGCGGGGCCCGGGTGATCTCCCTGCACGCGCGCCGCCTGCCGCCCGACCCGCGTCAGGGGATGCCCGACATGAGCAAGTACGACCGGCTGCTCAGCCCGGTCGCCGGCCGCGACAGCCAGACCCAGAAAGGCCACGGCGCATGAGCCCGACCATCACCGTCACCGACCAGGACGACGAGCTGGACACCGACAAGATCCCCGCTCGCAGGATGTCGCTGCCCGGCGACCCGGAGGACATGCTCATCGACGAGGCCTGCCGCGAGCTCCGTCTGCCGGCGTTCCGCGAGAGGTTCATCGACCTGGCTTCGACCGCCCGGCGCGAGCAGGCCACCTACAAGCAGTTCCTGCTGGACATCCTGCAGGCCGAGCTCGCCGACCGGGACCTCCGCCGCCAGCAACGGCTACTGCGGCTGGCCCGCTTCCCCCGCCCGAAGCGGCTGGAGGACTTCGACTTCGCGAAGAACCCGAACGTCACCCCCGAGGTTGTCGCGGACCTGAAGTCCCCGACCTGGGTCCGCGAGGGCCGGCCGCTGGTGCTGATCGGCGACTCCGGCACCGGCAAGTCCCACCTGCTGATCGGCATCGGCACCGCGATCGCCGAGACCGGCCTGTCGGTCCGCTACACCACCACCAGCGCACTGGTGAACGAGCTCGCCGAGGCCGACGCGAACCGCCGCCTGTCCTCCGTGATCGCCCGCTACAGCAAGATCGACCTTCTCTGCCTGGACGAGTTCGGCTACCTCAACCTGGACCGCAAGGGCGCGAAACTGCTGTTCCAGATCTTCACCGAACGCGAGGAGCGAAAGGCCACCGCGGTCGCCACGAACTCACCCTTCACCGAGTGGGACAAAACCTTCGGCGACGCCCGCCTCTGCGCGGCCATCGCCGACCGGATCACGTTCCGCTGCACCCTGATCCAGACCGGCACCGAGTCCTACCGCTACCAGGCCACCCAGGAATCCCTCTTCCCGGCCTCGAACTGATGGACGGCGAAGTCTCGGTGACCTCCGCGAAGGCTTGGAGGGCCGCTGAGGGGCCACTCGGATTTCTAGCTGACCACAGGGGCGGTGGCCGGCGCACCGCTCGAAGCGGCCGCCGTGGCTGTCCGCCCGGCGGCGTCGCGTAGAAGCCCGCCTGGCATGCTGGCCGCATGGATGCTGACGCTCTGACTCCGGTTCACCTCGACAAGGTGATGGACGGGTTGGCGATGAATTCCGCCCTGCCAGCTTCTATGGTTCGGCGGCTATTCGCATGGCGGCGGGGCATGGGGAAGGTGGCGAAGCGTCCGGACCTTACCGAGGACATGATCGTCGAGATCATCGCGATCGACGACCACTGGCTCCTGCACAGCCTGGCGCTCAACGACCGGCTGCCGGACCGGTTCCGTATCCGGTTGGCCTCCCATCGGGACGGGGCGGTGCGGGCCGCGCTCGTTATCCACGCCGCGACCGCACCACGGGAGATGCTGGAACAGCTCATCGAGGATCCCGATCGACGGGTCCGTGAGTACCTGGCTCAGGGCCCCCACACGCCGCCCGATCTCCGGGCCCGCCTCGCCGCCGACTCCGACCCGGAGATCCGCGCCGCGCTGGCGAAGCACTGGCCGCAGGCCCCGGAAGCGGTCCGCCGGATCCTGCTGACCGATCCCGAGGCCAAGGTCCGCGCCGCGGCCTGTTCGACCTACTACGCGCACCGGCCGCATCCGATACCGCCCTCGGACCTACTGCCGGCGTTGTTGGCGGACCCGGTGACTCGGGCGGGCGCGGTCATTCACGCCGTTCTCGACGCGGACACCCTCCAGCGGCTCGCCGCGGATCCGGACAGCGAGGTTCGCGCCGAGCTCGCCCGGCATCCTGACCTGCCGCCGCCGGCCCGCGAGTCCCTTGCGGTCGATCCGGCCTTGAGCGTCCGTGTGAAGGTCTTCGCCCGGCCGGACACGCCCGAGCACGTGCGGGCGCAGATCCACGCCTCGGTCCACGAGCTGTCGCGCTCGACGGCTGATCCGGACCCTGACGCGGACGACGAAACGGTCCTGCAGTGGTTCCAGAACGAGTTCGCGCCCACGGAACTGCGGATCCTGCGGCTGCCCTGGGTGACGGCCGATCCGCTGCCGCACATCGACTCGCCCTATGTCAGCTTCCGAGTCTCCGCGGCCGCCAGCAAGGCCCTTCCCGCCAACGCGGTGGCCCGACTGCTCGACGACGAGGAGGAGATGGTCCGCCTCACCATGGCGTACACCGCCCCGCACCTGGTCGATCCCGCGACCGCCGAGAATATCGAGCGCCGCTACCGCCGGCGGGACAAGTTCACGTTCTGGTGGGACAAGGAGGAGGTCCTGACGTTCCCGCCGGCAGCCTTGCGCCGTTTCGCCACCGACCCTGAGCCCCGGCTCCGCTCCTTCGCACCCCGCGATCCGGATCTGCCCTCGGAACTCGCTGAGAAGCTGGCCGCCGACCCCGAAGACCGAGTCCGCCGCGCGGTCGCGCCCCATCGCAACCTCCCGCTCCAATCCCTGCTCCGTCTCCTCGTTGACCCCTCGGAGCGCGTCGCAGAAGCCGCCGGCGCCTCACCGTTCCTTCCGGGCGAGCACATGGAGTGGCTGCTGAACCGGGCGGGTCTGTAGCCGCTACTCAGGAAGGGCTGGGCCCCACGGGTCCAGCCCTATTGGCACATCCAGAGTGAGGCCCCGGCCGCGACTTGTCAGGGAGGCGACCCGGGCCCTCACTCACACGCTACCGACGCCACCACTCTGGCCCCCACGGACACTCCACCCATCCCTCAGCAGGTCACCCGATCAGTGGCTCCCAATCTCGCCGGAACGGCTCCCGAACTCGCCGAAGAACGCCCACCGAGGTCGAGTACATCACCGTCACGTATGGCCTACGCGTGGCTCCCATTCACATCGGAGCAGTGGCTCCCATATGACGGTTCAGGCACGGATTTCGTGAAGTCGATCGTGCTTCTGTGCGCCGGGTGACGCTCCGTCACGTCTAGGTGGATGCTGGCCGCGTGTGAGGAGATATTCCTTCTGCTCCCGCATCTCGCAGGGGTGCGGGTCGAGTGCATGGATGTGCGGGACGGACGTGTGGTGATCGAGGCGTCGACGCTGGAGGAAGTGCCAGTGTCGTGTCCGGGCTGCCAGATTGCGTCAGGTCGGGTGCACAGCAGGTATGGACGGCGCCTGGCCGACGTGCCGTGCGGCGGGCGGGGCGTGGTGATCGAACTGTCGGTGCGTCGGCTGTTCTGCGACAACGGGGACTGCCCGCGGGTCACCTTCGCCGAGCAGATTGAGGGGCTGGCCTACCGCTACGGCCGACGGACGCCGGCCCTTCAGCGGATGCTCGGTGCCCTCGGCGTCGTCCTGGCTGCTCGGGCCGTGGCCCGCCTCGCGCTGCTGCTCGGCATCGTGATCAGCCGGATGACCGTCCTGCGCCTGGTCATGGCGCTGCCGGACCCTGCCTGGGCGACCCCGCGCGTGCTCGGCATCGACGAGTTCGCCACCAGGAAGGGCCACCGCTACGGCACCCTTCTGGTCGACTGCGAGACCCACCAGCCCCTTGACCTGCTGCCCGACCGCGACGCGGACAGTGTCGCGGCATGGCTGCGCGAGCACCCCGGCGTCGAGATCGTCTGCCGCGACCGCGCACAGGTCTTCGCGGACGGCGCCCGCGCCGGCGCCCCGAACGCCCAGCACTGCGCGGACAAATGGCACGTCTGGCACAACCTCGGCGAGGCTGTTGAACGCCTCGTCTCCCGCCATCGCGCCCTGCTCCGCGACCTTGTCGAACCCGCGCCTGAGCCCGAGCCGCCGGGACCAAAGCCCGCATCGGCCGAGGCATTCGAGGCTGCCACAGAGCCGTCCGAGCCCTACCCACAGGGGAAGTTCCTCGACCGGCTCCGCGACACCCACGCGGCCGTCCGCGCCCAGATCGAGCAGGGCTTGAGTCTGCGCGAGATCGCCCGACGCCTCGGCCTCGGACGCAACACCGTTCGCAAGTACGCCCGCGCGGCCAGCCCGGAGGCGATGCTGCACGGCCAGTGGCAGAACCGGACCAGCAAGCTCGACCGGTTCAAGCCCTACCTCGACCAGCGCATCGCCGAAGGCTGCACGAACGTGTCCCGGCTCCACCGCGAGCTGCAGGAACGCGGGGCTCGCTGCAGCTACAGCACGCTGCGCGACTACGTCCGGCCGCTACGGCCCGACCGACAGTCCCCGGGGAGCCCGCCGCCCATCGCCCGGCCGCCCTCTCCCCGCGAGGCCACCGGCTGGATCATGCGCCACCCCGACCACCTACGTGAGGACGACCAGCAACAGCTCAAGACCCTGCTGGCCCGCTCACCCGAACTCACGGCCGCCGCAACCCACGTCCGCACCTTCGCCAGCATCATGTCCAACCGCGAAGGAGACCAGCTGGGGCACTGGATCGCCGACGTCTGCGCGGACGAACTATGCGGCCTGGCCGGCTTCGCCACCGGACTGCTCTCCGATCTCGACGCCGTCGTCTACGGCATGAGCACCGACTGGTCCTCCGGTCCAGTCGAGGGCCGCGTCAACGACCTCAAGGCACTCAAGCGCAGCATGTTCGGCCGAGCGAAGCCCTCGTTGCTGCGCAAGCGGCTTCTCCTTATCGCCGCCAGCCGCCGACCCTAACCTCTGCCGCCTCTGGCCTGACGGTCCAGGAAATCGATCAGTCGCGTTTCCGAACGCAGGAGCCGCTCCCGTCGCTCACACGGGAGAGAAGCGAGGGCGTCGACCAGAACTCGCTTCCGGGGGACGTACACCATGTTGCCGGAGTAGATCCTGCAGCCCGAACACCAAGCGAACCCGATGCAGCGCTCGAACATGGAGGACTCGGGTGGATGGAAGCGGTACTGATACGAGCGGACAGGCGTTCTGCAGGCGGCACAGATTCGTCGATCGCCGTCGGCAACCGTGTCCCAGGTCCCGACCTTCCGCCAGTGCTGTCGCCCGGCCGGTGCTCTTCAAGTCGTCATGCCGGGCATTCTCCCGCACAGCGAGTCGCTCGGCATAACCGTTCGAGCAGGGCTCCGATCGACTACAGATCGTAACCGCCTCGGCGTGCTCTTCACGAAATCCGTGCCTGAACCCATATGACCCGACAAAATCAGACGGGGAATTCCACCAGTGGCAGGCCGGCCGCCTCGGCGAGGGTGACCGGTCGCTCGGGTTGGCCGGCGCGGCCCGGCGCCGTGATCAGGACCATCTCCTCCTCCTGCAGCACGCGTGCGGCCAGTCCTCGCTGCTGGGGACGGGCCAGCGCCACGACGGCCACGTCCATGGTGGCGTCGCGCAGTGCCTGAAGGAGGTCGTCCGCCGACGCCTGGCGAAGCCTGACCGTCACCTGCGGATGCTGGTGACGGAAGGCGGCCAGCGCCTGGGCGAGGCCCGTGTGGAGACCCTGCATGACCCCGATGGTGATCTCTCCCCGGAGCTGTTCTTTGGTCAAGTCAACGGCGGCTCGGGCCTGTTCGGCGGCCTGTAGCGCGGCGCGGGCGGCCGGGAGGAACGCCTGGCCCGCCGGGGTGAGGGACACCCGGTGGGTGGTCCGGTGGAACAGCGAGGCGCCCAACTCGCGCTCAAGAGCGCGCACCGTGGTGGACACCGCGGACTGCACCACGTGTAGGCGTCGCGCCGCCGCGCTGAAGCCGCCCTCCTCGGCGACCGCGACGACGACCTCCATCTGCCGAAGATCCATCCCACCCTCCGTACGGCCGAACTCCAGGCTATCTCTGAAAGAGATTACCGTCATCTCGAACCATCTCCCTGGCATGGGAAGCGACCACCGCGGCAGGGGGTTGAAGAGGTCATCAGCAGCGAACGACACTGCTGGTCAAACCAGAACATTCGGCCCGGTGCCGGACGCCCGCCCTTACCCCAGGGAGAAGTCATGTCGAGCAACAACGGCCTCATCGACCCCGCAGACGCCGCGGTACTGCTGGTGGACCACCAGAGCGGTCTGCTGCAGATCGTCAACCACACCAACGTCCGCGAGCTGCGCAACAACGTGGCCGCTCTGGCCAAGGCCGCCACCCTGGCCGGCGCCCCGGTGATCGCCACCGCGTCGGTCCCCGAGGGCCCCAACGGCCCGCTGATCCCGGAGGTGTTCGACAACGCGCCCAAGGCGACGTACGTCCAGCGTCACGGCGAGATCAACGCGTGGGACGTGGAGGGCTTCCGCCGCGCCGTCGAGCAGACCGGCCGCCGCACCCTCCTCGTCGCCGGCATCATGACCAGCATCTGCGTCGTGGAGCCCGCACTGTCGGCCCTCGCCGAGGGATACGACGTGTACGCCGTCATCGACGCCTCGGGCACCTACTCCGACGAGGCTCAGCGGATCTCGATCGAGCGCCTGAGCCGGGCAGGCGTCAAGGTCGTGGACGTCCTCGGTGTGGCGGCCGAGCTGCAGAAGACCTGGGCCCGCGAAGACTGGGCGGACTGGGGCGGCGTCTACGCGAGTGTCAGCCCGGGCTACGCCGCCGTGATGGAGTCGGTGGGCCGCGCCCAGGCGGAGGCCACTGGCGGTGAGGCCGCCGGGGCCGAGGTCAAGTGGGCCCAGGCCCGCGGCCGGTTGGCCTGAATCCCGTCGTTGCTGCCCCGGGCCGGTGGGCCCGGGGCGGCGACCGGCCCCCACGGCCGGCGTCGATCCCGGGACGCCGGCCGACAACCTTCACGAAATCGGAGCAGTCACATGTCGTTGTCCAGGCCCCGGCCCGCTCGCCGGGCACCCGCCGAGGGTGGTGGCGCGCAGCACTCGGCCCGCAGGTACGGTGCCGGGTTCCGGATGATCGCGTCGGTGTTCGTCACGGCCATGGCGTTCTCCACCGTCCCGACGCCGCTGTACCCCCTGTACCAGGCACGCGAGGGCTTCTCCACCTTCACGGTCACGATCGTCTTCGCCGTCTACGCCGTCGGTGTACTGACCAGTCTGCTGCTGGCCGGGCACGTCTCGGACTGGATCGGCCGGCGGAAGGTCCTGATCACGGCGCTGACGCTGGAACTGGCCGCCGCCGCGCTGTTCGTCACCGAACCTTCCCTGCCGGTCCTCCTCCTCGCCAGGCTGGTCACCGGCCTCGGTGTCGGCATGCTCACCGCGACCGCCACCGCGCACCTGCACGAACTGCACAGAGCACACCGCCCCGGCGCCTCCCCGCAACGCTTCGAGATCGTCTCCACCGCGGCCAACATCGGCGGCCTCGGCTTCGGCCCACTCGTCGCCGGCCTCCTCGCCCAGTACCTCCACGCGCCGCTGCGACTGCCTTACCTCGTCTTCGGCGCCCTGCTGCTGATCAGCGTCGCCGCGGTCGCGCTCACCCCCGAGACAGTCAAGGAGCAGCCCGTCAGGCCGAGGTACCGCCCGCAGCGCGTCAGCACCGACCACGGCGACCCGGCCGGGTACGTGGCCGCCGCAGCCGCGGGCTTCGCGTCCTTCGCGGTCTTCGGTCTGTTCACCTCGCTGGCCCCCGGATTCGTCGGCCACACCCTGCACCACCCCTCCCGCGCGCTGGCGGGGCTGATCGTGTTCGCCGTGTTCGGTGCCGCCGCGGCGGCCCAGTCGCTCACCGGCCGCCTCGATGCCAAAGTACGCAGAAATATCGGCCTGTTCGCCCAGGCCGCAGGGGTGGCAGCACTGGCCATCGGCATGCGCGCCGCCAGCTTCCCCGTCTTCCTGGCAGCCGGCATCGCGGCCGGCATCGGCGCCGGAGTGCTGTTCAAGTCCGCGGTCGCCACCGTCGTCGCCATGGCCGCGCCGGGCAAACGCGGCGACGCTCTCGCCGGGCTCTTCCTCATCTCCTACCTGGGCCTGGCCCTGCCCGCGATCGGCCTCGGCATCGCCACCCTCTGCACCACCGTGACCGCCGCGATGACGTGGTTCACCGGTGTCCTGCTCGTCCTGCTCACCACGGCGGGTGTCCTCGCCCGCCGCCGCGGCGGCGTCGGCTGAGCGCACCGTCCGCCGCCGGGTCCAAGACGACGCCGGTCTCCCCGCTGGCCCCCGGCCGAAGCCGGGGGCGACCGCTCTCGACGGCACGCTCCCGCGCAGCAACGGGATCCGGTCCGAGCGCAGCCGGGCCGCCCTGGAGGTGGCGAACGAGGCCGGCGTCCGCATCGCCCTCGTCACCGGCCGCCCGCCGCGGTGCGTTCTGGCCCTGATGGAGGGCATCGGACGGCCAGGCCCGCACGCTCGACCTCAACGCGGCCCGGCTCTCCGCGCTGACCGCGGGCGTCGCGTTCGTCCTGCGAACGCCCACCTGGTGACCGGGTACTTCGCGGATCCGGCCCCCTCACGCCGTGTCGCTCGCCCAGTGCTGCGCGAGGCGATGGCCGCGCTCTCGGTCCGGGTGCTGCCCGCGGTGGCTGATGTTCTCCACCCGCCGCGAGGGTGACGTGTGGCGGGGGCGCCGCAGAGGGGCTTCTCCGATGGGAAGCCCCCCTGCGGACCCACGTAGGGTTGCCCTCTCTACTCCGTGCGGATCCCCTCCGGGCGCATCATGCGCCACAGCGGCGGGAGGCTGAGGGCGGTCACCAGGAGGACGACCGCGGCGCCGACGCCGGTCATCACCGTCACGGACGTCCAGTCGAAGTGCACCGGCCGGCTCACCATCCGGAGCAGCACGGCGCCCAGGGCCAGGCCGGCGCCGCAGGCCAGGACAAGGCCCAGGACGATCGGGACGGCGGTCTGCCACAGGACCGAGAGGCTCAGGGTGCGGCGGCGGGTGCCGAAGGCGACCAGGGCGGCGAGGAGCTTCTTACGTTCGCGCAGCTGCTCCATCTGGGAGACGAAGAGGCTGGCGCCGATCAGCAGCAGGACCGCGGCGGAGCCGATCAGGAGGCCCTTTTTCACGGTCACGAACCGGCCGTTGACCTGCACCGCCTTGAGGGACATCGGCATCATCAGAGGATGGACCCGCGCCACCGTGTTCCGCACGTGCTCCTCTGCGTCCGCCACTGAGGGGTCGAGGTTGACGAAGGTGCTGTAGCGGAGGATGTCCAGCGCCTCTTTCGGCAGTGCGCCCGGGGTGGCGACGAGGCCCGGATGGGTGAAGCCGGTGGGGTCCGGTCGGGATGCGGCAGTCTTGATGTCCGTGGGCATGGTCCAGGCGATCTCCGCGCCGCGGACTCCGTCGTCGAAGGACGGGTCGATGACGACCTTCCGGCCCGGCTTCGACACCTCTTGCGGGTGCTCGGGGTCGGGCAGCAGGAACGCGTCGCCGTCCGCGCACTTGTCCAGCTTGGCGATCTCACGCAGCGAGGCGCAGTCGCCGATCGTGACGGATCGGTAGTCCTCCGGGTTGCGGGCCTTCTCGCCGAGTCCCGCACTACCGAGGGAGATCGCCTTCCTCACGCCCTCGGTGGAGGCGATTTGCGCGGTGATGCCGGGCATGCGCGAGGGCTCCACCTGCGACGGCGTCAGCACCTGGAGCTGCGCCCGCTCCGTGTCGATGCCCGTGTCCGTGGCGTAGGAGCTCTCGATGCCGGTGAACAGGGCGTGCAGGGCGATCGCCCCGGCCACGGCGACGGCGATGCCGTTGACCGGGCGCACCGCGACACCGCTGGCCAGCTGGAGCCGCCGGACCGCGAGCTGCCAGGAGACCGAGCCGGCGCCGAGCCGGTTCACCACGACCTCGACCAGCCAGGGGAGCAACGCGGTGACCCCTATCAGCAGCAGTACGACACCACCGCTGACCTGCCACTGGTTGAACTGCTCCCTCGTGCTCTGCCCCATCATCGGGTAGAGCAGGGCCAGTCCGGCCAGCGGCATCGCCAGCCGCCACCACAGCCGGCGCCGGGGCGGTTTCGACGTACGGACCACGCCGAGGGGTTCGATCACGACCCCACGCATCGCGAGCAGGGTCACGGCCACTGAGGCGATCGGCACGGCGAAGGCGACGAGCAGGACCAGCGCCGGGCTGACGGCGATGTCGATCGGGTACATCCGGGCTTCGTTGATCGGGAAGTCGGCCACGAACTCCCGGCCCACGGCGAAGAGGGCGGCGCCGACGAGCACGCCGAGCACGGCGCCGCTGAGCGCCTCGCCCGCCGCGATCCTGCGGGTCGTGGCCCCGTCGGCGCCGACCAGGCGCAGCGCGGCCAGCCGCCGGTCGCGGCGCTCGCCGCCGAAGCGGACGGCAGCGGCGATGAAGACAGCCACCGGGAGCAGCAGGACCACGCAGGTGATCAGTATCAGCAGCAGCAGGACCGGGTCCCAGGGTTCCTGCGGTTCGGGGTTTCCGAAGCCGTTGATCCGCATGACGAAGCCGTCGCCGGCCTTCACGACGTCGCTGCCCGCGTAGTACGCCAGCTCAGCTGGGCCGCGCAGGCCCGGCTCGGCGATGGTGCCGGCCTGCTTGTAGGGGAGCCGGGGCTCCAGCAGCCGCTTGCCCTCCGGGCTGTCGAGCAGCGCCGCCAGCGCTGGGGAGACCATCATCTCGCCGGGGCCGGGCAGCCGGGAGAGACCGGGCGGCAGCACGGGCTTGGAGCCCTCGGCGTGCACCATCCGGCCGAAGACGTTCTTGTCCTTGTACGTGCTGTGGGTATCGGCGACGAGGAGGGTGTCCTCGGCGGCCTTGTCGGCGGAGAGGTAGGTGCTGCGGTTGCTCTCGCGGTCGCTCAGGGCCTCTTTCGCGGCCGGGACGGCGGCGGTGAACAGCAGCAGCGCCACTCCGAGTCCCACACCGAGGGCGGTCAGCAGCGTCCGTGTCCACCCCTCCCGGCCGCCTGTCACCGCGAACTTGGCGCCCATCGCGAGGTCCTGCGCCCAGGTGGTGCCTCCGTTGGTGCGGGTGGTCACAGGGCGGGCTCCATGTCACGCGACTTGCCGTCGCGTACGACGATCTCTCGGTCGGAGTAGGCGGCGACCCGTGTCTCGTGCGTGACGAGGACGACCGCGGCGTTGGTGGAGCGGGCCGCGTCGGTGAACAGCTGCATGACGAGCTCGCCGTTGAGGGAGTCCAGTGCACCGGTGGGTTCGTCGGCGAAGAGGACCTTGGGGCCGGTGACCAGGGAGCGGGCGACGGCGACGCGCTGGCCCTGGCCGCCGGAGACCTCGCCGGGCCGCTTGTTGCCGAGGCTGCCGACCTCCAGCCGTTCCATCCAGGCCCGTGCGGTGCGTTCGGCGTTCTTGCGCTTGGCGCCGTTCAGCCGTAGCGGCAGAGCGACGTTCTCGACGCAGGTCAGCTCGGGCACGAGCTGACCGAACTGGAAGACGAAGCCGAAGTCGCTGCGGCGCAGCGCGGAGCGCTCGGCGTCGCTCATCGCGGTCAGGTCACGGCCGGCGTAGGTGATGGTCCCGGAGTCGGGGGTGACGATTCCGGCGAGGCAGTGCAGCAGGGTCGACTTCCCGGAGCCGGAGGGGCCCATGATCGCGACGATCTCACCGGCGTGTATCGAGAACGTGGCGTCGTCGAGTGCGGGAGTCGGTCCGTAGGACTTGCGCAGGGCTTCGGCGGTGAGCAGGGCACCGGCGGGGATCATCGACGTATCTCCTTGGCGAGGCCGTCGAGGCGCGCGGCGGTCAGTTCCAGCCAACGCAGGTCGGCTTCGAGATGGAACAGGGCGTGGTCGCACACGAGTTTGTCGGCGAGGTCGCCACGGAGCTTGCGGTCGGTGAGGACTCGCATGAGGCGCAGGTGCTCCGCCCGCTGGATGTCCAGCAGCTCGGCGGCGCTGCGCCCGGACAGCAGGGCGAGGACAACCTTGGTGTAGAGCGTCGACTGGAGGTACGACTCGGGCTTTTCCGGGGTCGTGAGCCACTGGGTGACGTCGGTGACCCCGGCGTCCGTGATCGCGTACCGCTTGCGTTCCGGACCGTCACCGGCCTCGACGCTGTCGACCTCGACGAGGCCGTTCTTCAGTAGCCGGGACATGGTCGAGTAGACCTGCCCGTAGTGCAGTGGCCGGTCGTGGCCGAACTTCTCGTCGAAGGCCCGTTTGAGGTCGTAACCATGGCGGGGACCGGACTCCAGGAGTCCTAGCAGTGTGTGACCGATGGACATATCCAGACCTATACACCCCACGTATACACATGGCGTATACGCGGGGTGTATAGCGCCTGGGTCACACGCCATCCCTGCTGGTCAGCTGGCTACGTCACAGGTCTGCGCAGGCCTCGCGCGCCGCGCGGCGGGCCAGTCCCGCCCATCACTCTCCGCCATCATCGGCGGGCGCCCCGGCGAGGGAGCGCCGGAACCGGAGGAGCGGAAGGAGCGACGCTCTCCCGGCGGGGCCGGCCGAAGACCTCCACGTCGGGCTGGACCACGACCAGGTGCCTGCCGGCGTAGGCGGTGGGCAGCCCGGCGGCCGTCCCTCGACCGGACCGGCGGGGGCTGACCGGGTGGGTTCGCACGGGGATGCCGCGTCGGGGTGCGGCCACGGGGAACACGCTGGATCATGCGATTCCAGCGCAGGGGCCGCCAGGGCGGGCGGCGGGAGCGCCCCGATCCGGCTCGCGATGCTCAGATCGCGGCGGAGCGCGGACCGGACAAGCCGACGCGGGTGCCGAGGCGGGGTTGGTGGGCGGTGCTCAAGCGCACCGGCCGTGAGTTCCTGGACGACGAGTTGCCGGACAGGGCCGCCGCTCTCACGTACTACGGGGTGCTGGCGGTGGTGGGTCTGGCCGGTTCGCTGTGGTCGGCATCCGGGTACATCGCGGCGTTCATCCGGGCGGGCAACGCGGTGTACGACATCCGGGAGGGCCGGCCGGTATGGAAGATCACGCCGCTGCGGGTGGGCCTGACCCTGCTGCTCATGCTGCTGCTGTCGGCGAGCGCGGTGATCGTGGTGTTCACCGGTCCGCTGGCCCGGCGGGCCGGAGACCTCCTCGGGCTCGGCCACACCGCGGTCACGGTGTGGTCGATCGCCAAGTGGCCGGTGCTGGTGGTGCTCGTCTCGCTGATGATCACTCTCGTTGTACTGGGCAACGCCGAACGTGCGTGGCCGCGGGTTCCGGTGGGTCTCCCCGGGCAGTGTGCTGGCCGTGGGGCTGTGGCTGGCGCTGTCCGGCGGCTTCGCCGCGTACGTGGCGAACTTCGGCTCCTACAACAGGACCTACGGCACGCTGGCCGGGGTGATCGTGTTCCTGGTCTGGCTGTGGCTGTCCAATCTGGCGATCCTGCTCGGGCTGGAGTTCGATGCCGAACTGGCCCGTGAGCGGGCGATCGAGGGCGGCATGCCCGCCTCCCAGGAGCCCTACGTGCCACCCCGGGACACCCGCAAGTGGCCCGAGGAAGGCGACGGCAGCAGCCGAAGCTGACCTGCCCCTCTTCCTCCTCGACGGCCTGGATGAACTCACGCGGGACGGGGTAGGCGCGAAAGCGCCCATGTGAGCCGCCACCAGAGGTGAGGAGGGATGGGTCGTGAGTGACGCGACGGGTCCGGGCCATGAGGAGCCGCGCCCGGCGAGAACTATGCCGCTCGGACCAGGCGGCACGCTCGCGCGGTGATCCGCTCGTTCTACGAGTACCACCGAGAGACCCACGGCCGACCGCTGATCAACCCGTTCCCGCAGGGAGGGGCTGCCGACGAGGGGAGTCCGAATGCGCATCACAACCCGATGCAGCCGTTCCGGCAGCCCTCGCGCCGGGGCACCTATCAGCCCAAGGAGCCCAAGCCGACCCCGCGGATCATTCCTGACCAGGCGTTCAACGACCTGTTCGCCGGGTTGAAGTACAACCGGGACCGGGCTCTGATCGCGTTCTACATCTCCACCGGCGCCCGCGCCTCCGAGCTGCTGGGTGTCCCGCAGGGCCTGGTCTCGCCCGGGGACCGGACGATCGGCGTGGTCCGCAAGGGCAGCCAGGTCCTGCAGCACCTTCCCGCCTCCGCCGACGCATTCGTGTGGCTGCGGCTCTACCAGCAAGAACTGCGCGGCATGGTCCCCAAGCACCCGTCGGAGCCGCTGTGGTGGACGCTGCGACGGCCCTTCCGCCCGCTGGAGTATGACGCGGCCCGGATGGTCTTCACCCGTGCCAACCAGCTGCTCGGCGCGAACTGGACCCTGCACGACCTGAGGCACAGCGCGGCCAAGAGGATGGTCCGCGATCCGAACCTGACCCTCGCCGACGTGCAGTGGGTCATGGGACATGCCCACATCACCACCACGGAAATTTACATCGCTCCCACGCCCGACGAGGTCGTCGCCCACGTCCTGGCCCACCATGAACGACAGCGCGCCGAGCAGGCCAAGCCGCCGGCTCCGCCGGCGCCGGGTTACCGCCCCGAAGTGCTGGCAGCGCTGTTCGGCACCTCGGCTGCGGGCGGCGAAGGCCGGTGAACCCGACCGCGAACGTCGAGGTTGCCAGGGCCGTCGAGTCACCTGAGGTGGACAACGCGCTGGAGTGGGAACCGCGAGTCGGCGAACCGAGCTGGTGGCAGACCCGTCAGAGCCGGGAGAACCTGGTCGAGCGGTTGCTGGGACTGTTCACCGAACCCGGTGCGGGACTGACCCGCGACAAGACCCGGCGGCGGGGCCTGGGCAAGCTGCTGGACTGGCTCGAAGGCCAGCCCGGAGAGACCTGGCAGGATCGCTGGATGGCCAGCGGGGCGGACGACGCCGGCTTCGAGTGGACCGATCTGCCCCTGCAGGGACGCGGCACACCCAAGAGCCACTGGCGCGATGAACTGGCCACGGGACTGGTGCTCCTGGTCGCCGGGCAGGCGATCCGCCCCAGCTACCCGTGGCTGCTGCGGCAACGCGTGACGGTGCTGCTCAACGAATCCCGGGCCGCCAGCGACCCCGCTGCCTTCCAGCGACTCGAACGACTGGCCCAGCACGCGACCCCGACAGCGAGGTCCGACGCCCTGAACAAGCTCACCTGGATCGTGATCCGCAAGGGCGGCCTGGTCAGCGACATCACCGTCGGCGACTGCATCGAACTGACCGCCGCACTGGAGGAACACCACTTCCGTGGCAGCGCGGGCCGGCCGCTGTTCTACGCCCTACTCAAGGAGACCGGCGTACTCCCGGCCAGCGCACCGCTGCGGCTGAGGGCGCTTCGCATCGAGGGCCGCCGCAGCGTCGAGCAGATCGTCGACGCGTACGGTATCGAGTGCCGGGCCGTCCGGGACCTGCTGGTCGAGTACTTCACCGAGCGGGCTCCCGAGCTCGACCATGTCTCGCTACGTTCGATCGCCCGCAATCTGTGCCGGTTGTTCTGGCGCGACCTGGAGATCCACCATCCCGGCATCGACTCGCTGCGACTGGCGCCCGAGGTTGCGCAGGCGTGGAAGGAACGCCTGGCCTTCATCCGTGACGCCCAGGGCCACCCGGTGCGGCCGCGGGTGAACTTCCGCAGCGAGCTGGTGTTCGTCCGGGCGTTCTACCAGGACATCGCCCGCTGGGCCGCCGACGATCCGGCACGGTGCGCGCCCTGGGTCGCGCCGTGCCCGATCAAGGCGAACGAGTGCGCGACGAAGAAGTCCAGGTCCAGGGTGAAGTCCCGGATGGACCAGCGGACCAGGACCCAGCTGCCGCTGCTGCCCGCCCTGCTTCGCGCCGTCGACCGGCAGTGCAAGGACGCCGAGGCCCGCACCACCGCAGCTCGCGCGACGCCGGCCGGTGGACGGTTCCTCGTTGCCGGGGAGGAGTTCGAGCGCTGCGGGTCCGGGCAGGCCCGCCGCGTCTACGTCACCGAGGTGGCCGCCGGCAGGCGGCGGAACCTGACCCACGAGGAGGAAGCAGCGTTCTGGTCCTGGGCGACGGTGGAGGTGCTGCGGCATACCGGCATCCGGATCGAGGAGATGCTGGAGCTCACCCACCACAGCTTCATCGCCTACACCCTGCCTACCACCGGCGAGGTGGTGCCGATGCTGCAGGTCGCCCCGTCCAAGACCGATTCGGAGCGGCTGCTGCTGGTCTCTCCGGAGCTGGCGGAGGTGTTGACCGCGGTCATCTTCCGGGTCCGGGCCGGGAACGCCGCCCTGCCGCTGGTGTCGGCCTACGACGTGTTTGAGCAGACCTGGAGCCCGCCCATGCCGTTCCTGTTCCAACGCCGGTACGGCACCGAGGAGCGGCCGCTGACCCGCAGCTACATTCGCGAGTGCCTGGTCGCGACCTCGCAGTCCGCTCAGATCACCGTGGCCGGCGCCCCGCTCGAATGGCGCCCCCACGACTTCAGAAGGATCTTCGTGACCGACGCCATCCGCTCCGGACTGCCCCCGCACATCGCTGCGAAAATCTGCGGCCACGCCGCTTTGGACACCACCATGGGGTATGCCGCGATTTACCCGGAGGACGTGATCTCCCATCACCGGGCCTTCATCGCCCGCCGCAGAACCGAGCGACCCAGCGAGGAGTACCGCGAGCTCACCGCCACCGAGTGGGACGAGTTCCTGGCCCACTTCGAACTCCGCAAGGTCGCCCTGGGGACCTGCGGCCGCGACTACGCGACCCCGTGCCAGCATGAAAACGCCTGTGTCAGATGTCCCCTACTGCTCGTTGACCCGGCCCAGATGCCACGCCTCCAGGAGATCCACGCCAACCTCGTCGACCGCCTCCAGGAGGCCAGGGACCAGGGGTGGCTCGGCGAGGTCGCCGCGATCGAGACCACCATGGCCGCCGCCGCGCAGAAGCTGGAGGCCATGCGCGACCGCGCAGCGCAACCGTCCACCGTTCACCTCGGGATGCCAGACTTCCGCCGCGACGCCGGACGAAGCAGCGCCGAGTCCGAGGGCTGAGCGCCGAAGGGCACCAGGACAGCGTTCCCGACAACATGTGCTCGAGTATCAATACAGAGACGGAAGAGCTCTCGTTACGGCCTCATGGAACCGGATCTGCAATGGATCAAGGCGTCGACTGAGCTGCTTAGCCGATTCGAGACTTGCTGCCCATACGGTCTCCCCCGCAACAGTCCGCAGCTCCTTGGCTAGTGCACGCAGCTCGCTATCTAGTACCCGTGCTCGCGATGACTCCAGCCTCAATACGGCCTCTGACCAGCCAATAGCTGTCGGGGTCTCCCACTGGCGTGCAGTCCATTGGCCCGTTTGCTGAACCTCAGCGAGAACTCGATCCAGTTCGTCGTAGACGGCTTTAATCATGTCCGAGACCGCTGACTGCAACGCCAAGATACTCTCCTTCTGGAAGGTATCAAGAGAATCCTTACGATCCCGCCTGTACTGCTCGTCGCGAGTAGCAATCTCGCGTCTGGCTGCGGTTCTCTCCTTGTAGATCGTCAAAACAGACGTCGTTAGGGAGCCGAGAACAACTCCCACAAACCCGAAAATTGCCTCCGAAGCCACGTCAGTGCCCCTCCCAGACGGCCCATCAGCGCTGGCGTTTTCCCACCACCGACTTCCTCGACGTCGCGATGCCCGCTCATGCCGTTGATCACGCACCCGGTACGACTGTCGCTCCGGTGCCCATGTGCACGAGGGCTTCGCCACGCCCGACCGTGATCCCCCAACAGCATTTCCAGGGTGACACTGAGTCACGACATGGACTCAAGTAGGGATCGGACCTGGATCAAGATCAGTTCGGTTAAGCATGCATCCGCTGCCCGCTCCTGCGGCCCGATCCGGCCCAGATGCCCCGCCTCGCCGAGATCATCACCAACCTCGATGCCCGCATCGCCGAGGCCCGACGCGAAGGCTGGACCGGCGAAGTCGCCGGCCTCGAAGTCAGCCTGTCCTCCGCCATGGAAAAGCTCGCGGCGATGCAGGCCCTCTCCGAGAACGGGCGGACAACCGATCTCGGTATGCCCACCTTCAAGACCCCGTACGGACGAGTCATCGAGGAGTCAGGGCCGTGAACGGCCCTGTCGAAGACTCCTCGCCGACGTACATGTCAAGTGCTCGGGTCCGTGCGAACCAACATGCTCACGACGGATCGTCGCTCCGGTCTTCCCCGCTCGTGATGTTGAGGGCTCCATCGCGCATTACAAAGTGGCGGGCCGCATTGTCGTCAACGGTGACGCGGGGATGGCAGGCGCCCTGGAATGCCTCGGCCCGCAGCTGGAAACGGGCGGGGTTGGCACCCTGCACAGCGCGCAGACGCCAGGGGCCGTCATCAGCGCTCTCGGGGCGGGGCGACACGGCCAAGTGCAGGAGGGCGGAGGCGTTGTAGTGGGTGCCGTAGCGCGTGTGATCCGAGGTGTATGTGGCCAATCGGAGCTCGGCCGACGGCGGGCCGGGGGCCGTCGAGGTGTCTGGAGTGGGCTGCTGGGGTGCGTCGGCGGCCGAGTGCGATTGGGCCCGGGCACGGAGGCTGAAATCCGGTTGATGGGCCGTCTCTGACAGCACCGTGGCGAACCAGTCGGCGAGAGCAGGGCCACCGCGTCGGGCCCAGGTCTCGATGAGTTGGCGGAAGCCGGCTTCGCGGCGGTGGGACGTGCGGTGCGTGCCTGCGGTAAGGATCGCCTCGCCCGCTCCGGCGAAGGCCCGTTGGAAATCGCGCACCGGGACGCGGTGCGTGTGCTCGGCAGAGCGGACCATGCGGATGTGCAGCATGGCGCGGTGCAGGAGAGTCGCGGCGGCCGTGGCGTTGGTGCCCAAGTGCCCCTCCTGGGGGGAACCGGGCAAGGCAGGCTGGCTGTCACGGTGCGGAGTGGTCGCGTCAGCCCGGCGTCCAGCGGCGGACAGGTGCCAGTAGCGGTCGTCCGGGCGGAGGTCGGCCATCGCCGCACGGAGCGTGCCGCGGGCTCCGACGCCGATCGATACGCCGTCCGCTTCTGTTCGAAGGACGACGCCCCGGGCGTCCTGGGAGTCGAAGCGGACCTCGGTGATGTCGCGTAGCCGTATGTCCAGCGTGGCGGCCTCTGGAGAGGTGACGTCGTCGACGGGATAGGAACGGGCAACAGCCAGTTCGAGATGCCCAATGAGACGGCTGCCGGCCCGTTCGACCTGCAGATGGCGAACCTCGGCCGACGGCAGGTCGTAATCGGTGGCGAGGCTCTCTGCAACCTGCGGCGTCACCACCATCACCGGGGCCATCACCTGCCCCAGATAGTCACGACCGGGTACGTACGGCTTCGCCGGCGCCAACAGCTCATCCAACGAGTGACCGGCGACCGAGGCCTGGTCCCGCATCCAGGCTCGCCTTTCCTTACCGAGGCCAGCCATCCATTCCAAGACTGCCCGCGCACGACGCTCGCGCCCGCTTCGCGTGCTGGCCGTCACCGCCCGAAATAGAGGAAAGGTGTTGTTGTCCCACACGTCCGCCGCCACGCGGATGGTCTCCCGGTCGAAGCCGCGCGCATCCGAGGAAGCCTCAGCGATCTGCACCAACGAGCGGTCCAGCAACGCGCCCAGCACGGCGACCGCGGAACTCCGTTGAACTGGCGCAGCTCTCTGGAGCCAATCAGTACCTATACGGCGCCATGGAGAGGAAGCATCGAGGTTGGCCATGCCGGGATCGTCGCACGAAACACGATCACATCGAACAGGTATCTGAACGTGTTCCTCTGTATCGAGCTGGGAGTGCGCCGACACTCCCCTTCGGTCAATCTGGGGCCTTGCACGTAACACCCGGACCTCACTACTTTCTGTCACGAAATCCCGCCCCTCTGACACGCCGTGCACCAATCACGCGGCTTCCTTCTTGGTTCAGAGAAGCCACCGCCGACGCCGTCCTGCTCCAGCACCACATCCTCCTGACCCGTGCGCGCCGGGGCGCCACGACCTACGTGGACAACACCTCGGTCGAGGCGCACCACCGGCTCCAGCTGGTGGAGCTGGCCCACCAGCACGGCCGCCGAGCCGTCGCGGTCCTGGTCGACGCCCCGCTCGCCTTCTCGGGGGGTCCCAGCCCTGTGGCGTGACGTTGGGAAAGGTGCCCTCGTTGAGAGCCGGGAGCCGGTTCTCGGGGGGTGTTGCTCTGTGGCGGTGCTGTCACGTTAACGGGTGCTTGATCATCTGATGCTGTAGAAGATCAAGAGACAGCTCTACGGGCGAGCCGGTTTCGACTTGCTTCGCAAGATGATCCTGCTTCAGTAGATCCCCGCCGACCGGGCTCAGAGCTCGGCCGTCCAGACTCCGACTGGGTGCTCGCTGGGCGGCAGCCACAACTGCGGCTGCGAGTCTCGATGCCCCTGCTCGATTTGTTCTTCCCAGTGAAAGCGCCCGTTCGCGTCGGGCCATGCCACCTGCAGGACTGGGAAGGGCGGCCGCCGGTAGAACCCGATGGCCTGCCCGAAGAAGGTCCGGTACCAGCGAAGATCGGCCCGCCTGAGCCCTACCGGTAGGCCACGGGCGACGCCTTGATGCTCCTGGCCGTCAGACAGGACCGCGCCTGAGGCCGCCTTCTCGCCGAGTGTGTTGAGCATGCGGTGCATGAGGTGGACATCGAGCCCGAACATCGCGAGCTCGGGTGCACCGTGTGCGTGGGAGAGGCCGATCGTGTAGGCGAACCCCGGGCCGATCTCGTCCTCGGGGACCATCGCGACGTGCCAGCCGTACTCCTGCACATTGCCGATGATCGTCCGCTCAACCTGGTCTGCATCGTCTCGGTCACCGTAGTCGTGGCACAGGACGCATCGGCACTGGAATGGATCACCGGTCATGCGTGCAGAGTACGAGGTCAGCGTTCGAATCCGGCAGGCAGGCCGGGATTTCGAAAACCCGTCACGTTCTGTGACCGCTCCCCAAGATCTGTGCCAGAACCGAGATTCGACAGCGTTTGTTCATGACTTCAGACAGCGGGGCTTGGTCAGGCGATTCGAACAGCGCAGTCCTGCAGCCCGTTTGGCCACCCGACCGAATGAGGCTGGCCAACCAGGCGGAGTATCCAGGCTGACCAGCCTCGTCGCGTCGTCAGTCCGTTGCGTTCAGCCGAGACTCTGCGACCGCGAGGCCGGCGATGGCGGCGAGCATCAGCACCGTGCCGGTGACGACCGCGATCTGGGATTGTCTTCCTGTGAGGTTCCCCCGAGGTGCGGAAGGTTGCCGGACATGGCCTGATTGGCCATGAGAAGGGAGCCTCTGCCATGGCTGCACCGATGAAGTATCCGCCCGAGTTGCGGCAGCGAGCTGTTGCCGCGTACCGGGCTGCCGATCCGAAGCCCGTGATCCGTCAGATGGCCCGGGACCTGGGCGTGCACCACGAGGCCCTGCGGAACTGGATCCGCCAGGACGAGGCCGACCGGGGCGAGCGTGACGACCGGCTGACCACGGCCGAGAAGGAGGAGCTGGCCGCTCTGCGCAAGGAGAACGCCGAGCTCCGCCGGTCCTGCGAGATCCTCAAGGCCGCCTCGGCTTTTTTCGCCCAGGAGCTCGACCCGACCCGGCGACGGTACTGAAGCTCATCGACGAGCACCAGGACCGCTTCGGGGCCGAGCCCGTACTCCGGGAACTGCACATCCCCGCCTCCACCTACTACCGCTGGCGCCGCGAGGTTCACGAGCCGTGCGCGCGAAGACGCCACGACGCGGAGCTGACCGAACACATCCGCCGGATCCACGCAGACTCCGACGAAACCTACGGCTCCCCGCGCGTCCACGCCGTCCTGCGGCGCGAGGGCACCCACGTCGGCCGCAAACGGGTCGAGCGCCTGATGCGCCAGGCCGGCCTGCAGGGCGTCAGCCCGCGCCGGCCCTGCGGCTTCACCCGCCGCGACCCGGCGGCCGACCTCGCCCCGGACCTGGTCCAGCGCGACTTCACCGCCAACGCTCCGAACCGGCTGTGGGTCGCCGACATCTCGCTGATCCCCACTGGCGAGGGCCCGTGGTGGCTGGCCTCGGTGGATTCAACTGGTCGTCGCAACACCTTGATCATAGAGGTATGCGATGGGACGAGATCAGGAGGTGGCGGAGGCGCCTGCGGGAGCACGACGGCAGTGGGCCGCGGATCGGGCGATGCGACCGCCGATGCGTTCACCGGGTCGGCCGGAGCCGTCTCGCGCGGTGCAGCGGGAGTTCTGGCGCCTGATCGCATCGGGGGTGACGACGGTTGAGGCTGCGGGCGAGGTGGGTGTGTCGTGGCCGGTCGGGTCGCGGTGGTTCCGTCACGCTGGCGGGATGCCGCCGCTCAGCCTGGACGAGCCCACGGGCCGCTACTTGTCGTTCGCCGAGCGGGAGGAGATCGCGCTGCTTCGCGCTCAGGAGGCCGGCGTGCGCGAGATCGCGCGCCGGATCGGACGCGACCCAGGGACCGTTTCTCGCGAGTTGCGCCGCAACGCGGCCACGAGGAGCGGGAATCAGGTCTACCGCGCCGTGGTGGCGCAGTGGAAAGCGCAGCAGGCCGCGAAACGTCCGAAGACGGCGAAGCTCGTGGGCAACGACAGGTTGCGTGAGTACGTGCAAGAGCGGCTTGATGGGAGCGTCCGCCGACCCGACGGCACGATCGTCACGGGCCCTGAGACGCCCGCGTGGAAGGGCCTGAACAAGCCGCATCGGCAGGACAGGCGTTGGGCGATGGCGTGGAGTCCGGAGCAGATTTCCCACCGACTGAGAATCGACTTCCCCGATGATGAGGGCATGCGCATCAGCCATGAGGCGATCTACCAGTCGCTGTTCATCCAGGGGCGGGGCGCGCTCAAACGGGAGTTGGTCGCGTGTCTGCGGACTGGTCGTGCGCTGCGGGAACCGCGGGCTCGATCACGCAACAAGCCGCAGGGGCATGTGACCGCCGACGTCGTCCTCAGCGAGCGGCCCGCTGAAGCCGCGGACCGCGCGGTCCCCGGGCACTGGGAGGGGGATCTGATCATTGGGACGGGCCGATCCGCGATCGGCACGCTCGTCGAGCGCAGCAGCCGGTCCACGCTTCTGGTGCATCTGCCTCGACTGGAAGGCTGGGGCGAGAAATCACCCGTGAAGAACGGTCCGTCGCTCGGCGGCTACGGCGCCGTCGCGATGAACGCCGCGCTGGCGGCGTCGATGACGAAGCTGCTCGAGCAGCTACGCAAGTCCCTCACCTGGGACCGCGGGAAGGAACTGTCCAGGCATGCCCAGTTCGCACTTGAGACCGGCACGAGAGTGTTCTTCGCCGACCCGCACTCGCCCTGGCAGCGACCGACGAACGAAAACACCAGCGGCCTGCTACGTCAGTACTTCCCGAAGGGCACGGACCTGTCCCGGTGGTCGGCCGAGGACCTCGAAGCCGTCGCCCTGGCGATTAATAGCCGGCCCCGCAAAATCCTCGGTTGGAAGACCCCCGCCGAGGTCTTCACCGAGCAACTACGCTCACTACAACAACCCGGTGTTGCAACGACCGATTGAACTCGCCCAGTACACGTCCATCAAGCTCACAACCCGCCTGCTGAAGGCGGGAATTGAGCCGAGCATGGGCACCGTCGGCGACTCCTACGACAACGCCCTGGCCGAGAACTTCTGGAGCGTGCTGAAGACCGAGTGCGTACGTCGCACGACCTTTGGGACCCGCACGGACGCCGACCTGGCGCTTTTCGCCTACATCGACGGCTTCTACAACACCCGCCGCATCCAAAAGCGCCTCGGCTGGCTCAGCCCCGACGAGTACGAGGCGAAGTACTACGCCGACCAGGCGACGGCCGAACCAGTGGCCGTCGAACCACCTGAACCCGTCCTGACCAGGTAATCAGCACCTCCCGCACAGCGGGGGAAGCTCACTGATCTCGCAGGTCAACGCGAAATTAGACGTTCTGTCGTAGGAGGCACGCTCAGGTCTTGTCTCGGCTGAGAACGTCGCGCCGTCCCTGGTGCCGCTCGGCTGCTTCCTCGGCTGATCAGGGGACGCACCCGTGGGCGTGGTGAACGACGGGCGGGGTCACTGGGGGAGGGTGACCAGGACGCGGCCGCGGCTGCCGGTGTCGACGCGGTCGTGGGCCTTGGCGATGTCCGCCAGCTCGTAACGGTCGCCGACTTCGACGGTCAGGGCACCCACGGCGGCCGCGGCGGTCAGATCGCGTGCTGCCTGGCGTTTCGCCTCTTCGGGGAAGTCGTCGCTGCCGATCAAGCGCAGGATGACATTGCTGAACAGCAGCGGCCAGAAGGGGATCTCGGTCCGGTCCGCGCTCGTCGCGTAGGCGGTGATGACCGCGCCGTTCGCGACGACGGCGTTGTCGAGGTCTGCGTTGTCGGACAGGGACACCTCGACGATCCGGTGCACGCCCTCGGGCGCGTACGCGCGGATCGCCGCCGCCGGGTCCCCCTGGTCCAGGGCCACGGCGTGGGACACGACAGCCGGATCGACCTGTGCGAGATCCGCGCCGCGCCGGACGGTGGCGACCACCCTGGCCCCGCCCCAGCGGGCGAGCTGCGCGGCCAGGGACCCGACCCCGCCCAGAACGCCGTGCACCAGCACGAGCTTGCCGTCGACCGGTCCGTCGGCGAACACGGCGCGGTGGGCGGTGATGCCGGGGATGCCCAGGGCCGCGCCGACCTCGTCGCTGAGGTGGTCGGGCAGCGGAACAGCCAGATCGGCGGGTACGACGGCGTACTGGGCGGCCGTGCCGAACGGCCGGTAGGACTGGGCGCCGTAGATCCACACCCGCTGCCCGACCCGACGCCCGTCGGCCCCCTCGCCCACGGCGTCGACGACTCCGGCGGCGTCGCTGTGCGGGATCACCCGTGGGTAGGGCATCGAGGAGCCGAGCCAGCCGCGCCGCTTCTTGGTGTCGCCGGGGTTGACACCGGAGACGGTGACGCGGACGCGGACCTCGCCCGGGCCGGGGGTGGGGTCGGGCAGCTCGCCGACGCGCAGCACGTCGGCGGCGGGGCCCTGTCGGTCGTACCAGGACGCAAGCATGGGCGGCTACCTCCGGGGCTGGTCAGCGCACAGGTTGTCCGAGCGTAGAGGGGTCTGTCTCGGCGCGCGCGGTGACTGGCTCGTCACCGTCCAGAACCTGGCGCAACCAGGCCCGTTCGGCGCTACTGATGGCGCGGGCGGTCAGCAGCATGCCGCGCCGGTAGGGGTCGGCCATGTCCTCGGCACGCAGCGGCCGGTCGCCTGCGTAGAAGAAGCTCGCCGGTTCCTCCAGGAACTCCAGCCGCCGCCGCAGCACCGCGTGCTGTTCGGCGACGTCCGGCAGGAGGGACAGGAACGCCAGTACGGTGAAGAACCGCGTGAAGTCGCTGATCTCGTGGTCGGCGGGCGCGCGCAGCCGCTTCAGCAGGTCGGCGCGCCCGGCGTCGGTCACGCTCAGTATGTAACGGGCCGGGCCCGCGGCCGGGTCCGCGCGCCGTTCCAGCAGGCCCGCCGCGGCCAGACGCTTGATCGCCGGGTACAGACTGCCGTCGCTCACCGGCCGGGTGTAGCCCGTCAGCTCCGAGAGTCGGCGGCGCAGTTCGTGTCCGGGCAGAGGCCGCTCGGCCAGGAAGCCCAGTATCGCTAGGTCAAGCATGTCCCTATCGTCCCACACCTACATCGATTCGATGCACACATCGAATCGATGTACTGTGGTTCTTCCGCTCGCTCGTTGCGAGGGGCAGTGCAAGAAGAGAGAGGCGGACGGACATGTCGCCGCAATCCACCGAATCCGTGATGAGTCGCTTCGTCGAGTTCATCAACACAGCCGACGAGGACCTTGCCCGTGAGGTCATCGCCCCGGATGCCGAGTTCCATGCGCCGAGCCACGCGGAACCGCTGCGGGGCCCTGAGGGCTACCTGGAGCTGATCGCGATGATGCGCGCGGGGTTCCCGGATGTCCGGTGGACCCTGGAAGAGACCGTCACCGAGGGCGACACGGTGGCCGCCCGGTTCACCATGCGCGGAACGCATCAGGGCGAGTTCTTCGGAATCCCGGCCAGCGGCAAGACCATCTCGGTCCAGGCCATGAACTTCTACTACCTGGCCGACGGAAAGATCATCAAGGAGCGGGGCCAGCCCGACCTCCTCGGGGTGATGCAGCAGATCGGTGCCGTGCCTGCGCCTTGAGAGCGCAGGTCCGTCGGCGGCAGCGCCGGACGTCTACCGGCTTCCGGCAGTACGAGGGTGGCGTGCCAGACCATGGTCCTGGCGCACCACCCTCGTCTCATGTCACCTCGCCGGCGGTCAGCCCTTCGCGTCCGGTCGCGACTCGGCAGCCGCGAGGCCGACGATGACCACGAGCATCAGCACTGTACCGACGACCGTGGCCGCGGTGAGCCGCTCTCCGAGAAGCGGGCCCTCTCTGCGGAGCTGCGACCCACCGCTGTGCCGCCGCAGTGGCCCCAGGAATCGAACACGGGGCGACCGGGGGTGGTTGTCCGAGGTCATGAACAAACGCTGTCGAATCTCGTGAACAAAGCCAGGCCCGGACGCCTGCCCGACCAGCAAAGGAACTGACATGCGGCACCTCACCCCCGCCTTCGCCCTCGGCGCCCTCCAGCGCGGGAAGCAGATCGAGCAGTTCCTGGGCGCCATCGAAACCGACGGCCGGCCCGGGCTCCGCTGGATCGCCCTCAGTCCCAGCCGCACGGGCGTCACCATTTACCTGAGCGAGGTCGAGGATGTCGGCACCGACACCTTCCTCGACATCACCGAGTTCCCGCCTCTGGACCCCGACGAGGAGACGTGGGGCCGGGAGGTCGCCGTCATGCCCACCCCCGAGGAAGCCTTGCACCTGGCAGAGCATGAACTCGCTGCCGACCCCCAACGCTGGGTCAACGATGGCGTCGTCTGCGACGAGTACCAAGACTTCCGGGCCGTACGCAGGTCGAACCCGTGAGGTTTCGGTGCCACCTGGCACGAGTTCGCCGGAACATGTGCGCTTTGCCGAACGACTCGTTCGAGGCGATGGCCACGCTGTTCTTTTCCTCCCGCTCGCCTGGCGCGGGCCGTTCGCGTCGGTCAGCGGCTGGAGCCTGGGCGGGCCGGACGAGCGCTGAGTCAGAGCCGCCTGCACGCTCGGCACGGGCGAGCGTCGTGCCCGCCCGCCGTCACCTCCCGCCGATGCCGCGTCCACCTCCAGCCCCTGCCCCGTCGCCACACCCGCGGAGCCTCGATGCCCACCGTCCTGCAGCATGCCGTCCTCATCACCGCGGCCGGCGCCGCCTGGGCGGCCCTCGCCGTCTTTGCCGCCGCTATCACCGCCATCACCGCGGTCACCGTCCGCAGCGACGCCCGCCGCCGCGACGCCAGGGAGGTTCTCAAGGTCCTCGTGCGCCGCAGCCGCTGACCGCGCCCCGCGGCTCCCCTGCCCGGGCGGGTCTGGTTCAGCTGGTCTTCCAGGCGAGGGGCTTGTTGTCCTTGTCGAGCCACACGATGTACTGGAGGGGCTTGTCGGCCGGGGCGAGGTAGATGGCGCACTCGTGGTCGCTCTGGCCCTTGACGAAGTCCTTGCCGCCGTGGGGGACGTCGCTCTCGCACTTCGGGAACGCGCTGAGCAGGTCGACCTTGCGGGCCTGGGCGGTGTCGCTGACCATGGCGCGCAGCCGCAGGTTGAAGTAGGGCTCGTAGATTCCGTTGCCGCCGGTGTGGGTGTAGGTGACGTGTACGTAGTACGGCGTCTTGCCGGCCATGTCCTCCGGCTTGAGGAAATTGGCGAGGTCGGCGATGTCGCCCTTGACCACGCTGGTGGGGCCGATGGTGAGGGAGATGTCGCCCTTCGCGCTGTCGGTGTACGTGCCGGTCGCGGGCGCGGCCGGCGGGAGGGCGCCGGCGAAGCGGCTCGGGGCTGTCGGGGTGGCGGTGGGCGCCGCGGCGGTGATGGTGGGCAGCACGGTGGCCGCCGTCGACGGCGAGGCGGTGCCCGAGCTCACGGTGGCGGTGGGCGTCGCGCCGGCGGGGGTGTCGCTGTTGTCGGGGCCACAGGCTGTCAGAAGGAGGGCCAGTGCGGCGGCGGCCGGGATGGCGGCGGAACGGAGTACGGATGCGGAGCGCAAGGGAGTCCCCCGGGAGAATCACGGTCGACCCGGCTGAGGTGGATGCCCCTCGTTGGTGCGGGCGAGCCTGGCGGCGGCCGCGTAGTACGGCCCTCAGCGATCCTCCATTGATTTGCCCGGCCGCCACATGAGTACGCGTACTCACATTTGGCCCGCACGCAACCTCCTGTCGGCGTACACCTGTATCTGACCTGTACGCCGACACCTCCGCTGTCTGGAGGGCGGGTGTCGGCCCAGCAGCAGAACCTCGATCAGCGCCCGAGTACCCTCACGCTCGCCGTGGGCCTTGCGGGCGGCCGCCCACCAGGCGTCATGGACCGGGGTGAAACGGCCTGCGGAGCGGGCCTGGTCAAGCGCGGTGGCCCCGGGCAGGGCGCCGGCGGCCCCGATCGAATAGAGCAGGGGCCTTGGGTCAGGGACAACGCAGCACATGGATGAGGCGTTCTGACGTGGCCCGAGCGCGCGCCATGAACACGGCGTCCCAACTCAGTCGGCCTCCATGGCGTCTGCCCGCCTCGTCAGGTCCGCCGCGATGCGATCCCAGTCGGTCCATGCAGCCACAAGTTCTCGGCAGCCTGGCGCATCAGCGCTGGCTCATCAGGTCGCTGCAGGAGCACCAACCGGTAGGACAGGTTGCGGACCCAGACCGGCAGACGACCATCGACCACGTGCGGGCAGAGCTCCCGGAGCATGGCGAGGATCGAATCCGCGTCAGCGAAAGTCAGTTCCTCGACGAAGTAGTGCTCCCGGTGGTCGAGGACGCACTCAGGTGTCGGTCCGAACTCGTTCCCGTAGAGACAGCGCGCGTGCTCCGTCAAGGTGCTGTGCATGTCTTGGAGCCTATGACGCCTTGATCCGCCGGAACGACCTTGGGCCGGTCCGGGCGATCATCTGCAGGGCGTCTCGGTGGTACTTTGACAATCGCGGGAGGGGTGGGAAAGCAGGTGGACAGAGACCGGCGGCGTGCAGCTGTCCTGGCGCTTCGCGAGCTCGGACGAAGCCACGACTACCGTGACCGGGCGGATGCCGGTCACGGCCTGGCAGGCTTCGCCGAGATGCAGGAGGCCCCCGGGCCATTGCTGGAGCTCGTGCTCGACCCCGGTGACACCTTCGTCACCCGGGTGACCGCGGAAGCCGTGCTTCGGCGAAAGGACAGGATTGGGCTGGCAGTAGTCGCCTCCGCACTGGCAGTTGCCGACTCCAATCACAGCGATTGGATCCACACCGCAGTCCTCGATGTGTTCAGCATCTTCTCCGAGGACCGGGACAACGCGATGCAGCTGTGCGAGGAGATGCTGCGGGACACTGACGACCGCGTTTCCCTGGGGGCTCGTCAGCTGCACGCAATCCTGGCCGAGATCGACCCCGTTCTTCGCCCCGTGTAGCACGCGGTGGACACTGCCGTGAGAGTGCAGGTGCTCGAATCTCCACCCGGGCATCCTGCCGGGCCGGCTCCACGAGCGGACCTGCACTTCGCCGGCTGTTGATCGGGAACGCGTCGGCGCTCAGTGTGCTGGCTCGGCGCTGGTTCGTCCGGCATCGCGACGAAAGTCAGTGGCCGGCATGTCCGCACTGTTCTGGGGGCTCACCGTGCTGGAGATCACCCACTACAGCCGCCACCGCGCCCACGTGTAGCACTCCGGACAACGGCCGACGAACGCCGCAGCAGGCGGCCCGCGCAACCCACGCGCGGGCCGCCTGCCGTCTCCGCCGGGCCGCCCCGCCCACGGCCCGCCGGTACTGCGCCGGCCGCCGCGGCCCCGGGGCCGCACCCGCGCCGGACGGCTTTCCGACCGATGGCCGGACCTGGCCACCGCCGTCTGACCGTCCGGCCTCCCGCGCTGCTCTGCCGGCCTCGCGTCCGAGGCCTGTCCTTCGGACGGTAGTCGTGCGGGGGCGTGTGGTCGCGGCCGCTCCTGGCGTCGGGAGCATGACGGAGGAGAACACGGCGGTGGTGGGGGTGCGGTCGGCGCAGGAGGTGTTCGCCGCCCTGGAGGGGCTCGACGCGCGGTGCCGGCCGTTCACCGAGTACGAGCAGGGACTGCTGGAGGCGTACCGGTGGGCGGTCGGCGCGCGGATGCCCGCGCCGGTGACGACCGCCGCCATGGCAGGCCCATCGGGGCCGCGCCGGGGCGCAGCTGCTGGCCGAGTGCCAGGCCGCGGCCGTGGCGCTGCGCACCGGCGCGGCTCGGACGGAGGCGGCGCGGGTGGCGGATGCGGAGCGGATGCTGGGCTCCTACACGGCGCTGGCCCGGTTGTGTGGCCACCATGACGACCGGCCCTGAGCGGCGGCGACACCTGCCGCCGGTCCGGGCCGGTCGCACGCCAGAAGGAACCGGGTGGTGCTGGCGCCCGGTGTGCCGGTCGGCGTCGTTCACCGGGCCGTCGCGCGCATTTGCGTTGTGCACCGCCGGTGCGGGCGGTCGCGTGCCCCGGCGGCCGCGGCGCCCGATAGCCGGCGCGCGAGTCTTCCGTGTTCCGCGCGGCGCAGGGGTGCCTGGTTGCCGGCGCGGGCTGCGGTTGGTCAGTTGTGGCCGGTGCGGGTGAGGGTGTCCGTAGGGAGGCGGATGGCGGCTTCGGCGTCGGCGAGTTCGTCGTCGGTGGGCGGGGTAGCGCCGAAGGAGCGGCCGCCGGGGGCGTCCAGGGCGCGCCAGTGGAGGACGGGTGCGAGGTGTGCCCCACGGTCCCAACCTGGGTGCCTACGGTTGGGTCGTCGAGCGCACCATCGCATGGCTCCACGGCTTCCGCCGCCTGCGCATCCGCTGGGAACGACGCGACGACATCCACGAGGCCTTCCTCGGCCTCGCCACCTGCCTGATCACCCACCGGCACGTCCAACGCCGTTGTTAGGACCTCTTAGCCCGATGAACTGAACCGCCACCAGGGACGTTTTTGCTCGCTAGCCTGGTCCTGGCCCCGCTTCTCGGCCCGTGCTACCTGGCGCCGCGCCGACTTCAGATTCGATGTGAGCGGGTAGACGTGGTCGCCATCGCGTTCTCCGATCTCGATCGCGTGCTCCAGGTAGGGAATCGCCTCGTCGTATCGCCCGAGGGTGTAGAGGAGCTGTGCGACGTCCTTCACGGAGCTCTCGCTGCCCGCCTCGGCAGCCTTCCGGAACCAGTCGAGGGCCTCCTCGAACTCCTCTCGACAGTCTGACTTCCGTGCCCCGGCAAGTTCCCGGAACTCGGCCTGCCGCCGGATCAGGATGCCCATGTCCGCGCAGGCAGTCGGATCCCCGAGATTGGCGAGCGCATGCGTCCACTCGCGCGCTTTGGCCTCACGCTGCGTCAGCTTGTACAGCATCACTAGGAGCCTCATCGACTCTTCGTGGCCCGCTTCGGCCGCGCTGACCAGCGGGAACTCTGCCTCGCTCCATTCGCGGGCGTCGTACTTGACCTTGCCGTACCGGAAGCAGCTCTCGACGTCGTTCGACGCTACTGATCCCGGGCCGTAGTTGTGCTGTGTGACCTGGTTGTTCTGAACGCCGGCGCCCTGGTTGAACACGATGCCGCCGCGATCGGCCGCTGCGTCCTGGTGAATCTCGTGGCCCTCTTCACCGCGTGCGCTCACCTGCCGTGCACCTCATTGTGCTGAGAGCCTGACCCCTGGTTGAACACGATGCTGCCGCCGCTCGCGTTCACGGTCTGGACGACCTGGGCGCTCTCTTGCCCGCCGTGCTCTGCGCAGTCCCTGAGGATCGTGCGAAGGTCGTCAACGAGGCTGGGGTCCTGGGTGAGTGCTCGTCGGATCCTGCTGCGCCACTCTGCGGCGATCTCGTCACGCGTTTCGCTGGATTCAGTGTCCTCCACCAGACGCTGGCGCGATTCCTCAAGCTCCTCGACGACGGCGGAGGGATCGTCCGAGCGCCGCGACAGCAGCCTGGCGAACCGGTCACGGACGCCGGACCAGAGGTCACCCATCATTACACTGACAAGGGTTTGAGCGGCTGGCGTGATCAGCTGCGCGATATCGAGTTCGGCCATGTACTGCCCCTGTGTTTCGGACCGGCGGATGACTGTCTACGTGGCCATAGAGGCCTGATGCACAATCAGAAACCTATCGGGCTCCGACGGGTGGTGTAGCGGGAATGCGCGAGTCGAACGGTCCGCTGTTCACGGCCTTAAAGCCTGCATGCGCCCGCACCGAGCTGGACGACTCCGGCCCGTCGCGGGCGGGCCGCTGCTGCTCCTGGTGGTGACCGGCACGTCCGGCGCTGACCACCCGCACGATGTTCACGGGAACGGAAGTCGCGGGCAGGTGCGGCGCGGCATAGTGCGTGCGTGACTGCGACTCCCGCCCGCCTGGACCTGCCCGCACGCCGACGCCGCCACGCCCGGCTGATCGCCGCCCTGACTGCAACGGTCGGGGCCTGCGCTTCGGCGGCGCAGGCGCTGTACCAGGCAGTCGCCGACGCCCCGCCCGGGCAGGAGGCGGTCGTGGTGGACCCTCTGCCGGTCGTCTACCTCGGCCATACGGCGGCCCCGCTGCTGGAGGCGGCCCGGGTCGAGGACGAGGCCCGGGGGCCGGCCGCCGTCGCGCGGGAGCGGGCCGGACGCCTTGCCGCCAGGCCCGTTGGCTCCGCAGCGGCACGGGACGGCCGGCGGCAGACCACCTGCGGCTCCGCTCCGCCTCCTTCTACAGCTCCGTCCACCCGCACGCTCGCCCGCCCCGGCCGCCGAGCGGGTGCCAGATCGGTGCGGCCGGTCCGCACTGGACCAGGCCCTCGATCCGGGCGACGCCGGCCGGGACGGCGGCCAGCATCGCGGCGACGGCCGGGTTCTCCTCGGCGGCCAGTCGCAGGTCCGCCACCGCCGAACGCACCGCGGAGGCCGCCGTGCCGGCCAGGACCACCAGAAGCCGCGGGAAGGAGCGCCAGCGCCGCTCCCATGCCCGACCTGAACCGTCCTCGCCGGGTCTGCTCCCAGACCCGGGCGCAGGCCGCCGGCTGCGCCGCGGTCTGTTCGTCGCCGGTGCCGGGGCGGTGGCGTTCGATGAACGCCCGCAGGCGGTGCCGGTCGTCGCCTCGGCCTGTGGTGTAGGCGAGGTGGGCGGTGGGCCGGTACACCCCGCCCTCGCCGGCGGGCAGTTCCGGGTGGGGGAGGAGGTCGAGTGGGCCGCAGGCCTCGCCGTGGGTGCGGGCGTCGGTGACGAAGGCGGCGTGGATCCGGCCGACGTCCAGCAGGTGCTCGCGTCCGTGCCGCACCGTCGGCTTCTCCGAGCCGGACACCGGGGAGGTCGGGCGCAGGGCTTCGGGGAAGGTGACGGCGGAGCCGGCCGCGGTGAGGTGCCAGGCCTTCGCCCGGCCGGCCTGCGGCAGGGTCACGAACTCGGCCAGGCCCTCGGCTGGAGCCGGGCCATGCGCTTCTGGGTCTGCTTGATCCCGGCTGCGCCGCCGTGCAGCTGGTGGAGCTGCTCGGCGGTCGCCAGCGCGAAGCGGTGGAGCGTCACCAGGACGTCGTGGTCGGTCTCCAGATCCCCGTACACGAAAGTGCTCCTTCATCCCGCCGTTGTGAACCGCACCGCTCGCCCGAAGACGGATCAGGACCTGGCGCGGCGGGACGGGCCGCCGGCCCGGCGCCGTCGGCGCTTCGTGGGGGGCGGGGTGTGGGGTCGCCGGGTGGTGCCATCGGTGGCGATCAGGACACGAGTCCAGTCGGTGATCAGCTCGACCAGTTTCTGGACACGTGCGGGCCCCGTGCTGTTGAAGGAGAGCACGAGCAGGGATGGCGCGCTGGCCAGCAGCACGACAAGCAGCAGCATCGCGCTCGCCAGGATGGTGGTCGTGCGAGCGGGCCCGAACAGGGCTCGCGACAGGGACACGGGCAGCATGAACATTCCTCCCGGAAACGTGCTCGGTGAACGTCCCGGCGCTGACCGGCGGGACGTTCACCGAGCCTGGGTGCCAGAGGGGCGGTTGCGGAAGGGGAACCGCTCCGGAGACATTCGGTGTACCCAAGTAGGCTGCTGCGCCAGCGGGTTGCCGACCGGGAACCCGGGTTCGTGGCCTGGCCCGGGCCACCGATGGGGAGGAACGCGGTGCAACCGGAAAACCACAGTAGCGACGTCCAGGGAGAGGAACCGGCCGGAAGCGAAATCGTCGCGACGCCGCATGCCAAAGCGCAGCGGGCCCTGAACACGCACATCGAGCAGATGCTGCAACAGGCCGGCATGAAAACGCGCTCCGAGTTCAACAAGAGGCACGGGATCCCCAAGTCCACCGCGTCCCGCTACGCCAACGGCGGGCGCACCTGGCCGTGGCGGTTCATGGAACTCCTGATGACCGATGTGGAGAAAGCCGCCGGCGGACCGCTGACGTTCGACGTCCGCGAAATCACCCTCAGCCTGTACGGCGCCGTGATGGAGGTGAGCAACAACGCCGAGTTACGCGAGATCTTCGACCTGGTGAGACAAGGCCTGGGCAAAGACGCCGCGCTGTCCCACGCCTACTACGAGATCTGGATATTGAAAAGCCATCTCGAGCGGCTGCACCGGTCCGGGCAGACGACGCCGACCGCAGCCCACCAACGACTGCGCACCGCGGAACTGGCGGCCGAGCGTCTCGGGGCCGAACGGCACCTGATCCGGGCACAGGCCGCGCAGGCAGAGCAACTGCTGCCTCGAGAACTCAGGTTTCTCGACGACCCTGACCTGCGGGTTCCCGCCCGGGAACAGGTGCCTCCGTGGTGGCCGCAGCCCGTGCCGGCCACCCCCACGGCACGGTTCCCCCAGCACGAAACGGGCCGCACCACCTGGCCCGGGTCCGCGACGGCTTCCAGGCGGGCTCCGTGGATCCTGATCGGCGTGCTGCTCGGCCTGCTCGGCGCGGCGGGAATCTGGATCACCCTGCTTCTTCACGGCATGGGTACGCCCAGTACCGTTCAGGCCGCCCCACCTACCGGACAGCCGGCTCCCTCCGGCCTCGCCACCACCGCCCCGCAGCCAGCCGTGACCACCCCGGCAACCCCGACCGGCAACCCGACCCCGTCCCTGCCCTTGTCCCAGCCCCCGGCCGCTTCGCAAGCCGATGCACCGGGATGGACAGCCCGGTACCGGGACTCGACCATCAACGTTCCGCCGCCAGAGGGGATGTGTCAGCAAGCCATCATGGACTTCAATCCGGCTCGCGGGGCCGCGTTGGACCCGGATGACGTCATGAGTGTCGTGAACTCCCCGGCGGACCTGACGATCCGGCAGCCCTGCTACACCCTCAATTCGGTCACCATGGTCTACCCGAACCTCAAGGCCTGGGGAACGTCCTCGGCGCAGGAACCCGGTCCGGACCAGTGCCGCGACAACGCCATGCGCCAGGGAATGCCCAACCCCGCGCCGCTCAGCAAAGTCACCGTCGGCTCCGCCTACTGCGCGATCACCGCGAAGGACTCGGTGGCGTGGTTCAAAGTCATAGCCAAGCCCGGCAGCGACCAGCAGGGGATGACCGTTACCGCCACGCTGTGGACCCGGAACACCTGACCGTTACTCGGTTCCGCATACAGGACCGAGTAACGGTCAACTCCGCGACCTCCGAAGCACCCGTGCCTGGGGCCGAGAGCAGGCGGGGCCCGCGCCGACGGGAAGCTGACCGACCAGCAGACCGCGCTCCTGGACGCGCTCACGCGCCATGCCGAGACCGTGATGGGCTGACCCGCCCCGCAACCAGCAGCTGACCTGACCCGCGGGGCCGCGTTTTGTGAGCTTCAAGCAGCAGCCGTTTGTCCATCGGTTTGAGCGTCGATGGGCGGTCCGCGGGGCCGTGAATGCGTGAGAAACGACGTTGCTTCGTGGGATGGCCGCCGCCCGTGAGGGCGGCGGCCATCGAGGCGGGGCCTGCAGGTGTCAGCTTGGCCAGCCGTTTCAGCCGACCCGAGTGGGTCCTCGCGTCACCTTCGCCAGAACAGGTGGTGCGTCACGCCGCTCGGGCTGGGCACGACCTCCAGGTGGAACCGGTCGAGCAGCTCGTCGGGGCACTCCCAGAGGCGTAGTCCGGACCCGAGTTTCACCGGTGAGACCGCCACGTGCATGGTGTCGACGAGGTCGGCGTCGAGGAACTGTCGGATGGTGGTGACACCGCCGCCGAGTCGGACGTCCTGGCCCTGTGCCGCTTCCCGCGCCTGTTCGAGGACCGCGGCCGGGGCGCCGTCGACGAAGTGGAAGGTGGTGTCGGAGAGCGTGAACGACGGACGCGTGTGGTGGGTCATGACGAACACCGGCGTGCGGAACGGGGGCTCCTCCCCCCACCAGCCGCGCCACTCATGGTCCTGCCAGGGCCCGCGCTGGGGCCCGAACTTGTTGCGGCCCATGATCTCGGCACCGATGTTGTGTGCGAAGTCTCGCGTGAAGTAGTCGTCGAGGCCCCGGCTTCCCCCAGGGTCGGTGCGCATGGGCCAGCTCGCCGTGGCTCCGGCCCAGGCGAACAGCCTCTCGGGATGGTCGTGGCCGAACGGACTCTCAAGACTCTGGTGCTCACCGGCACCGATTCCGTCACTCGAGACGTTGAAGTTCATGACTCTCAGCAGTTGATCCACGTGGTTCCTCGTCGGGTTGTCGCGTCACCGTGCGGCGAGCCGCCGCACATCATGACGTCGAACGGGACGCGACCGGATCGACAGCGGCCCACAACTTTTTTTCCAAGGCGCGTCAAGAAGCAGCCCTGCTGCTCGGCGGCTCAAAGACGGGTTCTCAGCTGGCGGGCTGGTGTCCCGGTTCGCCCAGCGCGAGAGCGGTCTGCTCGGCGGCTTCTCGCAGTCCTCGGTGGTGGAGGAGGGCGATGGCCCTGGGCAGCAGAAGGCTGTTCTCCGGGGCCGCGTGCGGATTGGTGTTGACGGCGTTGTACGTGAGGTGCCGGAGGCCATGGCGAAACGGCCATTCCGGGATCAGGTCCAGGTCGTGGAGGCGGCGCAGGAGTGCTGTGGCGGGGACGCCCCAGGTGTCCTTGGCGAGGGCGATGCGCTCGGGTGTGGCGTTGCGGAGCATCGCGGCCAGGACGGCGGTGCGGGGCATCAGGAAGGCGGCGGCGAACCGGGCGGCTCGACCACTGCGCTGCGCGCCGACGTCCTCGGCGCGCTCGGCGTCCTCAAGGTCGCCACTGCCGACCAGCTCCAGCGCCTGCTGCGTCCTGGCGCGGCGTCGAACAAGGCGGTTCGGCAGGCGCTGGGCGATCTCGCGCTGCACGGCCTGGTCGCCTCGGACGGCAACACCAGGGACCGGCACAAGGCCTGGCGGCTCGAAGGCGCTGCCGGGCTGGACGCGGCCGCTGCGGTGCTCGGGATGGTCCGCTCGGAGATGGGTGGCACCGCCCGGGGCGCCGGGCGCTCCGGTGCCCAGCACGCGATGGCCGTCAACGAGACGATTGCCGCGTTCGTCCTCGGCGGCAGCGCGTCCGGGGCCGCGGGCGGGGTGGGCACCGTGCGGTCCTGGTCGACCGAGACCGAGTTCCTGCTGCCGGGCGGGCGGCGCAAGGTGCGTCCGGACGGTGTGTGGCAGGCCCCGGAGATCGGGGTGCCGGTCCTCATGGTCGAGGTCGACCGCTCCACCATGGCCCCGGCCGACGTCGCCGCGAAGTTCTCCCGGTACCGCGAGCTGTTCCGCACCAAGGTCCGCGACAACGACCCGGCCCTCGCCGAGAAAGAGCCGGCCGACCGGACGGTGCACTGGTGGCGCCGTGCCTACCCCGGCACCCACACCCGGGCCGGGTACCCGCCCGTCGCGCTGGTCGTCACCGACGCCGGGGCGGTCGCGCTGGCCAACCGCCAGGAGGCCGTGGCGGACCTGTCGGCGCAGACGTGGGGCGGCCGGTGGTGCAGGGAGGTCCGCGACTACAACGAGGACGGCTGGCGCGAGTACGACGACGCCGTGCCCATCATCGCCACCACCCTCGAGCTGCTGACCGAGCACGGCCCGCTCGGGCCGGTGTGGTGGCGCTACGGCCGCGCCGGACGGCACTCCCTGCTCGACGCGCTGGAGAACCCGAACAACCGCGCCGCCTACGACCAGCGCCAGAAGGCCCGGGAGAAGAAGGCCCGCCAGGAGCACCGCGATCTGATGCGGACCCTGGCCTGCGTGGACTGCGGCGACGTCCCCAAGGAGGAGACCACCTGGGTGTACGGCAGCGGCCAGTGGACCCGCCGACCCGGCGGCCGCTGCCGGCCCTGCCACCAGGAACACACCGAGGGGCTGGAACGGGAGGCCGAAGAGCAGCTGGAGGCCGCCCGAGCCGCGAACGCGTTGCTGCGCCCGTGTTGGACGTGCCGGGGCTCGATCGGCGGGAAGGAAGGCTCGGTGCTGGAGTTGGGGAGGAGGCTGGACCGGATCGGCTGGAGTGCCCGCAGTGCGAGCGGGACCGCGCCGAGAAGGATCCGGGTCGGCTGGTGCTGCCCGCTCCGACCAAGCGCGAGCAGGTCGCCGCGCTGGTTTCCGCCCCTGATGATCCGTGGTGGGAGGTGCGGGTGCTCCACGCGAAGCTCTACCCGCCCAGGGATCGCAGGGTGTGACGTGCGGTGTTGGGGGTGGGCTCGGCCCTCGAGTGGCGCGTTCGGGGGCCGAGCAGGGTGGGGTTCAGCCGGGGATGAGGCCGTCGTCGCTGAGCATCTGGCGGACTTCGTCGAGGCTGGCGTCGGGTGCGGGGAGGATCAGTTCGGAGGGTTCGAGGGCGTCGTCGGGCAGGGGGGTGCCCAGGCGGCGGACGGCGTCCAGGAGGGTTCCCAGGGCCTTCCGGAACCCCTCTTCGTCGCCGCTTTCCATCTCTTCCAGGAGCTCGTCGTCGAGCTGGTTGAGCTCGGGGAAGTGGCTGTCGGCGAGCTTGAATTGGCCTTCGCCCATGATGCGCGTGATCACGCTGGTCTCCCGTCTCTGAGTGGTGTTCCCGCCAGGGTGGCGGAGCACTGCCTCATCCCATCGCTCTTCCACTGGTGTGGCTGCCGTGTTCGCGCGTGGCGGACCCTCTTCACCCATACGAGCCGGAGGGTGTGACCTGTTGGTGGTTGTGGGGGTGGTGGGCTTGAATCGCGGGTTGTCTGGTCCTTTGGTTGGGCCTGTTGGGGGTGGTGGTGGGGGTTGGTGGGGATGGGGTGTGGTGACTGTGTGTGGTGGTGGGTGGGGTCGGGGGTGGTGTGGGGGTGCTCGGCGGGTTGATGGGTGTTTCGCCCGGTGATCGGGCGTGGATTTCTCGTCTTTGGTTTTGCTGGTGGGTTTCCCGGTGGTGTTCTGAATTCGGGTTGGAATGGCCGGGTGTGGGGTGGTGGTGGGGGTCGGTGTTCGGTTTCTACCGGTCATTGGGCTGGGCTGGGCTGGGCCGGGTCGGTAGCGGTCGGGGCGCCGGGGTGGTCGTCGCCGTCGCTCGCCGCTGTCCGGGGGCCGCTCGTCGACGCCCTGCTCGGTGTCGTCGGTGTCCTGCTCGCCGCCGTCCTGGCCGCCTGGCCCCGGTCCGGCTCGGTGCCGTCCTCGCCGGGCCGGTCAGGGTGCCTCGCTCGTGTCATCAAGCGTGGTGGCGGTCGGTCGTCCGGCCGCCGTCCTCGCCCCTGCCACACCCCGCCGTCCGGGCCGCCCTCCGGGCGAAAACCCTGCGGGTCGGAGCGGGTAAGTGTGCCAGGATCGCCTGCCGTGGAGACTTGGGATGAACTGACTGTCACCGAGCAGGTGCTGGTCCGGCGCGCTGTCGCCGACCTTTCCCCGCGCGGCAGCGCGCGGCACGTCACGGCCGTGCTGCGCTGGGCGGGCTCGCCGGAGGAGCAGCCGCAGCGGGTGCCGGAGCTGGCGCAGGCGGTGCTCCGGTTGGTCGCGGGCGGGTGGTTGACGGTGCGCCGGGCCCTCGATACCAGGTTCGTCCAGAAGGACAGCCCGGAGGTGACGGGCACGGAACTGGAGCAGCTGGTCGCCGACCCGCAGACGTGGGTGTGGCCGTGGGACGAGTGGTCCGGTTTGCCGGCCCTTTCCCTGCGGGCGACCGATGAGGGGCACCGCCGCTGGGAGGCCCGGGCGTATGCTCCGGACGCCCAGCCCACCATCCATCAGGTGGACCTGACGGAGGACGAGGAGCGGGTCTGGGTGTGTGCGATGGAAGCGAGCGGCTGGCTGACCGGACCGTTCGGGATCCTCGCCGATCTGCCGTCCGGGCTGGAGGGCGAGGAACTGCGGGCGTACGTGGCGGCGGACCTCGCCCCGCTGGTCCGGCTCGTCCGCGAGGGAGCGATCGAGGTGCTGCACGTCGCGGAGCCCGCCGCCGAGGGCACCGTCGTCCCGCTGGAGGACTTGCTGGACGCCTTCAGTGACCGGGAGTTGCGCTGCGACGACCGCGACGACTGGGGCGTCGGGTTCACCTGCATCCTGATCCAGTCGCTGGCGAACGCGCTCCGCTAGTGCTCTGACCGCATAGGTTCGCCGGGTTGGCGGTGGCACCGTCCGGACCGGTTGGATGTGGGGGACATCCGAGATTCGGGGAGGCATGGTGGCGGAGCCGGTCAAGGTTCGGAGACTGACCGACCAGGAGGGCCAGCAGTTACAGCGGATTGTGCGGCGCGGCAGTACGAGTTCGGTGCGCTACCGGCGGGCGATGATGCTCCTGGCGTCGGCCGGCGGGAACCGCGTGCCGGTCATCGCCCAGCTGGTAGCGGCCGACGAGGACACGGTGCGCGATGTCATCCATCGCTTCAACGAGATCGGTCTGGCCTGCCTGGACCCTCGCTGGGCGGGAGGCCGTCCCCGCCTGCTCAGTCCTGACGACGAGGACTTCGTCGTCCAGACGGCCACCACCCGCCCGGCCAAGCTCGGGCAGCCCTTCACCCGCTGGTCGATCCGCGAGCTCGCCGCCTACCTGCGCAAGGTCCACGGCCGGGTGATCCGCATCGGCCGTGAGGCCCTGCGCTGCCTGCTCGCCCGACGCGGCGTCACCTTCCAGCGCACCAAGACGTGGAAGGAGTCCACCGACCCAGACCGGGACGCCAAGCTCGACCGGATCGAGCACATCCTGGAACGCTTCCCCGATCGCACGTTCGCGTTCGACGAGTTCGGCCCCCTCGGTATCCGCCCCACCGCAGGCTCCTGCCGGGCCAACGAGGGTCGGCCCGACCGCCTTCCGGCGACTTACCACCGCACCCACGGCGTGACCTACTTTCACGGCTGCTACTCGATAGGCGATGACACCTTGTGGGGCGTCAACCGCGGTCGCAAAGGCACCATCAACAGTCTCGCCGCGCTCCGATCGATCCGGGCTGCCCGCCCGGACGGTGCCCCGGTCTACGTGATCCTGGACAACCTGTCCGCCCACAACGGCAAGAAGATCCGCTGCTGGGCCCGCAACAACAACGTCCACCTGTGCTTCACCCCGACCAATGCCTCCTGGGCGAACCCGATCGAGGCGCATTTCGGACCGCTGCGGCAGTTCACGCTGGCGAACTCGAACCACCCCAACCACACCGTCCAGACCCGCGCGCTGCACGCCTACCTCCGTTGGCGCAACGCCAACGCCCGCCACCCCGACGTTCTCACCGCCCAGCGCCGCGAACGTGCCCGCATCCGCAGCGAGAAGGGCATGCGCTGGGGCGGACGAGCACTGGCTACCGCTGCCTGACCAGTTGCCGCCGATACTTCCTCCATGGGAAGCAGCAGGAAGCCGTACTGGCGCACGTTCGGGACTCCGAAGACCCTCGTGCTCTACCGCACGCCAGACCGGTGGCGGTTCGACATCTACTTCGAAGCACCTGGCGGCACCGCCGACGGCGCTCTCGATCATCCCGCGCCCTCATGCGAGCCCGAGACGGCACAGGCTGCACTCCACCGCAGGGCCGAAGAGCTGACCCACCGACAGCTGGAAGTCTCGTGGCAGCCCACCGATCGACCGGACTGGTGGACCGGAGTTATCACCAAGGTCGGACCAGTCTCCGATGTCGATCGCTGAGCCGCCCTCGACAAGCACGCAGCAACCCGGTGAACCTATGCGTTCACAGCACTATGCGCCGCCGCATCCCGTATTTCACGGCGGAGCGGATCCTTCAGGGAGCCGTCAACTAACTACTGCCTGATTCGGCCCTGCTCCGGCCTGTGACGTGGTAGATGGATTCCGTGGGGATGACGGAAGTAACTCTGGCAGCACTGGATGCGAAGTTGGCGGCGATGCTGCCGCACCTGGACGAGCGGCAGCGCCGCTTGTATCTGGCTTCCGAGGCCGAGGCGCTGGACCATGGCGGAGTCGCGGCGGTGGCCCGGCTGGCAGAAGTGTCCGAGTCGACCATTGCGCGGGGACGCGACGAGCTCGCCGGCGGTGCGCCGGTGCTGGGACGGGTTCGCCGCCCCGGCGGCGGACGCAGGCCGGCCGCCGTGACCCTGGCCTGGTGCCGGCACTCGAGGCCCTGATCGAGCCGCAGGAGATCGGCGACCCGGTCTCCCCACTGCGCTGGACCACAGCCTCGTTGCGTGACCTGGCACGGGAGTTGACCACTGCAGGCCATCCGATCAGCGCCACGGCCGTGGGCAAGCTGCTGAGCTCGATGGGCTTCAGCCTCCAGGGCATGGTCAAGACTCGTGCTGGGAGCCAAGTCCCTGACCGTGACGCCCAGTTCCGGCACATCAACACCAGGGTCGAGGAGCTCCTGACTCAGGGCTTGCCGGTGGTGAGCGTGGACGCGAAGAAGAAGGAGCCGATCGGCGACTTCGCCCGGGCGGGCCGCACCTACCGCCCCAAGGGCCGGCCGATCACCGCCCCGGACCACGACTTCCTGGACCCGGACACCCCGATAGCCATTCCCTACGGCGCCTACGACCTGGGACGTGACATCGGCTGGGTCAACGTGGGCACCGACCGCAACACCGCGGCCTTCGCGGTGGAGTCCCTGCGCCGCTGGTGGAATCGCCAGGGGCGCCTCGACTACCCCGGCGCCACCCGCCTGCTGGTCACCGCCGACTCCGGAGGAGCGAACTCGGCGGACTCCCACCTGTTCAAGACAGATCTGGCAGCCTTCGCCGACGAGTGCGGGCTGAGCGTCACGGTCATGCACTTTCCGCCGGCGACTTCGAAATGGAACAAGGTCGAACACCGGCTGTTCTCCCGGATCACCCACAGCCTGCGCGGTCAGCCGCTGACCAGCTACGAAGTGCTGCTGCAGACCATCTCGGCCACCCGCACCAGCACCGGGCTGACCTCCAGGCCGTCCTCGATGAGAACGCCTACCCCACCGGTCGGACGCTCACCAAAGCCGAGCGCACGGCGATCCTGCAGCGTGTCGAACGCGACGACTTCCACGGGGAGTGGAACTACACCCTCGCCCCACACGACCCCCAACAGGCACCGTCAGTCGAGCCGGAGCAGGCGAAGGCACCCTCGATCCCGGCCGAGGCCACCTTTCTGCTCACGCATCCGGCCCTGACCGGCATGTCCCGCGAGCAGTTCGACCGGCTCGTGGAGGAACTCGAGCCCTTCCGCCGGGTGCTGGCCGAGGCCGAGCGCGAGAAGAGGAAGGGCATCAACCGGCGCGGATACAACCCCGGGGTCGGCTTCCTCGACCACCGCCACCGCGTGCTGGTCGCCGTCCTGCACCACCGCAACACAGTCACCTTGACCCTGGCCGCCCAACTGCTCGGCCGAGTACCCACGAGCCCGAACTACCACGCACACCGCACCAGGCCACTGCTCGCCTTCGCCGCCCCGGACATCGCCGCAGCCCTCGCCCATCCCCGGCGGACCCGCCCACCCCGCACGATCGAGGCCCTCCAGAACGCGATCACCGACCACGAGAGCAACATCAAATCAGGCAGTAGTTGGTTGACGGCTCCCAGGTCCCTACCTGCTGGTCGCCACTCCCGCGGAGATCGCGGACGCCGGTGCTGGCACGCTGGGAGTGCTGCGGCATCTCCTATGCCTGCGTTCAGGAGCGCGACATGGCAGCGTTCGCTCCGATCATCGAGCTGCTGGCCGACTGCCGAGATTTCCAGGAGAGGCCGGCGCGGCGGCCGTCAGTGATGATCAATCGACCAGCTGACGGCCCTGCTCGAAGAAGGCCAGCACGCCGTCCACGCCGCCGAGCTCGCGGACCGTGGCCACCGCGCCGAACGGCGCGTTCCAGTACTTCCCCTGCTGCCGGGTGTGCGGGCCGACGTAGGCATACGGCTCAGCCTGGAAGTCGTCGCCCTGGGAGACCCCGTAGTTGACCGCGGCCACGGTCACGCCGATGTCGAAGTGCTCGGGCCAGATGACCGGATCCGCCCCGGGAAACATCCGGCGCAGTGCGGCGTCGCCGACCGCGAAGCCTTGCGCGATCCAGTGCGCCGGCTGCGGATCGGCTTCGATCACGTCCTCGGGGCCGACACCGGATCCGCCCTGGTACAGCCCCGCGGGTGCACCGACCGTGACCCCGATCGCAGCCGCCAGCGCGGCGCAGGTGGTCCGTTCCAGGAAGAGGCGCTGTCCGGACGCCACCAGATCCGCACCGACGACCTGCATGTTCGGCTCGGCTCTGGTGGCGAAACCTCCGAGGGAGGCGCGCAGCCTGATCGTGCCACTGGTTCGGAACTGCGGTCCGGCCAGGACCAGCTCCGCGACCGCGTGCAAGGCGCGGCGGGTGCGTACAAGCGATTCGATGTCCATGACGGCATGCTCTCCCACCGCAGCGAGCGGCTCCCGTGCCGGCGCGTTCCCCACCGCTCACACGCCGAATCACACGCCGAACGCCTTCGGTGCGACCGGAGCGGCAGACCCTGATCCGACTGGACCCGGCGCCGAGTCGACCTCGGCGATGAGCAGGGCCACGTCGTCATCGTCGTCGTCCGCCCGCCGCAGGGCGGTCAGCAGACGGTCGCAGGTTGCTTCCAGCGGGAGCCTGGGCCCGCGGAGCAGGCCGATGAGGGCATCGAGGCGCGTGTCGATGGCCTGGTCACGGGTCTCCACCAGGCCATCGGTGTACAGCAGCAGCCGGTCACCGGGCGCCAGCTCCACGCAGGCGGACTGGAACGGGACGCCTCCGACGCCCAGCGGCGCGCCCGGGGGCAGCTCCAGCAGCACCGGGGCCCGCCCGGGGCGGTCCAGCACGGGGGGCGGATGGCCGGCCAGCGCGATGCGGCACCGCCTGTGGTGCGGGTCGTAGACGGCATAGACGCAGGTGGCGGTGGTCTCGTCGAGTTCGACGGTGACGCGGTCGAGGTGGTGCAGCACCTGAGCGGGGGCGAGGTCGAGGTCGGCCAGAGTGCGGGTGGCGGTGCGCAGCTGGCCCATCCTGGCGGCGGCGTTGATGTCATGGCCCATCACGTCGCCGACGACCAGGGCGGTCTTGTCGCCGGCCAGCGTGATGGCGTCGAACCAGTCGCCGCCGGCCAGCGCGGCGCGTCCCGCGGGCTGGTACCGGGAGGCGACCTGGAGACCGACGGGCCGCGTGGGCACGTGCGGCAGCAGGTGGCGCTGCAGGGTCAGTGCCGTGTTGCGTTGACTCTGGTACCAGCGGGCGTTGTCGATGCACACGGCGGCGCGGGCGGCAAGCTCCTCGGCCAGCACGATGTCGTCCTCGCCGAACGGCAGCGGATCGTGCACGCGCTTGAGGTCCAGGGCGCCGAGCACTTCGCCGCGGGCGATCAGCGGCACCGCCAGGTAGGAGTGCAGGCCTGCTCGGGCCAGCACGGCCGCGGCCTCGCCGTCTCGGGCGATGCCAGGCAGGTCCTCGCCCGTCACGCGGGCCACGAGCACTGGACGGCCGGTGGTCACGCACCGGGTGACCAGGCGGTCGGCGTCGTACTTGGCGATCTCCCCGACCGGATCGGCGGCGCGCAAGGCGTCGGAGGGGTAGGCCGCCGCCACGGCCAGGGCCCGCAGGGTCACCGGCCCCGCGACCGGCCCGTGTGCGGGCGGGCGTCCGCACAGGACCGAGTCGAGAACGTCGACCGCGGCGACGTCGGCGAGATCGGGAATGACGAAGTCGGCCAGTTCCTGGGCGGTCCGGCCGAGGTCGAGGGTGGTGCCGATCCTTATGGACGCCTGGGCGATCAGTGCCAGTCTCTGGCGGGCGCGGGCGGCCTCGGCGGCCGCGCGGTGCTGCTCGGTGACGTCCACCACCGAGACGGCCAGGCCCATCACCCGCCCGGCTGAGTCCTCCAGCCGGAAGTACGACGCTCGCCAGGCGTGGTCGCTGTCCGGATCGGCACGCGTGCGGCCGACCGTCAACTGATCCACCAGCGGCTTCCCGCTTGCCAGTACCCGGCGCATCGCGGACTCGACGACCCCGGTGTCGAGGAACGGCAGCGCGTCGCGGACATCGCGACCGAGGTGCTGCTCGGCCGGCAGGCCGTTGATGCGCTCCAGTGTCGGGTTGACCAGGACGTACCTCAAGTCGGTGTCCAGCACCGCCACCCCGATCGGGGACTGGGCCACCAGCCGCGCCGACAGGGCCAGATCGCGCTCGACGCCACGTAGCGTGGCCTCGTCGGTGGCGATCCCCAAGGCATAGAGGCGGCCGCGCTCGTCCTGCAACCGCATGTTGCGGAACTCCACCAGCCGGGTGCTGCCGTCCTTGTGCCGCACCGGGAACACCCCCGCCCAACGCCCGCCGCCACCCATCACCTCGGCGAACAGCTCGAGAATCAGACCCCGGTTCTCTTCGGCGACCAGCAGCTTGGCCGCGTACCGGCCAAGCGCCTCCTCGGCCCTCCAGCCGAAGAGATCCTGAGCCTGCGGGCTCCACAGGACGACCCGCCCATCCGCGTCCAACACCGATGCGGCCACACCCAGCAGGTCCAGCAGGCCACCGGGCTCGGACGCCGCAGCCCGCACCCTGCCGACCAGGGGCTGGCCCGCATCGGAGGCGCTCATTCCCGGCCTTCCTTCCGCCCGCCCGATACTGGCGGCCTCGTCCGATCCGGCCCCGTCGCTCGACCTCGCCTTCCGTCTCGGTGCCCTCTATCGTCTCTCCGCGCAGGCCCGCTGGACAGCTCAGGCAGCCCCGCCCGCCAGCAGGTGCACGATTTCCCTCATCAATGACGGGCGTGATCTCGGCTTCTCCCGCAGCCGCTTGCGGACACCGCCCGCTACATTCTGTCCCCGTCGGCGACCGCACAACGGCCGCCAGGCGGAGCGCTCTGCACGGCCCCGCGGGCGTAGGGAGCTCACCATCCGACCCTGCGGCGCCTCGCGTGCGCAGGGACGACGCCAACGAGCCAAGCCGCCGCCCACGAGCTCCATCTGCATGAACAGGCGGGACCCGCGGTTCAAGGCACGTCAGGGCTGATCGACCGAGTGGTTGGGCCGCGGGCAAGCCCCCAGACCCCCGTGGCCCTCGGTCGGCAACAGCCCCGCCTCTGCCCTGCGGCACCGCTTCGCCCTGATAGCTGGCTTCGCGTCGCTGCCGGCGTTGGCTGCAACGCTGGTCGGCCCTGTCCTGGGCGCGGTGCCCGCACCCCTGCTGCCCCTGGCACTTGCGCTGACTCTGCTGGTGGGTGCCGCGGCGTTCGCCACGAAGCTGCTCGGCACCTACTTCGGCCCGGTGGGCGTCCCCTTGGCCACACTCTCGCTCCTCACGGTCGCCAACTCGACGAGCGGGGCTACTACCGGGGTCGACCTGCGCCCGAGCGCCACGGATGCCGTCTCGGGCCCCCTGCCCCACTGGCGTCGGCCGCGTGGCCGTCGCTCTTGACGGAGGCAGGCTTTCACTCGCTCCGATGCGCGGGTTGGTAGTCAGCTGCGCGGAAGCAGCCGTGGAGATGGTCGTTGATCACACCCACGTTCTGCATGAACGCGTACACGCTCGTCGGGCCGACGAAGCGGTACCCCTGGGCCTTCAACTGCCTGGCGAGGTCCTCCGCCTGCGGCGTCGATGTAGGCAGCTCGGCGTAGGACCGGGGAGCCCGCTTGCGGGTCCTCTCATAGGACTTCGCGAGCACCAGCAGGCTCGGCGAAGCGAACAGAATGACGTGCGCATTGCTGATGGTGGCCTCGATCTTGCTGCGGTTGCGGATGATCGAGGCGTCGTCCACCAGATGGTCGACATCGGCGTCCGTCATCGCTGCGACCTCTGCGACGTCGAAGCCCCGGAACGCTTTACGGAACGCGTCCCGCTTGTTGAATACGACCTTCCAACTGAGCCCGGCCTGGAAAACGCCGAGGGTGAGCGCTTCGAACATCGCTGACTCGTCACGAGTGCGGGTCCCCCACACCTCGTCGTGGTATCGGCTCAGCGCGGTGTCCTCGGCGCCCGCCCACGCGCAGCGCGGCTCCCCGTCGTATCCAATGATCACGTCGCTGCTCATCCGGCCCTCCAGCCTCTTGCCCTGCGCCTGATGCCAACCCCCGCCGACTCTGCTCTCCGCAACGGGACCCAGTTCCGACCGTGCCCGTCCACGAACACCCTCCGACGAAACGCAAGCCACGTCATCCCGTGCAGTCGTCAGCAGCCGACGTCACCACGCGTCCGCGGGCGCGTGAATCGGGTGCGTTTGGCGGGTCGGCGTCCCGCTGTGCCTGATGATCACGGTCGAGGTCGAGAGGATTCCCGCGCCCGGGCCCCCAGGTTCGGCGACCGGCGCCGAAGAGAGAGCGAAGCGGTTCGTCGCGCCGGTCGTGGCCACCGCAGGCACCATCGCCGTCATGCACGGCAACGTGGAGGCCCGGCCGTTCGCCTGGGACAAGCTCTGGCCAGGGCAAATCCCCGACGCCCCGGTGACTGCGGTCACCGTCCCGGACAACACCCTCCCCCTCGAAGGGCACGATCTGAACCTCGTCGAGGTCGGCCACACCGACACCGAGCAGACCAGCGTCCTGCACGTCCCCGGCCTGGGACTCGTGGTCGCCGGCGACGCGCTCTACAACGGCGCCCACATGTACATCTGCGAGTCGGCCGGAGGCGGCCTGGACGCCTGGCGCAACGCCATCAGCACCGTCGAGGCCCTCGCGCCTCGGTACATCGTCGCCGGCCACAAGAACAAGGACCTCGACGACGATGCCACCCGCGTCATCGCCGAGACCCGCCGGTATCTCGACGACGCCGAGGCGGCGCTGGAGGAGTGCTCCTCCGGGACCGAGTTCTTCAACACGATGGTCGACCGCCACTCCGACCTCCCCTACGGCAGGACCCTCCTGTGGGTCGGTGCGAAGACGATCTACGCCCTGCGCGAGCCGGGGGCCGACCCCATCGCCGCCGCTGGGGGCGGCTGGTTCTAGCAGCGATCGTCCCGTACCACGCGGCAGGTCGGCGGTGCCATCCGGAGTGCCGGGCCGGGAGCTGCCACACGACTGCACCCCACACCTGTTCGCGTGATATCGAGGAACTCGGTGTGGCGATGACGTTAGGACAGCCTTGTGGAGAGGGCCGCTTGCGGCGTGCGTCCGTGAGCAAGGGCGGAGGTTGGCATGAGCAATCGATTCGAGACGGCACCAGCGTCTCGCGGACGCGCCGAGCGGGTGCACCCCACGACGACATATCTGATCGTCCTGCCGGGCGGGGGCTACGCGTCGCATGCCCCACACGAGGCGGAGCCGATCGTTGCGTGGCTCTCCGCACTGGGCCTGTCGGCGAGCGTCTTCCGGTACCCGCTCCACGTGCGGCACCCCGAACCCCTCCTGGCTCTGAGGGCCGAGATCCTCCGCAGGCGCGCACAGGGGGCGGATCGCATCGGGGTGATCGGCTTCTCGGCCGGCGGGCATCTTGCGGGCCTGGCCGCACTCGCACCCGGCGACGATCAACGTGAGTCCGTCCAGTTCGCCGTCCTTGGCTACGCGATCACATCGATGGAGACCGAGACCTACCGACCCGCGCGGTTGATCCTGCTCGGGGAGAACCCCGCACCGCACCTGCGCCGCGCGACATCGCTCGACGCGCTGGTGACCACGGCGTCTCCGCCCTTCTTTCTCTGGCACACCGCCGAAGACAGCTACGTCCCGCCGGAGCACACCTACCGGCTCGCCTCGGCACTGGCCGCGCACGAGGTACCGCACGCCGTGCATGTCTTCGCCCACGGCCCGCACAGTCTCGGTCTCGCCCAGGGTGCCGGCGATGCCGCCACGTGGACGACGCTCGCGGCATCCTGGATCGCCGAACAGCTCCACCCTCAGGCCAACAACGCGTCCTGAGCAGCTCCCTCGCCGACAACGGCGGTCATCGCCTGGAGCACCGCGCTCGTCCCGCTGCGCGTGAACCCGGCCCTCGCCGTGTAGGCCCCCGTTCGACCCGGCACCACCGGCACAGCCGACAGACGCGCGCAGGCCTTCGAGGCCCGTCGCCGTGTCGGTGCGGACCTGCCATGCGAAAGTGCGGGCTGTCCGGTTGCCTGGTGCGGAGAGGCGCGTTCGCGACTTGCGACGGTCTATCGGGAGCCGAGGCTCAACGGCTCTTCGAAACGGCGGGGTTGAACGTCTCGCGGTAGGTGCGCGGTGGTACCCCGACGTGTGCTTTGAAGAGGGTCCGGAAGTTGGCCGGCGTGCCGAGGCCGCAGCGCCGTGCGACAGCTTCGACCGTCAGGTCGCTCGATTCCAGGAGCTCCCGTGCGAGGCCGAGCCTTGCGTCGAGCAGCCAACGCATGGGCGGCCGGCCGGTGTCGGCGTGGAAGCGACGGATGAGCGTGCGGCGGGACATGCCGGCCTGGCGCGCCAACTGGTCGACGGTGAGCGGCTGGTGCAGGTGGTGCAGGGCCCACTCGTACACCGGCGCCGGTCCGTCGGAGGCGTCCGGGGCCACCGGCAGGTCGGCGAACTGGGCCTGACCGCCGATGCGGTGTGGGCGGTGACCAGCAGGCGGGCCCGCTGGTTCGCCAGACGGGCGCCGTGATCGCGACGGATGAGATGCAGAGACAGGTCGAGGCCCGCGGCGACGCCGCCCGAGGTCAGCACCTTGCCTTCATCGACGTACAGCGCCTCCGGCTGCACCGTCACGTGCGGGTACTGCCTGGCCAGCGCTGCGGCGTACCGCCAGTGCGTGGTAGCCCGGCGGCCGTCGAGCAGGCCGGCGGCGGCGAGGGCGAACGCCCCCAAGCAGGTGGACACCATTCGGCTGCCGCGGGCCGCCGCCCCCGCGAGCGCGGCGGTGACCGCAACCGAAGGCGGGTCTGGCTCCAAGTACCCCGGGACTATGACGGTGTCCGCGGTCTCAAGGGCCTCCAACCCGTCGGCGACGGACAACACCGGGCCGCCGTGCATCGGGACCAGCCCGGGCCGTTCCGTGCACACCGTCAGCGAGTACGGCCCGTCCGGCCAGCTCCCGAAGACCTGCAACGGAATCCCGATGTCGAGTGCGAGGACGTTCTCGAGCGCCACCACGAGCACGTGGTGGTTGCCGCCCATGGGACCGGAGAGTCAGCCGTGTTCCGCCGAGCCGGTGAGCCGGAGCTTGCGCTGGGCCCGCTGGTAGAACGTGGTGTGGCCGAGTCGCACGACGCGTGCGGCGGCGGGCAGCATGGTCACCTCGACGACATCGCCCGGTGAGACGTGGCCGACCAGGAGGCCGTCGGCCTCGATGGCGAGGTCGCCGCTGTTCGGCAGGACTTCCAGGTCGAGCCGCTCGCCGCTGGAGAGGAACACGGAGCGGTTGAACGCGGCATGTGGAGCCACGGGGGTGATCAGCAGTCCCTCCGCGTTGGGGGAGACGATGGGGCCGCCGGCGGAGAAGCTGTACGCGGTGGAGCCGGTCGGCGTGGCGACGACGACCGCGTCGGCGGTGTAGGCCACGAAGGGCTCGCCCAGGACCCGTACGGCGACCGCCGCGGACTTGTGTCCCGGGCTGCGCAGGAGCACGACGTCATTGAGTGCCGTCTCCTGGGCTGCCCCGAAGCGGGCATGGACGCCGGAGCGGACTTCCACGGTGAAACGGTGGGCGTCGATGGCATCCAGTGCGGCAGGGAGTTCCGGTATGTCGACCTCGGCGAGGAAGCCCAGGCGTCCGACGTTGACGCCCAGGACCGGTGCGTGGCCCCCGGTCGCGAGCCGCATGGCGCGCAGCATGGTGCCGTCCCCGCCGAGGCTGATCAGCAGGTCGGCGGTGATGGTCATCTCCTCGGCCTCGACCGGAATGGCCTCGCAGCCGATCCGTGCCACCTCCGCCGCCAGCCCCAGCACTTTCGTCCCCCGGGCCCGGCTCCAGCCGACCACGGCCTCCACGGTGGGCGCGCAGGTGCGCTCGGGGTGGAGTACCAGCCCCACCGTGCCGATGAATCCCATCCGGAGCACCTCGATGTCGGCCAGGCCACTGTTGCTCCCTCCAGTCACGCACAGCCGGTCGCGACCTTCAAGGTCACGGTCACCGCCGGGCCCGCGTGATCACGCCGGTCCGCATCGCCTCCGGTCGGCGCGGATGGACTCTGTGAGACTGGACCGCCCGCTGTTGCTCGTCACGGAATCTCTGTGCGAGCCGGCTGGTTGGGATTGGGACAGACAGTGCCATGGCTTCGGTGTCGGTGTGCCGAACCGGCGACCGGCCGAGCCTTCATCGGGAGGCGTGTCCGATGACTGACAGCCCAATCCGGGGGATTGATCCCTCCGCGCAGCCGAGCGGAGACGGGTGTGTGGAGTGCCTGGCGGGAGACGGGCCGGGGTGGTGGTTCCACCTGCGGCGATGCGCCGCGTGCGGGCACATCGGCTGCTGCGACTCATCACCCTCGCAACACGGCACGAGGCATGCCCGAGAGGCGGGGCACCCGTTCCTGGCCAGCTTCGAGCCCGGTGAGGCGTGGTTGTGGAACGTCGAGACCGAGCAGTACTACGAGGGACCGGAACTGGCACCGCCCGCCGCGCACCCGGCCTCGCAGCCGACGCCCGGCCCGCGAGGCAAGGTCCCTGCCGACTGGCAGCTGCACCTGCACTGAGGCGCTCAGAGCGGCGGGGCCGGCAGACGCGGGTCCGTGACTCCACCCGGGCAAGCGAGGTAGTCGACGTCCCAGCCGGAGCGGACGGCTCCGGCCTGGTACGCGCTCTCGTAGAAGGCGAGTACGGTCGCTCTCGGATCGGCCTCCGTACGGGCCGCGGCGTAGCGCAGTACCGCCAGGTGGCTGTCGTTGAGCACGATCCACCGGGCCGATGCGGGCCTGAGCGGGTCTTCGGCCAGGTGCGCGGGCTCGGGAGTGGTGTAGGAGTAGAAGGCCGGTTCGCCCAGGTCGGCGTCGCCGAACCAGAACCCGAAGCTGATCAGCTCCCGGGAGTACGCCTCGCGGGTCACCGGGTCCACCTGCGGTGGCTGGTCGACGACGCGTCCGGAGAACCGGGTGTGGGCGATGTCGAGCGAGTGCCAGAAGAGGTGGACGGGGCTGACCTTGCCCGAGAAGCGCGCCGCGAACTCCTCCAGCACCAGCCCGACCTGGCCCAGCACCTGCCAGTAGCGATTCGCCCAGACGGGATCGTAGGTCGCGTGCTCGAAGTCCTCGGCGAACGGCCGGGCAGAGTCGGCCAGCCGGTACGGCCGGGGAATCCTGATCTCCACCCGGATACCCAGCGCCGCCAGCGCCTCCAGGGTCTGCCGGTAGAACGAGGCCACGGACTGGCCGAGGAGCGGGAAGGACTCCGTCCCGCCGTCCGCCGTCGCGACGACCAGCCGGTGGTCGACGAAGTCGAAGTCGATGGTGAAGATCGGGTTGCCGTCGACCTGTCCCATGGGCCGGGTGGTGATCCCACGCCCGGTGAGGTGGAACGGGACGTTCCACCAGTGGTTGCGCCGCACGCTCGCCGCCAGGCGGATCTTGCCCACCACCTGCGTGAAGCGGTGCAGCGTCTCCTTCGTGTCCCGCCACTCGGCGAGCGGCATCGGTGGGAACAGCTCCATCGAGTAGCCCTCCTGCCAGTCGGCCGCAGTTCCATGATGACCACGGTGGTCCGGACGCGCAGCGGTGGCCGGACCCAGCGGCCGACAGGGCGAGCTGGTCGCAGAGGTCGGTGGCTGCGTCGCAGGCTTCGGGGGCGGTCCTGGATCGAGAGGCGGTCGCGGCTCACCGCTGAGAGTAATAGTGTGGACGCCGTGTGTAGTTCTGCTGCCGTCGCTTGATGCCTGCGAGAAGAGGAAATCATGACCGGCAAGGCCAGCATCGTCTTCGCCCACGGACTCTGGGCCGACGGGTCGTGCTTCAGCAAGCTCATCCCCGCGCTCCAGGCCGAAGGGCACGAGGTGTCCGCCTCGCAGCACGGCCTCGACTCGCTCGCGGGCGACGTCGAATGCGTCACCCGCTCCATCGACCACGTGCCCGGCCCCGTCGTGCTCGTCGGCCACTCCTACGGCGGCACCCTCATCACCAAGGCCGGCACCCACGACCGCGTGGGCGCCCTGGTCTACCTCGCCGCACTCGCCCCCGACGAGGACGAGACCTCACAGGACCAGCAGGACAAGTTCGCGCGCACGCCCGTCTTCGACCACATCGACATCGCCGACGGCCGGATCTGGCTCCTCGAGTCCGGCGTCGGCGACTTCTGCGGCGATCTGCCAGCAGCTGAGCAGAAGCTCGTCCTCGCGACGGGCGCCGTGCCGGTCCCCGACCTGTTCACCCAGCAGGTCCCCGGCACCGCCTGGCGCACGAAGCCGAGTTGGTACGTCGTCGCGAACAACGACCGCACCGTGAACCCGGATCTGGAGCGGGCCGCCGCCGAGCGGATGGGCGCGAAGACCCACGCCGTCGACAGCAGCCACGTGCCCATGCTCTCGCACCCCGACTTCGTCCTCGACGTCATCCGCGACGCCGCGAAGACCCTTGAGGCATAGAGCCGGCGCCGCAGCAGCCCCCGCGCGGTCTGCCGCCCTTCGGCGTCATCCGGTGCGCTGGGCTGCTCCACCGTAACGCTGCGCCTGTCGACCACGATCCGGGTCGGGAGGCGCCTGTGCACGGGTCGCGTGACCGAAGGGCCGCCCATGAACACCACCGTCGCGGACCTGATGCGCCGCAACCTTCTCGACGTCTTCAATGAACCGGATGCCGAGCGCCGCAACGCGGCCATCGCGGTGACCTACGCCAAGGACGTCGTGTGGCACGAACCCGACCGCGTACACCGAAGCCGCGAGGCGCTCGCCCGGCGCGCCGCAGAGCTGCTCGCGCAGTCCCCGGGCTGGGTCATGCGGCCCGACGGCCCCGTCTCCGTCAACGACGACCTCGGACACCTCGCCTTCCATTACGGCCCCGCCGGCCGGCCGCCCGTCGTGGCCGGCATGGACATCGCCCGCTGCAAGGACGGTGTCATCATCGAGCTCTACACCTTCGTCGGCGGGAGCAGCCAACCGTCCTAGCGCGCGGTCTGGCCAGGACCGGCCAAGCGAAGTCCCGGCCGCCCGCCTGCCACCGTGTGAGCCTGAGCCCGTCACCCCTGGCCCGTGGGCCGAACGACGAGTATCAGGGCCTGAGGACGATCTTGCCGTGGGTGTGGCGGCGTTCGAGCTCGGTGTAGGCCTCGCGGACCTGCGCCAGCGGGTAGACGTTTGCGATCGGCACCTCGAGACGTCCGTCGGCGATCAGGCCGGCAAGCACGGCGAGCACCTTGGCGCCCGGCCCGGCCGCGATCCCTCCCTCAGTCCTCACCCCGTGCCGCTCGGCGGCCGCGAAATCGGCGATGGTGTCGATCCGATCGGTCGCGACGCCGAGGGCGAGGGCCAACTCGACGTACCCGTCGCCGAAGGTGTCGATGAAGGCGTCCACGCCGCCGGGCGCGGCGGTCCTGATGCGGTCCGCGACGCCGTCACCGTACGCGACCGGGATCACGTCGTGGCTTCTCAGCCAGTCGTGGTTGCTCTCGCTCGCCAGGCCGATGACCGTGGCCCCGGTGCGGCGGGCGAGCTGGACGGCGAGCGAGCCGACTCCACCGGCGGCTCCGGAGATGACGACGGTCTCGCCCTCCTCGGGCTGGACGGCGTGGACCGCACCCCATGCGGTGACGCCGACGACGTACAGGCTGCCGGCCACCTCCCATGAGACCTTCTCCGGCTTGGGCGTGAGGTCACCGGCCTCGACCAGGACCAGCTCGGCCTGGGAGGCCCGCTTGTTGCTGAAGCCGATCACCTCGTCGCCGGGCGAGAGCCCGGCCGCCCCGGCTCCGACCTCTTCGATGACCCCGGCGAGGTCGCTGCCCTGTCCGGACGGGAACGTCGACGGGAACATCTGTGCCACCGCCCCCGTTCGGATGACCGCCTCACTGGGGTTGATGCCGGCCGCTTTCACGCGTACGAGGACCTGCCCGTCCCCGGGCACCGGGCGTTCCACCTCGTCGACCCGCAGCACGTCGATCCCACCGAACTCGTCGTACCTGACCGCCCTGGGCATGATCTCTCTCCTTCGACCTGCTGAAGCCGGCAGGGCTCTGGCTACGCCCGCCGGAGTTCGAGCACGGGAATGATGCGGATTCCGGCAGTCTGGCGTGCGTACTCGGCAAAGCCGGGGTACCGCCGTGCCTGCTCGGCGTAGATGCGGTCGCGTTCGGCGCCGACAAGTTCGCGGACGGTCACCCGGTAGGTCGCGGTTCCGCGTTCGATGGTGCCCTCACCGGCGGCGATCAGGTTGCGATACCAGTCCGGGTTGGTGGGTGCTCCGCTCTTGGTTGCGAAGACGTAGACGATGTCCGGCTCGGTGTCGTGCGGGAGGTACATCATCGGGGTGACGTGCTCCCGGCCGCTCTTGCGGCCGCGGTGATGGACGAGGACCAGCAGAGCGCCCTCGAAGACCCCGCCGACCCTGCCCTCGTTTGCTCGGAACTCTGCGATGGTCTTTGCGTTCCAGTCGACTGCTTCGCTCATGTCGGACTCCTGTCGTCCACAATCCGGGCCATGCGCTGGGAGGATGAGCTGCAGGGACACAGCGGTCGGGACGTAGCCCACCCGGGCCTTCTCCAGCATCCGGCGGAACCGACGCCCCTGGCGAACCCGGGTCCCGCGCCGCGCCTCGACCGGTCCGGTCCCATCGGCGACGACGCCGCCATGCCGTCGCCCGACTCGGCTTGTGATCGAAAGCGTCCGGGCGAGGGCCCGGGGTTGCTGCTGTCGCCGAGTTCGAGCTCACGCCTGGCCGGCAGCTGCCGCACCTGGGCGAGCCGCCTTCGTGTCTGGATTCACGGGTGGGTGGAGTCGACAGCGGCGCGCGCCTGGTCGAGGTCGACGACCTCGCCGTTGAACCCGAACTGGTCCAGGTCGCCTCCCGGCGCCTCGATGCGGGCGGCGGCGGCCAGGCCGCCGGCCTTCACGGGGTCGAACCCGGCCGCGCGGATCAGCCGTCCGGCCGTCGCCGCGCCGTTCTCGTCGTCGGTGGCGTAGAAGAGCGCCGCACGCCGCGGCGCGCGGTTCGCGTTCGCGGCGAGCACCTCCGCGGTGAGGGTGCCGAACGCTTTCACGTAGTGGGCGCCTCCGGGCAGCAGGGCGGCGACCACTGACCCGGCCGATTGCCCGTCAGGCAGCGACCGCACGATCTGGCCCTTCTCGTCGAACGCGACCGGGTTCGACGGGTCGATGACGACCTTCCCTTCGAGCAGCGGTCGAACCTGCGGGATCAGCTCCCTCATGGCATCCAGCCAGACCGCGAACACGACGGTGTCCGCGCCCGTGATCGCGTCCTGCACGGAGGCGGCACGTGCGAGCGGCCCGAGCTCGTCCGCGAGCGCCTCTGCGCGCGAGGCGCCCTTCCCCGCCAGGACGACGCTTTCACCCCCGGCCACCAGGTGCCGGGCCACGACACGCCCGATGTAGCCGACGCCTACGATTGCGGTGGTCATCTCCGGCCTTCCTCTCGGTTGACGTTGAGTCAGTTCTAACTCAGATGTCCCAGATATCCCGGATGTCGTCGGGCGTGGTGAAGTCGGCCGCCCGGCCGCTCCCGGCGATAGTGCCGCCCCATACGCTCTGGAAGGCGGGCCGGTCGTACCCGGCGACCATGTACGTCTGCAGGGCCCGCCCGTCGGGCATCGCCCCGCAGCTGATCGCGAGCGCACTGGCGAACGCGTCGCGGCCGTCGGGTATCCAGCCGGAAGTCTTGCGGGTACTCCTCGCCGACCACGTCGACGTCCTCGGGCTTCCCGGTGGTGATCACGCCGCCGTCGAGGTGGGCGGCGGACCACGGCCCGGGACTCCTCGCGCGAGACAGGCCGTCCGGCGGCCCTGCCGAAGGCGGGGCCGACCTTCCTGGGGACCGGGCCGCTCGCCGATTCCTCGACGCCGAGGACGTGCCGGAAGGCGTTGGCGCCCTTGGGGACGGCGCCGATCGCGACCGGGGGCGCGGTAGGTATCGAGAACCTGAAAGTGCTCGACAATCCGGTCGTCGTGCGGCCGGCTGCTGGCCACGCAAGATGAGACCAGCGCCGACGCACCGAACCCGACACCTTCCGCGTACCCGTCGGGGCCGGCGATCTCGCACGCGGGAGTCCAATGGTGAGGATCCCGCCGGCTGCGCTCCTAGTTCGTCACCAGGCCGCCGTCGACGGTCAGTGTCTGGCCCGTCAGCGCGGCGGCGTCGTCGCCGACGAGCATCGCCACCACGGATGCGGTGTCGTCGGGGGTGAGCGGGCGGGGCAGCGCCTGGTGCGCCGCGACCTCCTCGAACTCCTCCGTCGGCACCACGCCGGTAGCCGGCGTGCGAGTCAGTCCTGGGGCAACAGCCGTGACGGCGATTCCGTGGCTGCCGAGCCCGGCGGCGAGGCTGTGGGTCATGCCGATCAGCGCCCCCTTGGACGCCACGTACGCGAGCATGTGCGCGCCCGCGGGACGCCAGAACGTGTTGGACACGATGAAGACCACCCTGCCGAAGCCGTTCGCGCGCATTCCCGGCGCGAACGCCTGGGTGAGCAGCAGTGCCGACTCGACGTTCACCGCCTAGACCCAATGCCGGTGATTTAAGGTCCTGCCCGGTCCGGCGATCGTGACGATGGCCGGAGCGGGTGGTGGCCAGTCGCGGTGTTCGGCCCGTTTGAGG